>JASJGJ010000028.1:0-25359 GCA_033791605.1 Porticoccus sp.
CCGACAAAGGTCATTAACGCAAATATGGTGGCAAACAAGCGTCGTAGTTTGCTGCCCTCGACTGGTTCAATAGCGTGATCCATAAAACTCAAACTAACTGCTACGCCATCCGGCACCTGCCACACAGACCACAAGGCAAGCAATGGCAACAGTAATACAACACCGGAACGCATTGCTCCGCGAGTGATTGCGATCAACACGGAGCCACCAAATAAAATCAGTGCGGGTGGAAGAACTTCAATCATCTGGATGTCCATCTTGATAGTAATGCTCGTCACGCTTTATAAATCGACCGAGCCCTTTGGCTACTAACACCATCACCACACAGCATAAAAAGCCAAATACCGCACCAAAACCAAACCAACAATCAACGCCAAAATACCCTTTGATCTTAATCACGAGTTGTAAAGCAACGGTAAGTGCCAACACCAGGCTGCCGCCAATCCAGAACCAACGAATTGTCCGAGGCCGCACTAACCAGTGATCGTCTTGTTTGGGTCTCATTATTTCACTCCAACCATTTGAGCAGCTAGATCCAACGCTGGTTGGTTTATCCAGAAAAACATGACCGTCAACAGCGCCGTTATCGACAGCGCAATAACAATGGCCAACGGTGCCTCACGGTGGTCAATAGTTGGCGCTTCAGTTTCCGCCTTAAACCAAGCGCTATACACAATCGGCAAAAAATAAGCCGCATTGAGTAGCGTGCTGACCACAATGGCCGCCATGGCAATATAATTTTCAGCCTGAAACGAACCCGTGAGCAAATACCATTTTGAGATAAAACCGGCGGTGGGCGGAATTCCAATCATGCTCAACGCACCGATAGTAAACGCACCCATGGTCCAGGGCATGCGTCGACCGATACCGTGTAGCTGAGCCAATTCTGTTTTCTTACTGGCCGTGTAAATACTACCGGCCGCAAAAAACAAAGTGATCTTGCCGAATGCATGAGCAACCATATGCAAAGCCGCAGCCATTAATGACAGAGGCATCAGTAAAGCTGCCGCCAAAATCACGTAGGAGAGTTGCGCGATCGTTGAATAAGCTAACAAGCGCTTAAGATTGGTTTGCCGCATTGCAATAAAGCTTGCGGTAACAATCGTAAATACAGCAGCATAAACCAGCCAGCCGCCACTTGGCGAAGCAGCAAGGAAGTCGATACCAAAAATATAAACGACTATCTTAGTGATCGTGAACACACCTGCTTTTACCACGGCAACGGCATGCAACAGCGCGCTAACAGGTGTTGGGGCAACCATCGCTGCTGGCAACCAGCGATGCACGGGCATCAGCGCCGCCTTGCCTGTTCCAAAAACGAATAACGCAAGTAGTAGCCCGATGGCAGGGCCCGCTATATTACCCTCGAGAATACCACCTGCGGTAAATGCCAGTGTGCCGGTAACGGCATAGGTCCAAATGATCGCGGGTAAAAAAAGCCCCATTGAGGTTGCCAGTAAAATACCCAGATAAACGCGCGCCGATGCCACCGATTTGGCATCGCCTTTGTGGGAAACCAAAGGGTAGGTAGATAGTGTTAAGACCTCATAGAAAACAAACAGGGTAAGCAGGTTTTCCGCCATCGCCACCCCCATCACTCCGAAAATTGCCACGGCAAAGCAGATATAAAAACGCGTTTGATGATGTTCATTATTACCACGCATATAGCCAATCGAGTAAATCGAATTGACTATCCATAACAACGATGCCAGTGCCGCGAATAGCATTCCCAATGGCTCAATTTTAAATTGGAGAGAAATGCCGGGCAATATACTAACAAGGTGTGCCTCTGGCCGTGCGCCGCCTAACACTTCAGGAAACAGGCTCCACACCAGCAAGGCTAAGCTTACGCTGGTGAGAAGTGTAATGGCTTCGCGAATATTCGGATGGCTCTGACCTGCGAACCCGATAGCCACAGCTCCTAACAGCGGCAGGGCCAACATCCATAACAGTTGCGTCTCCATAATCATCGCAGGTGTTCCATTAACGCAGTCGCTGCTTGTTCTGACAGCGCTAATGGCACAGTAGAATCAAGACCAAAATAGACATTCGCCAATGCTGCTACCCACACCACTGCCAACATCAGCGGTGGCGCTTCAGACATCTTTTCAGCTGTCGTTGATGATGACGATGTTAGAGCCTCACCAAAATAAGCGGCTTCTACCACACGCCAAAGATACGCAACCGCCATTAATGAGCTAATCAAAATAACAGCGATCACCACCACACCCTGGTAACCTTGCTCAAGAGCAGCTGAAATTAAATACCACTTACTAATAAAGCCTGCGGTACCCGGCACTCCAACCAAACTCATCCCAGCGAGCACAAAGGCAGCCATAGTCCAAGGCATAAATCGTGCAGCGCCTTTAAGATCTTGCAGAGTCAAACTTGCAAAACGTAGCCCTAAGCAGGCGACCGCAATAAACAAAGTGCCCTTGGCCAAAGCGTGATTAAACATGTGCACGACACTTGCGGTAAGTCCCGCTTTACTCACAAAACTTGCGCCCAACCAGATATAACCGAGTTGTGCAATCGACGAATAAGCCAATAACCGTTTCAAATTCGTTTCAAACAGTGCAACGCCAGAAGCAACCAAAATTGCGATAAGCGCTAGCGGCATCAAAAAGCCAGAGAACTGCACATCATGTCCAATCAGGTTCCCCTGAAAAACCACGAAATCAAAACGCAACAATACGTATAAGGCAATTTTGGTTGAACAAGCCGCTAGAAACGCCGTGGCTATATGGGGCGCATAGGTATAACAATTGGGCAACCACGCATGCAAGGGGAACAGTGCGGCTTTAAGCGCAAGACCTACGGTGATAAACCCAGCCGCCACCATAATAGGCTTTAGCTCTTCCACTTCAGCTAGGCGACTTTCCATATCGGCCAAATTCAGCGTGCCCGTCATCATATAAATGAGGCCCACTCCGATAAGATAAAACGTCGCCCCGATAGTGCCCATAATCAGGTACTTAAACACCGAAGGAAGCGCACGACGATCAGAGCCTGCCGAAATCAGTACATAACTGGCGAGTGAGGCAATTTCCATGAACACAAATATATTAAAGGCATCTCCGGCCACCAGGATGCCTAGCATCCCTGAGAGGGCCAGCAGCCAGGCTGCATAAAACAGCATATGACGCTCGGGTTCTAGCTCGGCAGTAAGGCTGTTTCTTGCGGCAAGTAGCGTGGTACTGGATGCGCCAGTAACGATCAATAAAAGCAGCGCGCTCAGTTCATCAATACGTAATTCAATACCTACCGGAGCCGGCCAAGAGCCCACGGCATAAACAATGACTTCGCCTTCTAGCACCGTGCTGGCCATAGAAATAGCGATGGCAAACGCCATAAAACTGGTTACCAACGCGGCGAGCCAGGGTAAAGTTGCTCCCCGCAACAACATCACCATCGGTGCCACAAGTAAAGGCAACGCTACCTGTAAGGCAGGCCAGTGACTGGCAATCATCGGTGATTGTCCTTAGCTTGAATCTCATGCTCTTCAATGCTGTCGTAGGTTTCTTTAATACGCACCACAATTGCCAAACCTAATGCCGTTGTGGAAATACCCACTACGATAGCGGTAAGAATTAATACCTGCGGCAACGGGTTGGAAAAAATTTGATCGCTCACCCCTTCTTGAATAATGGGTGCGGTACCGCCATCCACTTTGTCCATGGTGATATAAAGAAGAAACACCGCCGACTGGAAAATGGATAAACCCAGCAACTTCTTAATGAGGTTTCCCTTGGCGATAACGGTATAAAAACCCATCATCAACACAACAGCAAACACCCAATAATTATAAAGACCTAACCATTCCATCAACGATTATCCCTAGCCGCGAATGCATGAAAAATAGATAACATACAACCACACACAGTAACGCCCACACCTAATTCAATCAGCAAAATACCAAGATGTTGGCCCGCGACCGGATCAATTTGTAATACCGAATAATCGAGAAAGTTACCACCAAGAACTATGCCAGCTAAGCCAACCAGGACATAAAGTACTGCTCCACCAGCCATCATTGCGGTTATAGCTGATAAGGGCACTACTGTCAGCGCTGGCCCCTCACCTTCTAACAAAGCATACAAAATTACAGCCGCAGCAACCAACGCACCGGCCTGAAAACCACCGCCCGGGCCATACTCACCATGAAACTGTACATACAATCCGAACAACACGATAAAAGGGATTAATAGTCGCCCAAGCACACGGGGAATAAGATGGTGACGCAGACCATCCGAACTTGATGCTGGTTGCACCGGACTTGCCGCTTTGCGATGCCGGGTACCCAGTAATAACATCACGCCAATGGCCGCGGTCAATACTACAAACACTTCGCCCAGCGTGTCATAACCACGGAAACTACCGAGTATCGCGGTAACCACGTTGGGAATGTCTATCAACTCAGGTGTTTTTTCCAAATACCAAGGGGCAACGTGCTGATGCACAGGTGCATCAGGGTCACCGAGCCTCGGCTTATCAAACGTCGCATAGACAATTAATGCGCCTGCCACTACCACTGGCACAGCTAACCAGCGTCCAGGGCGAATGGATCGTTCTTTTTGTTCGGTGAGCGCCAGCGCACTCAAAAATAACACCGTTGATATTCCCGCACCCACTGCGGCCTCAGTCAACGCAACATCAGCTGCATCAAGGATGAAGAAAATCGACGCCATTAATAAACTAAAAATACCAGTGAGCATGACCGCTACAAAGAGGTCAGGTGTCCGTATAATCGCAATGGCAGTAATCACCAACAATGTGAGTAAGAATACGCCAAACAAAACGATCATAGCTCAATCTTCCTTGCCAGCTGAAGCAGAGTCTTCAGCTAAAGCCAATTTGTTAGGTTTCATACCTGACATCAACGCCGCATTCGCCAACGCATAAGTAGCGGTCGGCCCAGTCAATAGCATAAAGACGAGAATAGCGATGAGTTTAATGGTTGCCAGTGAGGCACCCGCTTGCAGCATAATGCCAATAAGAATAAGTATCGTACCCATAGAATCTGTCAGGCTTGCGGCGTGCATACGGGTGTAAAATTCAGGCAAACGCACAACGCCAACGCCACCGATTAGAATAAAAATTCCGCCAACAGACAGCAAAACCCAGCTTAGCAGATCAATAACCCAGGCCATTCGCTAGTTTTCCGACGATTTATTAACGGCATTACGCGCCGCAGCATTTTGGAAAAAATTAAGCACCGCCAGTACGCCGATAAAGTTAATTAGGGCATAGGCCAGCGCCAAATCGAGGAAGTCAGGGCGACCGTACAGGAAGGCAATAACTGATAATAGTAATACTGTTTTTGTACCCATCATGTTAACTGCCAGCACCCGATCATAAACACTTGGACCCGACATAGCGCGTATCAGAGCTAGCGCCATAGTAATAAGAATGGCTATTGATGCAGCATAATACATAGAATTAATAGTCCGTAAGCGCGGCGGCGCGGCGGTTCATTTCACCTTCGAGCAAGGCATCAGCGCCTACTTGTGTAAAACAATGCACAGTTAGTTTACCTTCATGAATATCCAATGTGACCGAGCCTGGTGTTAAACTAATCGAATTACCCAAAATCGCCTGCCCTACAGGGTCTGCAGGCACCGCATCAAACTCAATGATGGTGGGGCTAATTGGCATTTCCCGCTTTAAAATAATTCTGGCAACTTCGAAGCTCGATAGCGTAATTTCCTTTAGCAGCCATACCCAATAACGGGGTAAGCGAGGCAGCACATACCAGGAAAACATAGAATCATCGAGGGCACCCATACGGTGAGCAAGATATAGAGACAGCAGACAGGAGAACACCCCCAAACCAAGCAGTAAAGGCTTATAGATGCCTGACCACAATAGCCAAGCAATCGCCAATATCAATAGCAGTATGGCTAATTTTTTTAAATAGTTGGAATCAGTAGTGCCCACAAAATTCTCTAGCGCGGACCATTAGAATTCGAATCACAAGGGTAATGTTTACGTACAGAGGTATAAACCACGTTGCGTGCCATTGCATCTGCAACCAACTTAGTCGCCTTAAGATCATCAACTACATTCGAAACGACTTCATGCAAGGAAATCGGGTCACCAAGACAAAACTCTGCATAACGGGCAGCACGATCACGCAAACCAACACCACGAACTCGTGTTGCTCTCTCAGTAAAGGTTTCCTTCTGTTCCAATTCCGCCTCTACGTTAAGCAGCACCCGCTCATCAGTAGCTACTGCGCCATCAATAAAACCCTGGATATAGCGAATGCAAAATTGTCCATCCACGCTTTCTGTTTGTTCTGGCAAGAAAACACAATGCGATTTAAGCTCGACAGCTGATAGTGCCTCAACTGCATTTGTCTTATTCACAGTGAATACTAAAAAAAACACGCAAATCATACCCATTAGTTTTTGATTCATCACTCACTCCAAAAGATATGCCTTAAAACAGCCGCCGAGAACATACAATAAGAACATCATCTCATGAAAACATATACACGTACATTATTCAGATAACACAGAAAATGTCAGCTGGGCCTTATTCAGTAACTACGTGCATGTCTTAATTTTCTCGGAGACTGATGTCAATATGCGAATGAGAAAGGTAGCTGTTAACGTTGGTATTACTGAGCGTGCGGTGCAACGCATCATTGCAGAATTAGAAGCGGCCGACATCGTGCTTAAAAAACGCGACTGACGACATAATCACTATATCGTTATTACGACCAACCACTGCTACACCCACTTGAAACACAGTGCACTGTAGGCACCCTGCTTAAGACAGACGCTCATAAAGAAACAATAACAAAATCTGTGTAACTGGCCATGATTAACCCAGACAATGGGAGGGGATAGACACCAACAAGAAAGAAGAGCTACAAGCCATTTTCAAGCAGCTGAAAAAATATCAAGACCAAGAAAGATCTCAATAAGCTTTGGCGAATACTGGCCATGATTACTGTCAAGGCAGCTCTGAATGCCAAAATTGACGACCATCTGAATTATACCAAGCGTGACCAATCTAATGCCGACAACAGTCGCAACGGGTATACCAGCAGGACACAACAACCGGAAGGCGGCCTACTCGAATTGGATACTCTGCTCGACATTTACCACAAACTCTTCTAGCTGATAATTCTGGACTTCGCTTCTGAACTCTCACAAACTTGTAGGCAAATAATTTATTCGACCCCCCAGCTATTCTCCAATTAATGTAACATTTTAACCTGAAAACAATACTCTAAAAAAAACACACTAAATGTTACACTTTTATCAGTGATTAGATTGCTTAAGACCTTTAAGCTATTGATTTAATTGAAGCAGCCCTTCATTTTACGAACAAAAAATTGCCAAGCATAAGCGTGCATCGCACATAAATATCCATATGAATCAAAAAGTTATAGACAGCGAAAGTCATACCCCAATGATGCAACAATATCTACGCATCAAAGCTGCACATCCCAATGAGCTGGTGTTCTACCGCATGGGTGATTTCTACGAGCTGTTTTACGATGATGCCAAGAAGGCCTCACAGTTAATGGATGTAACTCTCACCGCTAGAGGCAAGTCCGGCGGCAACCCCATTCCTATGGCAGGCATTCCCTACCATGCTGCAGAGGGTTATTTGGCTAAGCTGGTGAAGCTTGGTGAATCCGTGGCAATTTGTGAACAAATAGGTGACCCTGCCACCAGCAAAGGGCCGGTAGAGCGTCAGGTTGTCCGAGTAGTCACGCCGGGCACGATCAGTGATGAAGCGTTATTAGATGAGAAACGAGATAACCTTCTAGCTGCTGTTGCCCACCATTATGATCAATCTGGCATTACTACTTTTGGTATCGCCACGCTGGATATAGGTAGCGGTCGTTTTTTAGTGTTGGAAGTGACTGGCACAGAAAGTTTACACAGTGAGCTCCAACGTTTAAGTCCCGCCGAATTATTGGTGAGCGAAGATTTTCCTGCTCCTGAAATTATTGATATTTATAAAGGCACGCGCCGTAGGCAGCCTTGGGAGTTCGAACAAGACACCGCTCAACGCCAACTCAACGACCAATTTGGCACCAAGGACTTACAAGGGTTTGGTTGTAACCATCTGCCTTTGGCTCTGGCGGCGGCGGGATGTCTGCTGCAATATGCCCGAGAAACCCAGCGTACAGCATTACCCCATATTCGTACTATCAACCATGAAAATCGTGATGACAGTGTGATTCTGGATGCGGCCACCAGACACAACCTAGAGCTGGACACAAACCTTTATGGCGGCCAAGAAAACACCCTGTTATCCGTTTTTGATAACACCTCAACTGCCATGGGTAGCAGGCTGCTATGCCGCTGGATTAACCGTCCATTGCGCAATCTGGCCATCTTACAAGGACGACAACAGGCTGTTGCCGCATTACGGCTCAATTATTGTTATGAAACACTCACTAATGAGTTAAAAAACATCGGGGATATGGAGCGTATTTTAGGCCGACTCGCCTTACGGTCTGCGCGCCCCAGAGATTTGAGCCGGCTGCGACAATCCCTAGCCGCCCTACCCGCTATTCAATCCATACTGTCTGATTCAAAATCACTGGGTTCAGAGTCTGCTCGGATTCAGCAACTGCTTGCCCAAGCGTCTGAATTTCCGAAAACTGTCGATTTACTCCATAGAGCACTGATTGAAAATCCACCCGTAGTGATTCGTGATGGCGGTGTTATTGCTGAGGGATATGATTCCGAATTAGATGAACTTAGAAATATCAGTACCAATGCCGGACAGTTTTTGATCGACCTAGAAGAACGCGAAAAACGAAACACCGGTATTAATACGTTAAAAGTTGGCTATAACCGAGTTCACGGTTATTACATCGAAATATCTCGTGCTCAATCCAACCAAGCACCCGCGGAATATATTCGGCGACAAACACTGAAAAATGCCGAGCGATTCATCACCCCCGAACTTAAAGAATTTGAAGACAAAGCACTGAGTGCCAAAAGCCGTGCACTGAGCCGAGAAAAAGCACTCTATGAAGCCTTAATTGAGACCCTTAACGAACAATTACTACCCTTCCAGGAATGTGCCGCTGCCATCTCTGAGCTGGATGTACTCACTAATATGGCAGAACGTGCTGACAGCCTGAATTTAATGCCAGCCACTCTTGTCGAAGAACCTGGTATCAATATCACAGCTGGCCGCCACCCTGTTGTGGAACAAGTGCTAGACAATCCTTTTGTCGCCAATGATTTACAACTGGATGATCAACGGCGGATGCTGATAATTACCGGACCTAATATGGGGGGTAAATCTACTTACATGCGCCAAGCCGCACTAATCGTACTGTTAGCCCACATCGGAAGCTGCGTCCCGGCACAAGGGGCCACTATTGGCTTGGTTGATCGTATATTTACCCGTATCGGCTCCTCGGATGACTTGGCCGGAGGCCGTTCCACCTTTATGGTAGAAATGACCGAAACGGCCAACATTCTTCACAATGCCACCGAACGTAGCTTGGTTTTAATGGATGAAGTAGGCCGAGGCACCAGTACTTTCGATGGGCTATCCCTAGCTTGGGCTTGCGCCGTACAACTGGCCGAGAAAGTAAAAGCCTTCACACTTTTCGCGACACACTACTTTGAACTCACCAGCTTGCCGGACAAAACCCTTGGCGTAGCTAACGTTCACCTAGATGCCACGGAATACAAGGATGATATTGTATTTCTACATACGATTCAGGAGGGGCCAGCCAGTCAGAGCTATGGTATTCAAGTGGCAAAGTTGGCGGGTATCCCCGCAGAAGTCCTTGCTTTGGCCCGGAAAGAGCTTGCTAGCCTTGAGGCGGGAGCACACCCTACGGTAAAACCAACATTAAGCGCCGAACCATTTCCAAAAAATCAGCCCGCACCATTCCAGAGCGAACTATTTGCTGATACTCTCGGTGCGAAAGTACTCGATACTTTATCCAGCATCGAACCGGACGACTTGACCCCAAGGGAAGCACTTGATCAGCTCTATGCACTGAAAAAACTTTGCAGCAAAAACTGATCTCGCTCAAAATTAAATAATATTCAGCAGTTATTGTTTAAATACAGGAATTGATTTCTGTATAATGCGCCGCTGTTGAGACACCAGTATTACGGAGAGAGCACACAATGACCTTCATCGTCGGCGAAAACTGCATCAAGTGCAAATACACAGATTGTGTCGAAGTTTGTCCGGTGGACTGCTTTTACGAAGGCCCCAACTTCTTGGTCATTCACCCGGACGAATGTATTGACTGTGCCCTCTGTGAACCAGAATGTCCTGCCGAAGCTATTTTCTCAGAAGACGAACTACCTGAAGACCAACAAGTCTACTTAGAGCTGAATACAGAATTAGCAGAAGTTTGGCCCAATATCACTGAAAAGAAAGAAGAACTTCCCGATGCTGAAGAGTGGGATGGTGTTCCAAACAAACTGCAATATTTGGAGCGTTAATAGTCCCCCATATACTTTCTCTTCAAAAAAGTACCGATATTGGGAAAGCACTTCGACTGAAAAAGTACTGATACTAAAAAGGCGGCTATCGATTTCGATAGCCGCCTTTTTAATTAATACCCCAGTTTGGTGGGAACCCGTTAGAAAAATACCGGTTACTGATTCATACACTCAAAGCAATTCAAGTACATCCCTCTGGGGTCATTGAATCGTGTCATCAACTCCAGTTTTCTGGAGAAACCGTAAAAATGAGCAATCAGACTACTAGGCAGCCATTTCTCAGGTAAAGCAGCTGCCATTACGCCAATTTGGCCTTTCGCTAGCTCTTGCATCAACTGTTCACGAAACTCCAAAGGCTTACGTATATGTTCCACATCGTAAGAATCCAACCCTGCAGCCGCAGCCGCAGAATCCGTGGCCTGTTTCAAATTCCCCAACTTATCAACAAGACCCAATTCTAAGGCCTTATCTCCGGTCCATACACGCCCCTGAGCCACCTGATTGACTTGATCGGTAGTACTATTTCGGGCATCAGCCACAATGGTCAAAAACTGATCGTAAACGTGATCGACTCCGGCTTGAACCACTTGCTTCGCCTGTGACGACATAGGCCGGTTAAGTTGGTACAAATCTGACAAGGCTGTAGTGCCAACACCATCACTGTGAATGCCCAAAGCCTCCAGACTATCTTCAAAGGTAGGGATAATGCCAAAAACGCCAATAGACCCGGTGATTGTTGTCGGATTAGCCCACACCTCATCAGCCCCCATGGCAATCCAGTAACCTCCTGAAGCCGCCACAGAGCCCATTGAAACCACTACAGGTTTTCCCGCTTGTTTCGTCAATAAAACTTCTTGTCGAATAATCTCTGAAGCAAAAGCACTGCCACCAGGACTATCAATGCGTAAGAGCACCGCCTTTATCTGCTCATTGTCACGAGCTTGCTGGAACAACCCAGACAGGCTATCACTGCCTATGCTCCCCGCTGGCTGCTCTCCATCAAAAATTGCCCCCTTGGCCACAATAAGTCCGACTTTGTTATCTACAGTATCTGTATGTAGAGACTCTGCTCTGCGCATGTGCCCTAAATAACGCCCAGTATCAATATATTCATAACCGCCCTCACTCGCCACACCAGCCAACTGCTGAAGCCGAGCTACCATTTGCGACCGCGTAGATAGCTTATCCACAAGCCCGGAAGCTATGGCTAATTCAGCAGTATTGCCATTATGTTTCGCCAATTTACTACCCAAGTTGTTGGCATAATCATTAATGGCGTCCGCGGGCAGGTCTCGCAGGGCTTCCACTCGACTAGTGTAAGCAGTCCAAAGTGTATTAAGCCACTCTGTAGTATGCTCTCGAGAAGCAGCTGACATACTCGAACGGGTAAAGGGTTCTATTGCATCTTTGTAGGTACCTACTCGGAAAATATGCAGATTAATATGGAGTTTATCCAACGCTTCTTTGAAGTAACTGGGGTAACTACCAAAGCCCGTGAGCAAAACAGCCCCCATAGGATTAAGGTGAATTTCATCCGCATAGCTGGCCAGGTAATACTGTTCCTGGGTGTAGTTGTCTCCTACCGCAACAATGGGTTTACCGCTGGCCTTAAAACGGGCCAACGCTTCACCAATATCCTCCAACTTGCTAACACCACCCCCAATGAGGAAATCCAGCTCCAGCACCAAGCTTGTTATCCTAGGATCATTGGTGGCACGATCAATCGCTTCAATCAAATCATAGGTCAGTGTTTCAGCATCAGCAGGGCGGCTTTGCTCCAATATCTGAGTTAAGGGATCAACATAGGTTTTTTGCTCAACCAAAAAGCCACCTGGCGCTACTCTCAGGGCTGCTTTTTCCGGTAGTGGCTGTACATCTTTTTGTACAAAGCTCATGACCACTGCGATTAATATCAATACAAAAACAAGATTAACCAACATCCGAACCGCACTTAGCAGCCCACCAATAAGCCGGAAAAAACGTCGAATCAGACCGGGTTTTTCACTCATGACATATCATCCTGATAAAGAGAATATTGTTTCCAGCGGCTATACATCATTGCCGCACTAAACATCACCACCAATAACACTAACTCCGCCCAATCAAATACATTGGCATCAGGCGAAAATAAATTGTTAACGGTGACAACAAAATACAACAATGTCACAAAACACAACATGGAGATCGTTTTATAACGCTCCACATATAACCCAGGAAGAAGAATTAATAAGGGTACAAAGGTAAAAACCATCAAACTTATGGGTGTAGAAGACTGCAAGCCATTGAGCAGCAATACTAATAGAAACAGCATCAAACTACCTCGGGTTAATTGACGCCCAATACAGAGCTTCTTTCCAAGGTTGGGAATAACTTTTATTGTCATGAAACTTCCTAGTGACTTGCTAAAGGCTGTCTAGTGACGACCTCAATTATACTTTTGTAACAATGACCTCTGATTATCGAGGGTACAGGTTATGGAGCATCAGATAATTTTTGTGCCAAAACAGCAATGCGTTTACCCAATGCAACACACAGCTCAGATTCTTCAACACTGAGATCAAAATTCCCATCCGCCGCTTGGTGCGATGCACCATAGGGTGTACCACCACGAGTTGTCGTGTGCAAAGCTGTTTCACTGTATGGTAACCCAGCCAACACCATCCCCTGATGCATCAGGGGTAACATCATACTCAACAGCGTCGATTCCTGTCCGCCATGCAGTGACCCCGTAGACGTAAACACCCCCGCGGGTTTTCCAATCAAGTCACCGTTGAGCCAAATATCACCCGTCATATCCAAAAAATATTTAAGTGGCGCAGCCATATTACCAAAACGAGTGGGACTACCGAGTATTAGACCAGCGCTACCCTTCAAATCCTCCTGACTACAATAGACATGACCTTCCGATGGAATATCTGGCGCAGTAGCCTCACAATTGGGGGATACTGACGGCACTGTTCGCACCCGAGCTTCAAGGCCAACCTGCTCCACACCCTCGGCAATTTTTTCAGCCATTATTTTAGTATTGCCGTAACGAGAATAATAGAGAACTAAAACATACGACATCAAAGAAACCTCTAGAGAATATCCAAAACTTGTTCAGGTGGGCGCCCTAATACGGCTTTATCGCCGTTAATAACGATAGGACGCTCAATCAACTTGGGATTTGTCACCATCGCCTCGATAAGCTGCTGATGAGAAAGGCTAGCATCAGACAAATTATTTTCTTGATAAGCATCTTCACCCTTACGTAACAATTCACGTGCAGAGATTCCAAGTTTTTTTAGAATGCCATTCAATGCTTCTGCAGTGGGAGGGGTTTCCAGATACAGTACGATTTCTGGTGCGATACCGCGTTCCTCTAGCAGCGCTAAAGTTTGACGGGATTTGGAACAGCGGGGATTGTGATAAATGCTAATCATAATCTTTGTGTAGAATACCCTTGTTAGAGAAAGAATTTTGACCAAAAATACATTCTAGCTGGAAACCAGCTGCCGGGGCCAGACAGCGTCTCATATAACGAGGTTATATCGTGTCTTTAACAGCAACAGAACAAGTACAAATGGCCGGGACTTTTTTTCGGCATCTCGTAAAACGCTTTATTTGCGATGGGTGTCGCCAAAGTGCTGCGGCCCTAACTTACATGAGTTTGTTTGCGGTGGTACCGCTAATGACCTTGATGTATTCCATGTTTTCCTTAATCCCAGCATTTCAGGGCTTGGAGGGGCAGGTTCAGGAGTTGATTTTCAGTAATTTTGTTCCACAAAGTGGTGCAGAGATACAACAGTACCTCACTGAATTTTCTAGCCAAGCACGTAATTTGTCCGCCGCTGGCGCCGTCATATTACTGATCACCTCTTACCTAATGCTGACAAATATAGAGCAAGCCTTTAACAATATCTGGGGAACAGTTGGCAGCCGTCGTGGGTTATCGAGTTTTTTGCTCTACTGGGGCATTCTGAGCCTAGGACCATTGTTGCTAGGTATTGGCCTAATCATGCATACGTACCTTCTCTCCTTTGAATTGTTGGTCGGTGAAATCGACGTGTTGGGCATCACCGCCAGAATATTTGGCATCCTGCCCCTGGTCTTTACCTGGGCCGCCTTTACCCTGCTGTTTATTGCTGTTCCCAATTGCAAGGTTTCCACACGCTATGCCGTTATCGGCGGACTGGTCACATCCATTTGTTTTGAGCTCGCTAAAGTGGCCTTTGGCACATTAGTTGCTCACTCCAGTTACACCACTGTATATGGGGCTTTTGCTATTTTCCCTATCTTTCTGATATGGATTTATCTGATGTGGATTATCGTACTGGGCGGTGCGGAACTAATACGCTCCATGGAAACATTTAAGACTACCTGGAAAGGGTTTGATTACCCAGACCTAGTCGCTGTCTTGGTGGTACTTTGGGAATGCTGGTCCAAGCAGCAACAGGGTGGAGCACTATCAAACCGCGACATTATCGACGCGGGCCTCGAAGAACAACACTGGAGAAGGCTGCGCAACCTATTATTGGAAAAACACATGCTAGCTGAAACCACTGCCGGGTATTACGTTATGACACGAGACCCCCACCACCTGCAGCTAACCGACATTGCCTCTCTAAGTGGTAGAGGGTTGACGGCATTACCTAGCAACAAAGCGAACGAAGCATTAACCAAATATCCCTGGTTTGCCCAACTATCTGATATTTTAAGCCGCGCTAACGAACAATTGGATGACACTTTCTCTCCAACGGTTGCTCAGCTTTTTTCTGACGAGAACACAAATGATCAAAATGATTAAACGAAGAACCCACCCTTTTTTTTTGTGGTTGGGCCTATTGCTTTTGAACTTATCGCTAACATCTTGCGGTAGTCATGAAACAACTTATGCTCTAACAGATGGCACCAAACTTCAGTTTTCCGAGTTAAAAGGTCGCGTAGTCTTTATTAATTATTGGGCCGAGTGGTGTAAGCCCTGCCGCACTGAAATGCCCGAGTTAAATACCTTCCAAAAAGAATGGCATGGCAGAGTCCAAGTCTTGGCAGTGAACTATGACGGTGTCACAGGGGACCAGTTAAGAACACAGGCAAAGGCCATGGGCATCAACTTCCCCGTGCTGACTACTGACCCTAGGCAGCAGTTTGGTGTAACCGCCAGTGGCGCACTTCCAGAAACACTGGTCATCGATACCCAAGGGGTTTACCAAAAAGTATTATTGGGACCGCAAACTGTTGAAAGCCTGCTAGCCGTTGTTCACGAATTAGAAACTCATGAATTGGCTACTGACACGGGCGACAAGTAATCTATCAATGGTCAGGAGTGGGGTAAATATGGCTTTGAGGGCTACTTGGGAATCAAGGCTATCAGAGTATTTGAGAATTGTCTAAAAACCAAACACCTGCTTCACAAAAGGGATACTCAACTTTCGCCCTGCTTCCAACGAGGCCTCTTCTAAAATATCGAGACAACCCATCAGCTCTGCCAACCCCCGAGCAGTTCGGTTGATCAGATAACATGCCACATCATCACTCAACTCCATCCCTCTTCGTGAGGCCCTAAATTGAAGAATCTGTCGTTTTTTATCATCATCTGATGAAGTAAGTTGGAATACCGGCCCCCAACCAAACCGAGACTGAAGATCGGGCAGTTGTAATGGCATTTCTCTGGCAGAACAATCTGCCCCAAGCAGTAAACAGCCACCGGCATCTTTGATTCGGTTATACAGATCAAAAAGTGCTCTTTCCCAATCGGCATGTCCAGATATTACCTGAACATCATCCAGACAGACCAGATTCAGTTGTTCCAAGTTTTCTAACAATTGCTCTGGAGGATAATCTAACAGCTCACCCAATGGTAAATATTGAGTGGACAAACCCTGAGCCGAAGCCTGATGACAGCTCGCCTGCAAGAGATGTGAAACACCACTGCCAACAGCGCCCCAAAGATAAACAAATGGCTGTTCCCCAATGAGCAGCTGTTCTCGAAGCACTGCTGCCACCTGACGATTAGCATCCCGCTCTTGAAGAAAAAAATTCTCTAGCGTAGCGTCGTCATTCAGGTTAATACGCAGGCTCAGCTGTTGGGGCACTAGCGCTGCCCCCAGATGAAATAGAAGTTTTTCGGCTTCGGTAATGTTTTTGTTACAACGTCAACACCCGAACCATTAAAACCCTCGGCACCATTAAGAATCTCAGTACCATTAATAACTTCATCACTATTAGTAACGCCTGCACTTCCTACCTCACCACTATTCGCCGCAGCACCAATATTCGTCGTCTCTAAAGTATTGGCCACCTCGGCAGCAGAAAGATTTTCAGTCATTCGTCGATCCCTACGCAGGGTATCCAACAACAGGTTCACCTCACCTTCCACATACACTCGCAACCCTAGCCGGTCATTATCGACCTCACTCACGGTGAGGTGGCGAACCACCTCTAATGACTCTAAATAGTGGGTTGCCTCATTGAACGCCTGATAATCATTAATATTTTCAAGCTGAAGAAAGACCGTCTCCGTATCCGTTTTGGGCACGTAGGCATACTGGCTGGCAAGGCTATCCACTACCTCCGGCACAATTTTGCTCATTAATGCCGACAAATTATCCGCCACCACATTTTGCAGGCTATCATTGCCTTTTAGATAGAGCAGTCGCGCAGCCCGCCATTGGCCAGAAGACCCCTTATACATGCGCAGAGCCAGCCAATTATGGGCACTGTAGCGCTCTGCGGCTGCGGTCAACTGTGTTTGGTTTAGATCCCAGACATCTATTGCAGAAATACTCCTGCTGTCTTGCAAATCCAGCAAAGGAAGAATCAACGGAGCACCACGATCATCCATCAATGATTCCAGTGTCGCCACAGCTTCTGGCAAATTTTCAGAGGTCACAAAACTGCGCCCTCCGACAGGGTCGTCAATCACCATCCACACCAGAAGCCCAGGACGATCAGACGGCCACACTTGCAACCGATATTCCCTGAGCAGCTTGTTAATTGCCGAAGGGGCATAATTTAAACTCATACCGAGCCCAGCGGGTGATGACTCGGAAGCCCGAGGATCACGGTAGCCCACATAGCCATATTCAGTCACATAGCGTTCAGGATTAGAGTAGTTCACATTCGACAAGGCTTGGCTATCACCAGTGACTTTCACTAACACCTTGCCTAGACCAACTCGCATGGCCCGCAATCTTTCGGACCCACTTTGGCCAGAGACGGGTACAACAGTATGATAGAGATCAGTGACCGTTTCTGCCTGCAAATGCAAGGGCAAAAGAACCACAACAATAAGGGCAATCAGAGTATTTTTAATAACAGCACGGTTTTTCATGGCGCGATTGTACCAGTAGAGTACAAATAGGCCCATTATCCGACTGCCAGTTCACTGCTTTTAATATAAAATACCCGCTCTTTTAATTCGCCCCTCAAAAAAGCAGCCATTTCACAACGGCTACTGGTAAGTAAGGCAACGACTTAAGGCAACTAGAAACCACTATGAGCGACCAAAAGCCAACCCCTCTCAGCTATAAAGATGCCGGTGTCGATATTGATGCCGGCAATGCACTCGTGGAACGTATCAAGCACGTTGCCAAAGATACTCGGCGACCCGAAGTGCTGGCAGGACTGGGTGGTTTTGGGGCCTTGTTTAGCTTGCCCAGCGGTTACAAAGAACCCGTACTTGCCTCAGGAACCGATGGCGTTGGCACCAAACTCAAACTCGCCATGGACCTAGAACTCCACGACACTATCGGCATTGACTTGGTCGCCATGTGCGTCAATGACTTGATAGTCTGTGGTGCTGAGCCGCTGTTTTTCCTCGACTACTATGCTACCGGAAAATTAAATGTCGACATGGCGGCGTCTGTCGTCACAGGTATCGGTGAAGGCTGCAAATTAGCAGGCTGCTCATTGGTAGGTGGTGAAACCGCCGAAATGCCAGGTATGTATGAAGGTGAAGACTACGATCTCGCCGGTTTCTGTGTGGGTATCGTAGAAAGAGCTGAAATAATCGACGGCAGTGCTGTCCATGTGGGTGACACCTTAATCGGCCTTGCATCCAGCGGCCCCCATTCCAATGGCTATTCCTTGATTCGCAAGGTCATCGAGGTCTCCGGTGCCGACATCCACAATGAAAGTATTGATGGTACGACGTTGGGTGAAGCACTACTGACACCAACACGTATCTATGTAAAACCTATTTTGGCATTGGTAGAACATGCCCACGTACCTGTTCATGCCATTTCACATATCACCGGCGGTGGACTATTGGAAAATATTCCAAGAGTACTGCCAGAAAATGCAAAAGCCGTTATCGACACCACGAGTTGGAAGAAACCCGCCATTTTCGATTGGTTGCAAGCCAATGGAAATATAGATGACACCGAAATGCATCGCACATTTAACTGTGGCATCGGCATGGTGGTTTGTGTCCCCAGCGAGGTGGCAGAGACCGCATTGGATACACTGCATGCCGCGGGAGAAGACGCCTTTATTATTGGACATATCGCCCATGCTGAGGCTGACGAAGAACAAGTTGAGCTGCAGGGCCTGTAAGCTGAAAAAGCTACAAATAATGACCACAAGCTGCAAGAGCCACAAACCATGACCACAAAAAATCGGCCCCGTCTGGTTGTACTGTTATCCGGCAGCGGCAGCAACCTTCAAGCCTTTATCGATGCGACAAAAAGTGGCGCCCTTAATGCGGACATTGTCGCCGTTATCAGCAACAAAACGAGCGTAATGGGACTCGAACGTGGCAAGAATGCAGGTATCGCCAGTGAAGTGGTGGATCATCGCGAATTTATAGATCGCGAAAACTTCGATCACGCATTAGCCGAACGAATCGAGAGCTACAAACCCGACTTGGTGATTCTGGCCGGATTCATGCGCATACTCACCCCGGGATTTGTCCACCGCTTTACCGGTCGCATTATGAATATCCATCCATCATTGCTGCCAAAATACCCGGGGCTGCATACCCATCAGCGTGCAATAGAAGCCGGTGATACAACAGCTGGAGCAACGGTACATTTTGTGACCAGTGAATTGGATGGCGGACCCGCTATCATTCAAGCTGAAGTACCTGTACTGCCCGGTGACAATGAAGATGCACTAGCGAAGCGAGTGCTGGTTCAGGAACATCAGATCTACCCCTTGGCAGCCCGATGGTTCTGTGAAGGACGCCTACACTTCAACAATGGCAGACCTCAACTGGATGGCAAACAACTGCCTGACGCCGGCTTCCCTTTCTCTGATATCATTCCTGAACACTGAGACCGTTTTTTAACACAGACTTGCTGAACAAACGGCGACAAACTGTATCTAATCATCGGTTCATCAACACCAACTACAGACACAGGAATACGGTTAATACCATGCCGACACTCAGACAGAGATTCGCCGTTCTACATATGCACCTTAACGCATCACGTCTTAAAAAAATCAGTGTTGGCATGATCGTTGTTTTCATTGCTGCTTTTGCCACGCCAGCTTACTCTGACCTTCAGGCTGAACCTCAACCCACACCTCCAACAGATCTCGCGCTAACGCCCTACAATCTTTCCTATGCCGCTACGTATAACGGCATGGATATTGATGCCAGCCGTCAGTTAAAACTAGCATCAGGCCAGTACACTCTCAGTACAACGGCAAAAAACATGCTCAGCAACATAACCGAGCACGCAGAATTCCGCATGAACAACCAAGGTGTCATCGTCGACCTCAACTACCAATACAAACGCAGTATCCTCGGCATGAAGAAAACCGAAAAGCTGACCTACAATCGAGATAAAGGCATTGCTAACTACGACAGTAAAAAGAAACAACGTCAGGTCAAATTGAAAGATGGCTACCTCAACCGGCTGACTTATCAACTCCAATTACAAAGAGATTTGATGAATGGCGTTTCCCCCTTGCACTATCAGGTCATCAGCCGCGGTCGACTCAAGCCCTATAATTTTGAAATCGTTGGTGAAGAAACCATTGACACGCCCCTTGGTAAAATTCATACCACCAAGGTAAAACGAATCAGAAAAGATGATGACAGGGAAACCCTGCTCTGGCTTGCACCCCAATGGAATTACTTATTGGTACAACTCTGGCAGCGTGAGAAAGGCGGAGAAGACTACAAAATTGTTCTCCAACAGGGCACACTCAACGGTGAAACATTAAGCCATTAAACAACCAGTTGATTAACAAACAAAAAGCTATTAAACAAACAGAACTAATCAAGCAACATAATTCCGGGGTTCACCTCATGCAAATTTCACCAGAAGACCGTCCTGACGATCAATCACACCCTCTACAGAACTCTGGGGGATATCGTTCTGGAGGAAAATGGATCGCATTATTCATTGCTCTCGGTCTTCTCGGAGGCCTGGGTTACTACGTGTTAAGCCCGCTAGACCTCTCTCCCGAAAAACAGCTTTCTGAACCCCAAGCGATAGAGAATAACGAAACCGTCGAAACTGCTTCAACCCCACTACCAGAACCACAGAAAGAAATTCCTCAGCAAGCGAGCACAAAGACAGAGCCGGCCTTTGTACTACCCTCCCTGGATCAGAGTGACGCTGAGGCAAGCAAACAACTCGCCCATCTCAGTTCCAATGGAAAGCTAAACCAATGGTTTTATACAGAACATGTCATTCGCAGAGGCGTAACTTTAATAGATGGGATGTCCAGAGGCATACTTCTCAATAAGATGCACAAGGTTCCCGGGCCAAAAGGTAAATTTGGTGTTGTAAAGGAAGGCAATAAATTATGGCTAGATCCCGCCAATTACCAACGTTATGGCTATCTCTCCAAAATGGTGACATCCATTGAAAACGACAAGCTGGTAGGCCTCTTTCATCTGTTCCGGCCCCTATTAGAAGAGGCCTATGGAGAACTGGGCTACTCACCCAAGAAACTCGACAGCGCCATTATTGCAGCCCTTGAGCAAGTTATTGCCACACCGCTTCAAACTAACCCGATTGCGCTCACCCAGGACTCAGTCCAGTACAAATATGCCGATCCAACACTGGAAGCTTTGCCACCTATTCAAAAACAATTGCTAAGAATGGGACCACAAAATACTCAACTCCTTCAGAAAAAAGCACGGCTATTACGCGAAGCATTACTCCAGCAATAGCCATGGCCACTACCTCTTGCCTAAGGTCTGATTATGGCAGCTCAGGTTCGTCCTCTAGCGCCGCCTATTTAAACGGTTTGAACATCAAAATCAGTTTGGGCAAGAGTGTCATCGAAGCCAATAAAGCTGAAAACATAGCAAGGCCCGCCAGTAAACCGAAGTACACCGATGGCATAAAGTTAGACAATGCCAAAATAGAAAAGCCCACAATAATGGTAATCGCTGTATAAAACAGGGCTCGACCAATACTGGCGTGAGCCCGGTGCATACTCGCAATATAATTATGATCAATGGCAAACTCATGTTTAAAACGGGTGATGTAATGAATATCGTGATCCACCCCAATCCCCACAGTGATAGCAGCAATAGTAATGGTCATCATATCAAGTGGAATACCGGCAATGCCCATGCCGCCAAGTACCACACCGGCTGCCAGAAGGTTCGGAAGAATCGCGATCAGAGCGACAGACAGTGAGCGAAACAACACTAGGAACATGACCAGAATACAGAGAAACACTGTCCCCATCGTTAATATCTGTGACCGGAACAGGCTCTGTAACATATTGTTATAAAGCACCATTGGGCCGGTAAAGTGAATTTGATCTTCTTTAAAGCCTGCCTCATCTATGGCAAAGCTATGTATCTTCTCCAGCAGTTTATTGCGATCCAAATCACCCAAACTATCTTTGATACGCAGGCTGATTCGCGCCTGATTTTCGCGCTCGTTCACATAGGGCCAGAGAAGAAATTTGGCATTCTCAGGCGACATTGCCAATGACATTAAAGCCAGCTCAAAATCACTGATCTCACGGTTCACCAGTTCAGAATAAACATCTGTCACCATAACCAGAGAACTGACTTTACCCACCTCAGGCATGGCCTCAAGATACGTATGAAGCTTACCTATATCTTCAACCCCTGGACGGGTAAACCAATAACTATCTTCAATAAACTCAACCTCTTCTTCAGCCACAACAGCCGAACCAGAAATAGTCTCACCATCAACTTCACCACTATCGCTGTACATACCTGCAAAGGGGTCGCCATAGGGATCATCAGTAGCTACCGACGCATTGTCTTCCGCCGCTACATCAACAGCCTCACCTTCATCACTATCGGCATACATACCTGCAAAAGGGTCGCCATAGGGATCCGCGACTACATCCTCTTCTGGCTCACTGTCAACGACCTCGCCTTCATCACTATCGGCATACATGCCAGCAAAGGGATCTTCATAGGCGTCGTCTACTTTCGATTTATCCTCCACCTCACCCTCTTCAGCGAGCAGATCTTCAACGCTAATCGATCCATCATCAATCTTCGGCGGGGCATTAATAATAATATCCAACGGTATGGTGCCACCTAATTTATTATCAATGAGCGAAAGCCCTTGATAAATTTCAGTATCAGCGTGGAAATAATCTATAAAATGATTTTCCACCTTTAGCTGAGATATCCCCCACGCACTGACAATTGAAGCCAGCAACGCCAGCCCCAGCACCCAACCACCATGGTGTTCAGTAAAACGAGAAAAACCGAGGGTTAAAGCAGAGGAATCATCTTGTTTATCACTGCTCACACCCTTGCCATAGATCATCATTCCTGCCGGAATGATGATAAAGGCAACAATCAGTGACAACGCCAATCCAACGGTCATCATCCAGCCAAAATCGATAACTGGGCGAATATCACTAAGCACCAGAGAAGAAAAGGCTACCATGGTTGTCAGCATGGTATAAAAGCATGGCCTAGCCATGCTTTTTACCGTATCCCTGACCAAATCGAATTGTTCGTTATTAGGGGACTGGCGAAGTAATTCTCGGTATCGAACAATCAGATGAATCGTCAATGCCAGAGTAATAATCAATAACAGTGAAACAAAATTGGAGGAGACAATTGTCATCCGCCAATCGACCCAGCCGAGATAACCTAACATGATTTCTACGCACAAAATGCACGTTACCAAGGGCAACAAAACCCAGCGCACCTGACGAAAAATAATCGCCAGAGTGATAATAATAAACAACAAAACAACGGTACCAAATACGTTCAAATCACTTTTGATAAAGTCGACCATATCAGCGGTAATCATGCTCAAGCCGCCAAGAAATATTTGGGCATGATCTTTATACGGTGACATTTTTTCCCGTATTTCTGCCACCCGAATTTGTTCTTCAGCAGCACGAACTGTGCGGTAATCCAGAAATTCCTGGCTAACAACCTGAAGTGCCACAGCCTCTTCAGGTGACAAACCTTGAGTATCACGTTTAATCCGCAAGGTATCCCGCTGTTTCACCAGTGTCTGGTATTTTTCATCCTGCGCTATTTCCACAAGAACGATCGTCGTTTGAGCGTCCTGACTCATGATAAGGTTTTGATAAACTGGACTCTCTAGGAATTCTTGGCGCACTAGATCACGATCAACATCAGGTAGAAGCAAGGTGCGGGGAGGCTTTAAAAGATCATCAACATCAACTTTAGGACTATAGAGCAATGGTACATCCAACATTGAAGTAACGGTTCCAATGCCTTTAATACCCCTTAAATCATCACATAATGCTTTGAGTGTTTGAAGGCTATTATCGTCAAACAGATCACCTTCATCTGGCTTATATGTCACCACTAAGAAATCACTACTACCGAAACGGTGTATCGATTCTCGGTAATAAGCTAGGTCGTTGTCATTTTCAAGGGTGAGGGAATCAAGAGAGGCGTCTAGCTTTAGGTTTGGCAACCCCAGACCCATCATTATGGCAATGAACATGACGGCCAAAATAGCAATAATAGGGTGGCGCAGAATCAGTTTTTCGTAAATTCTCAATAGGCTCTTTGACATCTGACAACCCCTCTCTCGCTTAGAATGGATTCAAATTAAAGTTCGCTACATATATTTCCCAAAGAAGCAGACTATAGTCATGTCGACCGAAGAACAACAACATTGCAACTGATAGATTTTTTTAGCCTGTATAAAGTGGACATAGCTTCGGCCTAAAATACAGCCATAACATCACTGTGTACCTACTTAATATAAACGTATTAAGCCAGCCCAAATTCTTTAAGTCCTAACGTATAAAGGAAAGACACAATAACATGTACCTTGTTATCAAAAATGCTCATATCACCTTTGCCATCATCAGTATCAGCTTGTTTATCATTCGGGCCTACTGGTCTGTCACAGAATCTAACAAGCTACAACAACGGTGGGCAAAAATACTTCCTCATGTTAATGACACCTTATTGCTATCCTGCGCCATTTATCTCATGACATCGATCCACCAATATCCCTTTAGCGATCACTGGCTAACCGCCAAATTTATTGCACTGTTGATTTATATTGGCACCGGAACCGTAGCCATCAAACGGGGGAAAACACCAAGTACACGCCTATTGTTCAGTCTATTGGCCGTAGCAACTTTTAGCTATATTATTGCTGTGGCCACCACCCATTCTCCATGGGGAGTCTACTAACGAAACCAAATCGTGAAAAAGAATACAAAGCAAATGAATAACAGCTTCAATAGAACTCAAAGTTTGAGCTCTCTTTTTGTCTACGCCGTTCTTTTTTGGATGCAGCCTAGGCGCTGTTATTTTCGCATTGCCTCAGGCCGAACAAAGCGCTGACGAATCAAGGAAATTATTCCATCAGCTACTTTCCTCAGTGAAATTTTTTCCTTAATCATCGCCATTCAAGCCTAAAGAGAAGCGAAGAGGCAAGGACGGAGAGTGTCACCGGCACGCACCTGAACCACTTATAGGGGGATCTGGCACTGGTTGGGCTGATTGGGAATGGCCAACCAT
>JASJGJ010000029.1:0-6942 GCA_033791605.1 Porticoccus sp.
ATGCCCCTCCCCATGGTCATCCTTGATTGATTTCCCGCGGATGTTTGAGGCGCCGGCGGTTGCCTGTCGACCTGAAGAATTTCTTAATAACTTATCTTTATCTGGCATTGAGTATATCCTGTGACGAGGTCGATTTAGTGCCGGATTTGTGTAGCAATTTCTATGTTATGAATGACTGCTTCCATCCTGGAGTCCTTCGGCTCGTCTATCTAACAGTATGTCTTCCAATCTACCATGTTCAGCGGCAACTTCGCAGCGTTTGCCGTCATACAACCAAAATAGTTGAACGTTTGGTTCTAGTCCAATAGCGAACATTCACTGATATATTTCAATTAGCGGTTTAAAAAACTGCGGATCTGATGAGCTTATAAATCGCTGGTTTTCAACAAAAATAGTTATTCTGACTAAATTTTATTTTACGCTGCATTAGAAATATATGCATTATTCTGGCAGCCCCGCTTTGCGGAGATCCTCTAAAAGAGTGCGTTTGATGGCTGAATTCACAATCGGTACTGTTTTTTCTGTATGCGTAATGGTGGCAGTCGGGCTCAATATCTGTAACTGTTCTGTCACCCATTCGGCATCATCCTGCCGACCGGCCTTCGTATAACTAGCGGCCAGATAAAGTTTGATCGGTATCGCATTTTCGTTGCGCTCTTGCGCTTTTTCCAATTCTATTATCGCTGCTTCGTAGTCACCCAACATGTAATAGGCACAGCCAAGATTATAGGGATAATCCCAAGTGTAATAGGGATTGAGATGCATTCCCCTGTTGATGAGTTTGATCGCTGTTTTTGGTTTACCAAGATTATTGTTTATCAGTGCAAGCAAGCCGTATCCGTCTGCATAATTCGGGGCAATGTTTATTGCCTGCGCCACAGCCTTTTCTGCCTGATCAAATTCCTTCCGCATAAGATAGACAAAACCCAGCGCCCACCAGGTTTGGGGAATGCTGTCATCATGGGTAATTGCCTGCATGGCTAGCGCAAGAGCACGGTCCAGTGATTCAACCGGTGCATCGGTCCACCCCCTGCGATAGCTGAAGGCCAGCGAGTAAGCCAGTGCGCCATAAGCCCGGCCATATGTCGGATCCAGTTCAATTGCTTTTCGGTAAACTTCACGTGCCTGTTGATTAGTTTCTTTGGTACTAATTTTCGAAATCCGCTGACCTTCCTGAAAAAAATCGTAAGCTTTCAGGTTGTCGGTTGTTTTGTGTATTAAACGCTTCTTTTCCTGGCTTGTTATATTCACGGCGAGTGCTTTGACAATACTGTTTGTAACCTCTTCTCTAACAATAAACACTTTTGCAACATCTCTATCGTAGCGTTCAGCCCAGGTATTGAAGCCGGTCTTTGTGTCGATGAGTTGAGCATTTATGCGAAGTTTGTCACCGGATCTCCTGATATTACCTTTCAGCACAAAATCTACCTTTAGCTCCGTTCTGATGTCCTGGGGTGATACCAGTCGTCCCTTGTACTGAAACGAGGTATTGCTGGCCATCACCATCAGGTTGGACAATCGTGACAGATCAGTGACGATATCTTCTGTTATGCCATCCACGAAATTGTCATGTTTGGCGTCCGAGCTGAGATTCTCAAACGGTAGAACCACAATGGAGGGTAATGCACTATTGTTCTCTCTGGCGGGCGGCGACGATGATAGTGATTGCCATGCCAGCACGAGGGCCACGACGCCCGCCACTGCAATCATAGCCAAGCCAATCAGGCGCGCTGGGCGTAGTGACTGCTGTTGTGGATGATGTTGCGTCGGTGTAGCGCCCGAATCGATGACAACAGGCTTTGACTTCTCTGCGTTATCTTCGCTATCTAGGTAGTGAATCGGTGCGATTAGCTGATAACCCCTTTTAGGAATCGTCGCAATCAGGCGGGGTTGTTTGGCGCTGTCCTTTAGCGCCTTGCGTAATTTGATGACGGCGGCCGTCACTGAGTCATAGCTAACCAGAGCGCCTCGCCAGACATCCCGCTCCAGTTCTTCTCTTGAGATTACCTGTCCCGGGTGTGAGGCAAAATAGACCAGCACCTCCATGACCTTTGGTTCCAGCCGCACGACTTCGTCAGCACGTGATAACAGACCTTCAGCCGGTGTGACCAGCCAGTCATCAAGAATAAACCTTGTTTGGTTCAGCTTTTCCATGCTTCGCCGCTGCCAGAGCTGCAATCAATCATACAACGGAATCCCTGTTAGTTCTTTAGGCGACATATAACTTCCTGTTTTATCTACAAATAAATTCCATCGCTTTTTCTTCGCTTTCCCGTCGTGCTTCGGTCGAGATTTTTTACTGCTTTGGAGCCAATACTCACTTCAACAAAGTAAAGCAACGGAGAAAGGCCTCTGTATGAAACTAACTATCCCAATACTAACAGCAAGGAGTGTCCTCATGTCATACATAAACGCCATCAAAAAGACAGTCAGAATCATCGCGTTTTCCAGCGCCTGCCTGCTGATACTACCGTTACCACAAGCTTTACATGCAGAGCAGAAAAGCAACCTGGAGAGTAATGCCAGGTACATACAGCTGAAAACGGCAGATCAACAGTCATTCACTGCCTACGTTGCCGGCCCGGAAACGGCGCAGCAAGGAATATTGCTGATCCATGGCTGGTGGGGATTGAATCGGGAAATAGAGACCTGGGCAAACCAGTTTGCTGTGGCAGGCTATCGTGTCATGGCCATTGATCTTTTTGATCGACAAGTCGCAACTGTTCCCGCCGAAGCAAAACAATTGATAAATGCTGTAGAACAGTCTTCAACAAATGAAAAATATGCAGCAGCAATCAAGGCCTTGTCAGCACCTCAGCGAAAAATTGCGATTATTGGTCGTAGCTATGGAGCCAGTCAGGCAATTCATGCGGCAATGGTTGCAAAGGAAAAAGTGTCTGCAACAATTATTTATTATCCCTTTGGTGAAGTGATTACCGGTGAAAAAATGCTGGCTGCGATAAAGGCACCCATCCTGGGGCACTTTGCTAATGACGATTATTTCTTCTCCCCGGCCAAGCTCTCACATCTCACATCTGCAATGAAAAACTCTGGGTTAACGATGACGGCCAACATGTACAAGGCCAGACACGGCTTTGATAACTTAACGGGCAAAAACTTCAGTGAGCCTGCACACACCTTATCGCTTTCCAGAACTCATCATTTTCTAGACAAGCATCTAAATTAATGCGCGTTAAGAATTCACCTGCCTCAACTGTTGGAGTAACACATCATGCACGCACAAAATAGTTTGTACATTTTGATGAAACGTCTATCTATGATTCTTTTTATTGCTTTATTTTTGTTTGCCTCACCAGCCCTGTTAGCTGACGAGCATCTACTCGAGGTCAAAACCTTGCGTGTGAACAATTATGATATGGCCTATGTGGAGCGTGGCGAAGGGGTACCACTTATATTAGTGCATGGCTTAGTTAGCGATTACCGCACATGGTTACCCCTGATGGAAGAGTTCAGTGAAACCAATCGCACGATTGCTGTCAGCTTACGGCATTATCATCCTGAACAATGGGATGGCAAGGGAAATGATCTCACGCTGGAACAGCATGCAGATGACTTGGCAGCATTCATACGTACGCTGAACATCGGCCCGGTATATTTGCTCGGGCATTCACGTGGGGGTGCCGTGGCGCTCCTGACGGCCAGCAAACATCCCGAACAGGTTCGCAGACTGATTTTGGCGGACCCTTCTCCACTCACGTCCATGTTACAAAAGCAGCCGGAGGTTCAGACCGTCGCTGACAAACGTAAAGACAAACTGCAAGCAGTCATGAAACACTACCAGCAAGGTGATACGGAAGCTGGACTGAAAGGATTTGTCAGTTATGTCGCAGGATCAAAAGCCTGGGAAGGAACTTCAAAGAAAAGGCGCGATTCATTACGTGACAACATATGGACGCCCATCAGTGTGCTGAACGATATTGAAACCACGTTTACTTGCACTGATGCTGGTAATCTTCCCGTACCGGTATTGATGATAACCGGCGAGCGTAGCGCTCCGTTATATGGCTACATGAATTCCGCGCTACTAACCTGCCTGACGCAGTCTAGCGATGCCATTATTTCTGATGCCGGTCACATGATGTTTCATGCAAATCCTACAGCATTCATATTTGAAGTGCAGGATTTTATCGCGCCACAGTAAGATTGTGTCATTCTATTTCGTCGATGACGACCTTGAGCAGCGCTATATTAAAAGTGTTTTTTATTGTTTAGGCCAACGTCCGCTCCAGTTCGAAGCCGCCTTAGGTAAAAAGCTTCTACCTACCGGCTTATGCTAATATGCAGGCACTTTGAGCAGGTCTCGATAGACTTTATTACTAGAACACATTTCTCGATAGGTTTTAAAGCTACCCGACAGACGTTATTACTTCCGATCACTCGTAACCTTTACTCTCAATTTGTTTGAGTGCCCTCAAACAATTTTCGTTTTTGATTGATTGCATTGTCCATGTGATCACGAAAGGTCAACACTCGAGCCGTACGTTTTAAGTCTGGGTGGAGTAATACCCAAAGGCCTAGGTTAAAAGCAGGGTCTGGTTGACAGTATCGTTCAAGCAGTGGATCGGTATCTCCCATAAAGCAGGGTAGTATGGAAACACCCAATCCTGCTCTTATTGCAGAAAGTGTCAGCAAGGTGTCGTCGCTTATGAAGTTGTGAGGTTGCTCACCGCAGGATTGTTTGGTCCACGTTTTATGAAACCCGCAGCACTCTACGCCAATCCACTTTGGTTCTCCGCCTTGTTGTTGAAGCGTAGCGAGATATGAACGACTCCCATAAATAGTAGATGCAACGGTTACCATTCTTTTGCCTATCAATGTGTCAGTAGGTGAATTGGTGAGACGAATGGCCACATCGGCCTCTCTCTGCGATAGGCTGGCATCACTATTGGACACGATGACATGTAATTCTACCAGCGGGTGTTTTTCGCTAAAGCTGGCGAACATCGGCATCAAAACAGTTGATGCCATATTGTTAATGGCAGTGACCCGCAAGGGACCGACAAGATTGGTATCTTTACCTAGCAACGCACCATCCACGCCCAGTATTTCTCTCTCAACCCGGGTTGCCGACTCTTTTACATGGGCGCCTGCCTGAGTGAGCTCATAGCCCCCTTGTTTACGTTCGATCAACCGTGTGCCCAGTTTTTCTTCAAACTGACGCATGCGTCTCGACACTGTTGAATGCTGAACCCCCAGTTGTTTGGCAGCCCCACTGATAGATCCTGTTCGTGCTACGGCTAAAAAAAGTCTCAGGTCATCCCAGTTCACGCCAACCCCCATGCCTGTGCAATTTTGCACATTATGTTTCTTTTAATTGCCAATTGTAAGCAAATTTAATCAGCCTAGACTCTATCCCATACCGACACACTCAAAGGAGAGAGCAATGACTAAGAATCCACCAATTTTTAATGCTGAAATTTACAAGCAGACCACCTTACAGCAGTGGAATACCGCCGCAGAAGCCTGGCATCGCTGGGGCCCTTTATTGTCGAGATGGTTGGGCCCGGCCACCGAAACCATGATGGATATGTGTGACATTAAAAATGGCAGCCGAGTACTGGATGTAGCAGCTGGTGCGGGGGAGCAAACTCTGGCAGTTGCAAAACGTATCGGCAGCACTGGGCAGGTTCTGGCGACGGATATTTCACCCGATATTCTGCAATTTGCTACTCAATCGGCAAAATTGGTGGGTGTGGATAATGTGCAAACCCAGGTGATAGATGGCGAGGATTTGGCAGCGATAACCGCTGAACCATTTGATGCCGTTATTTCCCGTGTGGGCTTAATATATTTTCCTGATCAGCAAAAGGCACTGGCGGGCATGAAGCAACAATTAAAAACAGGCGGTAAGGTTGCGGCGATGGTGTATTCCACCGCTGAAACCAATCCGTTTTTTTCGATTCCTGTTTCCATCATCCGACGTCGAGCAAAACTGCCTGCGCCGCTGCCTGGTCAGCCTGGGCCTTTTAGTCTTGGAGGTGAGGGAAAGCTGGCAGATGTTTTCACACAAGCAGGTTTTAGAAACATAGAGGTTGAAACAATAAATGCGCCAGTGCGTGTTTCATCGGCGGCAGAATGCTTACACTTTGAGCAGGAGTCATTTGGTGCATTGCATCAAATGCTCGCAGGCTTATCAGATGTGGAGAAAGATGAAGCCTGGTGTGAAATTGAAGAGGTTATGAAGCAGTTTGAAACGAATGGTCAGTTTGAAGGGCCTTGCGAAATGTTAGTTGCTGTTGGCACAAATTAAGGGAAAAATTATGTCTAATTTAGCGATTGTACAAACGTCCCCCGTTTTTCTTGATAAGAAAAAAACTATCGAGCTTGCGGTGGAAAAGGTTGAGGAAGCTGCAGGTAATGGTGCGGAACTGGTTGTGTTCACAGAAACTTTTATTCCTGGTTATCCCACCTGGATATGGCGGCTTCGGCCGGGGGGAGATTGGAACCTGTCAGAAGAGTTGCATGCGCGATTATTAAAAAATGCCGTTGATGTGGCATCGGATGATTTAGTCCCGTTGTTTGATATCGCCAAAAAACACAGTGTGACTATCGTCTGCGGTATTGAAGAAAAGGACAGCAAGCTCGGTCAATCAACCCTTTACAACACCGCCATTATTATTGGCCCCGATGGTTCGTTACTCAATAAGCATCGCAAATTAATGCCAACCAACCCGGAACGAATGGTGTGGGGCTTTGGTGATGCTTCTGGTTTGAAGGTGGTAGAAAGCACTGTTGGTCGCATTGGTACTTTGATGTGCTGGGAAAACTACATGCCCTTGGCGCGGTATGCGTTGTATTCCCAAGGTATCGAGATCTACATCGCACCCACATACGATAGCGGTGATGGTTGGATTGGCAGCCTGCAGCACATTGCACGCGAGGGTTGTTGCTGGGTTATTGGTTGCGGCAACCTGATGAAGG
>JASJGJ010000030.1:0-23156 GCA_033791605.1 Porticoccus sp.
CTGGCTAGCTCAGCAATAACTTGAACAACGGCTTGCATTTCTTGGTGGGCAAAAAGAACAGCACCCAACATGATATCTTCCGGCAATTCACTGGCTTCAGACTCAACCATCAATACGGCATCTTTGGTGCCAGCAACAACCATGTCCAAGTCGGACTCGGTCAACTCTGAATAAGTTGGGTTTAGCATGTAACCCTTATCAGCGTTATAACCAACACGAGCACCACCCACAGGGCCATTGAACGGCACACCTGAAATAGACAGTGCAGCAGACACACCAATCAAGGCAACAATATCTGGATCAATGTTCTTTTCTGCTGACATCACGGTACAGACAACCTGTACCTCATTCTTGAAGCCATTCGGGAATAATGGGCGGATAGGACGATCGATCAAACGAGACGTCAGTGTTTCTTTTTCATTAGGACGCCCTTCACGCTTGAAAAAACCGCCTGGAATTTTACCGGCAGCATACGCTTTTTCGATGTAGTGAACACCGAGGGGGAAAAAGTCTTGTCCGTCTTTAGCTTCTTTGGCGGCAACAACAGTACAAAGTACAGAAGTTTTATCCATGGTACACAAAACCGCAGCAGTGGCCTGGCGTGCAATACGCCCAGTTTCCAATGTAACGGTATGGTTACCATACTGAAATGTTTTTGTTACAGGGTTCATAAAATTTATTTCCTATTAGTTTTTCTACCTTCTGAAGCCCCAATAAAACACCGGCAAAAAGCTGCTCGGGTTACCAATAATGACCTAATTCAGTTGAGTGCTTTTTCAAAAAACTTAGCTAACAACTTATCAGGTCATCATAGGTAACTCGATCAGCCATAACATACAGGTGTGTTATTTTCTGGCTTCACCATAATCAACAACGGCTCCCTTGGGAGCCGCTAGTGATTCTCTTAACGACGCAGGCCAAGCTTCGCAATCAATTGCGTATAGCGAGCGGCATCTTTACTCTTCAAGTAGTCCAGCAATTTACGACGCTGGTTTACCATCCGGATCAGACCACGACGTGAATGGTGATCCTTTTTGTGATCACCGAAGTGACCTTGCAATTTATTAATATTGGCCGTTAACAGGGCCACCTGAACTTCTGGTGAACCAGTGTCACCTTCAGCTTGAGCGTTATCTTTAACAATCGCTTCTTTTTCAATTGCATTTAACATAGCTTACTTCTCCAATATGCGGTTTAAAATTCGGGGTACCCGTGCATATTTACAGGAACCCTACGGTTTTTTGGTTTGATCTCAGTTATCTGAAATCAATCCCATTTTTGCCCATTCAGGCAAATTCTTTTCACGAGCTTTAGAACCAGAATTTAACTCTAAAAACTCTGTAACTAAAAAACAACCAGACGTTTCGGCGCTACCTGTCCATCATCAGTTACTTCACCGACACCCAAAAAAGGACCTTCGGCTTCAAAGACGCGCACTATATCGCCTTCTTCGCCTTCGCGATAGGCCTGAGGCGCCATCACTGGCTGTCCCTGACGGAAGTAAAAGGCCGTATCTTCTGACAAATCCACTGCCATCAAATGCTTAATTCCAGCGTCCATCGGTTTGAGTAGATAATCCAACTCTTCGGCCAGGTGTTCTTCACGCAGCGCCTCAAGCTCCTCTAAGGTAACCGTATCAGCTTCATCAAAAGGCCCGGCAACATTACGATGCAGCTTTGACACATAACTGCCACACCCAAGTTGAGCGCCCATATCTTCTGCTAAGGTCCTGACGTAGGTACCTTTACTACAATGGATTTCTACATCTGCTTCAGCAAATTTACCAGGCCGAAAATCGGTTAACACTAGGGAATAAATGGTGACTGGACGAGCTTCCCTCTCAATTTCGATGCCTTCACGAGCCAACTTGTAAAGTGGTTGTCCCTGATGTTTCAGTGCCGAATACATGGACGGGATTTGTGAAATATCACCACGAAAGTCAGCCAACGCCGCCTCAACCTGGCTGGCTGTCAGCTCGGCAGCACCTTTCTCACTTACCACCTCACCACCAGCATCACCGCTGGCAGTAGCCATACCAAAACGAAATGTCGCCTGATAATGCTTATCCGCATCCAAAAGAAATTGAGTAAATTTTGTTGCTTCTCCCAAACAAATAGGCAAAACACCGGTTGCCAACGGATCAAGACTTCCCGTATGTCCACCTTTAGCAGCAAAAAATAAATATCTGACTTTTTGTAACGCGCCGTTAGATGACATGCCTAGCGGTTTGTTCAACAACAGAATACCGTCAACCGGACGGCCTTTACGACGACGCCCCAAACTCAGTCCTCCTCGGACGTATCCGAAGAATTAGCATGGCGCATTTTATCAGTATGTACGGCATGTTCAATCAGGGCTGAAAGATCTTGCCCTCGCTTCCCGCTATGATCATAGATGAAGCGTAAATGAGGCGTGATACGTAACTGCATTCGGCGAGCCACTCTCGTCCGTAAAAAACCAGCGGCACCATTTAAAACCTCAGTCGCCTGAAGACTTTCATCTTCAGAAAATGAGCCCACATAAGTGACGTACACCTTGGCATTAGCAAGATCACGACTGACTTCCACGGCGGTTATATTAACCATCGCCAGCCGAGGATCACGCACTTCATCACGGATCAATTCGGCTAGCTCACGTTGCAAGGCATCGGACACCCTGTCTTTGCGGGTAAACTCTCTAGGCATAGTTATTAGCCGCTAGCTATAGCTGCCGTGCAACCTCTTTAATATCGTAAACTTCAATTTGATCACCGGGTTTAACGTCGTTGTAATCCTTCACCCCGATACCGCATTCCATTCCGTTGCGAACCTCGTTAGCGTCATCTTTAAAGCGACGCAGTGACTCTAGCTCACCTTCGTAAATCACGACATTATCACGCAGTACACGAATCGGCTTATTACGGAAAACTGTCCCTTCTATCACCATACAACCAGCAATTGCGCCAAATTTTGGTGACCGAAAGACATCACGGACTTCCGCAATACCTACAATTTCTTCTCGTTTTTCTGGAGCCAACAATCCACTTAACGCTTGCTTCACGTCATCCAGAACGTTATAGATGACACTGTAATAACGGAGATCGACACCTTCATCTTCTGCCAGACGACGAGCTGATACATCTGCTCTCACGTTAAAACCAATGACAGCAGCACCGGAAGTGATCGCCAAATTGATGTCTGATTCGCTGATACCACCAACACCGGAACCAATCACTTCCACTTCCACTTCGTCATTACCAATATCAGCTACAGCAGACAATATTGCTTCCAGAGAACCCCGAACATCCGCCTTCACCATAATAGGCAAACGACCTTTCTCTTCAGCACCTTCAAAGGTAGCAAACATATTTTCTAGTTTAGTCGCCTGCTGACGAATAACTTTTGCCTGACGAGCTTTATCCTGACGCAACTCAGCCAAACTGCGAGCTTTACGCTCATCTTCCACCACAAGAAATTCTTCACCAGCGGCTGGGGGGAAATCTAACCCTAAAATTTCTACCGGAATCGATGGACCAGCATCAATAATTGGCCTTCCTGTTTCGTCATTCATTGCACGAATTCGACCAACGCTTTCTCCGGCCAGGACCAAGTCGCCTTTACGCAATGTACCGGATTGAACCAGCGCAGTTGCAACAGCACCACGTCCTTTTTCAAGCCGTGATTCAACGATCACTCCTCGACCAGGTACATCTCTGGGGGCTTGAAGCTCCAACAGCTCTGCTTGCAACAAGACCGCTTCTAGCAGTTCATCTATGCCCTCTCCAGTGTGAGCTGAAACCTTTACAAATTGAGTATCACCACCCCATTCTTCGGGTATCACATCTTTAGCAGACAACTCATTGGTCACCCGTTCAGGATCAGCAGCTTCTTTATCCATTTTGTTGATAGCAACCACTATCGGTACACCGGCGGCACGTGCGTGCTGAATAGCTTCTTCTGTTTGTGGCATCACACCATCATCTGCAGCGACAACGAGAATAACCACATCGGTACTCTGCGCACCACGAGATCGCATTGCCGTAAACGCGGCATGCCCAGGTGTATCCAGAAAGGTCACCATACCTTTTGGTGTTTCTACATGATAAGCACCGATGTGCTGGGTAATACCACCAGCCTCACCAGAAGCAACACGGCTTTCACGAATATAATCAAGCAACGAGGTCTTTCCGTGGTCCACATGACCCATGACTGTTACCACTGGAGCACGTGGTTCCAATGTTTCTTCCATGCTAGCCTGCAAAGCCTCAATAAGATTTTGCTCTACTTCAGCATCAGAAATTGGTACCGCATTATGGCCGAGTTCTTCCACCACAAGTATTGCAGTGTCTTGATCAATAGGTTGATTAATTGAAGCCATCGTACCCATCTTCATCAAGCTCTTAATCACTAACGCCGCCTTCACTGACATTTTTTGTGCCAAATCACTGACCAAAATTTCTTCAGGGATTTCGACATCAAAAATAACTTTGTCTGTAGGCTTTTTAAACTTGTGTTTATTGACTATTTTGGCAACTTTTGCAGCGGTACGAAGACGAGGTTTTTTCTCATCATCCGCTTCTTCTGCAACAGCTTGTAATAAATCTTCATTTTTCCGTTTGGGCTCTTTAATAGCGCCGCGTTTCTTAGGTTTTTTGAGTGCATCGTCTTTATCGACGGATCCATCTTCATCAGCCCTAACATGCTTTTTCGCATGTTTATTAGGCTCAGCAGGTACGTCAACTGGAGCAACAGGCGCGGGGTCAACCGGCTTCGGTTTTTCTGCCGCTAACTGCTGCTTCTGCTCATCAGAATTACGCTGAAGCTCTTCCGCTGCCTTCTGTTGCAGCACTTCTTGCTCAGCTTTTCGGCGTGCTTCTATCGCTGCTTGCCGCTGCTCTTCAGCATCATCTGTACGACTAGATGTAGCTTCCGCAGGACTGCTCGCTTGTACAACATCCTCCACACTTGCTTGGTCTGCAAGCTCTTCAGCACTCCGCTTCATGTAGGTTCGCTTTTTACGAACCTCAACATTCACCGTTTTACGACCAGCACCTGTTTTAAGTGTACTTACCGTCTTTCGTTTAAGCGTAATTTGCTTTGGCTCACGCGATTTGTCGCCATGCAGGTTTTTCAAATAAGCCAATAACGTTTGCTTTTCTTCATCGCTAACAGCAGCATCAGCTGCCTTATGTGGCAAACCGGCCTCCTGCATTTGGCTCAGCAGGCGGTCGACGGACGCTCCGACAACCTTGGCAAGTTCGCTTACAGTGACTTCAGCCATCAGTATTCCTCGATTTTCCGCCTTCGGAATTAATTATCGTCGCCTTCTTCAGCGAACCAGGGTGCACGAGCGGTCATGATCAGCTCAGCAGCTCGACCTTCATCCATGCCATCAATATCCAACAGGTCATCAACTGCCTGCTCAGCCAAGTCTTCCATAGTAATAATGCTACGGGCAGCTAACACACGGGCAAGACCTTCATCCATACCGTCCATAGCCAGCAAATCTTCAGCTGGCTCCGAAATACCTTCTTCAGAAGCCAAAGCCATTGTTAACAATGCGTCTTTAGCTCTTGCACGCAACTCTTCCGCTATATCTTCGTCAAAGCCGTCGATACCTGCCATTTCTTCAAGAGGAACATAGGCTACCTCCTCAATAGAGGTGAACCCCTCCTCAACCAAAACCATTGCCACATCTTCGTCTATATCCAGCTTATCCTGGAATGAACCAATAAGGTTGCTAGACTCTTCTTGCTGCTTTCCTTCAGCCTCATCAACTGTCATTACGTTGATTTTCCAGCCCGTCAGTTCAGAAGCAAGACGAACATTTTGACCACTACGACCAATCGCCATCGCTAGAGAACCTTCTGCCACGGCCACATCCATAGAGCGTGAATCTTCATCAACAACAATGGACTCCACTTCTGCTGGAGCCATCGCATTAATCACTAACTGGGCGGGATTATCATCCCAAAGAACAATATCTATTCGCTCACCATCCAACTCATTAGAGACCGCTTGAACACGGGCGCCACGCATACCAACGCAAGCCCCAACGGGATCAATACGCCCATCATTGGTTTTTACCGCAATCTTTGCTCTAGAACCCTGATCGCGAGCGGCACCACGGATTTCGATAACTTGTTCTGCAATTTCTGGCACTTCAATACGGAACAGCTCAATCAACATTTCATTACATTTGCGACTGAGGAAAAGTTGAGGGCCTCTATTTTCAGGATTAATTTCCTGCAATATAGCTCTCACACGATCATTGATACGAAAAACTTCACGACCCACTAATTCTTCTCGAGGCATCACTGCCTCTGCATTGTTACCTAGGTCAACAATGACATTATCACGTGTCACTTTTTTAACCGTACCGCTAACTAGCTCACCGATTTGTCCACGGTATTGTTCAACAACCAATGCACGCTCAGCATCTCGTACTTTCTGAACAATAACTTGCTTAGCTGTCTGTGCAGCAATACGACCAAAACTGATATTCTCGACCTGCTCCTCGAAGACATCGCCAGGCTTCAGGCTTGTATCTTTTTCGTGAGCTTCCTCAACGGTAAACTGGGTACCCAATTCCGCCAAGGTGTCGTCATCCATCACTTCCCACCAACGGAAGGATTCATACTCACCTGTTTCACGGTCTATCACTACGCGAATATTGGCATCTTCGTCATAACGCTTTTTAGTCGCCATGGCCAATGCCTGTTCGATAGCCTCGAAAATAACCTCTGGGGATACACCCTTTTCGTTTGAGACGGCTTCAGCCACCATCAAAATTTCTTTGTTCATCTCTCAGCCTCGTCATCGCCCTTAAAATCGTGGAACGATATTCGCTTTTTCAATGCCACTTATGGGAAATAAAAATTCGTGATCTTCAACGATCAACAAAACATCCTCTCCCTCTACACCATTTAGGCGGCCTTTAAATCTCCGCCTACCTTCATAAGGGAAACGCAACTTCAACGCAACGTCTTCACCTATATACCTCTTGTACTGGGCCAAAGTATACAGCGGCCGATCCAAACCCGGGGAAGAAACCTCGAGTGTATATTCACTACTAATTAAATCTTCAACGTCCAACAGACTACTTACCTGCCGGCTGACTTTTTCACAATCTTCGACTGTGACGGGATCATTATCAATATAGATCCGCAACATAGCACTGCGACCAGAGGATAAATATTCAAACCCCCAAAATTCGCACTCCATGGCTTCCACCACAGGAACAATTAACGCTTGGAGCGCATCCTGCCTCGTTGTCACAGAAACCTCTCAACCTACTTAACCCGCTTAACTAAAAAATGGGCACCAGGCCCACTTCAAATGGCAGCTTAAGCCACCTAACAAAAAGCCCCTATAAAAGGGGCCTTTCGAACGCGCATCTTTCACGCATTGACATTGATGAAGATCATCAATGCAAAATTTGGTAGCGGGGGCCGGATTTGAACCAACGACCTTCGGGTTATGAGCCCGACGAGCTACCAGACTGCTCCACCCCGCAACAAATTACTTCCAGCCACAACGACCTTTACAAGCCATCATCTCCAATCGAGCCATAACTCCCGATTACGCCTATCAAGCCGCTATTAAGGGGCTACTTCAAGGGCCGAGGATTATAGGGCTGGGGTACGTCGAGGTCAAGGAGAATCCCCCTTTATTCAGCAGCTTTTCCACAATAAAAATACCCACACAACGATACCGTCACACGACTTACATATTAAACGCCCATTCTTCGTAGCGGGCTTAACATTATGGTTCGAAAATGAATGATAAAAACACCCCGCCCCAATATGTATTCACCAACATAGAAGCGAAAAACAATGTAGTTCATGGGAATACATTTACTGTAACCATAAACAAACTCAGTACTTAACATTTTCTTAACGCTTTCATGACATCCCTTTTATATCCAAACCAGCAAGATGGCACTAAACATTATTCTCAGGTGCACTTATGCGTCAAAACAAACTTCAAATTGACGCGCTCTCTACCAAGCCCACAAATACTCTCCGCTCCCATCTTTACAGACACAAGAGGTATTTTTACTTAACCATATTGCTTTTATTTTTCCCCATACTCACAACCCTAGCCGCACAATTTTTTGATCTCTCAGAACTGCCAATATTGAGCAAACAAAATATAACCACAGGCTTGCAGCTGAGCCGCTATAAACTAACAAGCAACCCCACCACGCTTACCGGGATCAAAAACAATGCATCAGGCCTGACCTTTAATACGGACACGGGCACCCTGTTCGCTATTATTAATAACCCTGAACAACTTATTGAACTGAACACTCAAGGGAAAGTTTTACGAACAATCGCATTAAAAGGCTTTGAAGACACAGAAGGACTGGCCTACTTGGGAAACCAGCAGTTCGCAATTATCGAGGAACGTAAACGCGCCATTATTATTGTCTCGATCACACCCAGGGCAACAACACTTGAGCTAGCATCTCAGCGTAGTATTGCACTGCCAGTTTCATCCGCTAACAACAATGGCTTTGAAGGGATAACCACAGATCCATCATCGGGACGACTGTACATCGTCAATGAAAAATCACCGCGACAACTTATTCAAGTAGATGGCTTTACAACCAATCAACCCAACCTGTCTATATCCATGCCCCTTGACCTAGAACATAAACCCATGGGAAATAAAGATTTCTCTGGCATCTACTTCAATGCTGAATTTCAAACATTACTGCTTTTAAGTGATGAGTCAAAACTATTAACAGAAGTAGATTTGAATGGCCAGATAAACAGCCAACTACGCCTGAAAGCCGGTCATGCAGGACTTACAAAATCAATCCCACAAGCAGAAGGAATTACTCTGGATAACGAAGGAGCGCTCTACATTCTAAGCGAACCAAACCTACTTTACCGTTTTGACATCAAAAGTTAACTCATAAAAAAAGCCCCTAGTTACGGGGCTTTGAGGTCATTCATTGTTGTTACTGGTCTTTAATATGGTGCCCAAGGCCGGACTTGAACCGGCACAGCTTACGCCACTACCCCCTCAAGATAGCGTGTCTACCAATTCCACCACTTGGGCTAAAACTTGTTTATTTTTCATTTTTCGACTCAGAAGAACCCAAGTCAGGCACAGCAACATCCTCACCACTTGACATAGGGACATCGCTCTCAACTACAGAATCAACTTCCGGAAGCTCGGTCTCCAAGGATTGCTGAACAGTCTCTAGCTCAGGCAGAAGATCTCCCCCTACCTTCACAGCATCCTTTGCTATGACCGCCAAACCAAAACTGGTGATAAAAAAAACGGTAGCAAGAATACCCGTTACCTTACTAAAGAAATTCCAGCCGCCAGCACTACCAAGCACAGTTTGAGAGGCCCCAGAACCAAAGGATGCACCCGCTTCAGCACCTTTTCCTTGCTGCAACAAAATCATGCCAATAATGGCCAATCCCGTGAGAAGGTGAACAATCAGTATGATCTTTTCCATTCGCCAAATTTAACCAGTTTTAGTTAACTACATTTACTTAACAATAAAAGTTACGCCAGCTTACAAATTTCACTAAATTCGCCGACATCCAACGAGGCACCGCCAACCAGCGCGCCATCTATATCCGACTGCAAAAATAACTCAGCCGCATTGGCAGCTTTAACACTACCACCGTACAAAATTCGCGTCTTAGCACCAGATGCGCCCAACTGGCGACGAATATCCTGGTGCACTAATTGAGCCTGCTCAGCAGTCGCTGTTTTTCCAGTACCAATGGCCCAAACAGGCTCATAGGCAATCACACCATCGCACAGAGCATCCAAACTGGCGCAGCTTACAACGGCGTCAATCTGTGCAGATATAACACTAAGCGTATCACCGCGGTCGCGCTGATCCAATGTTTCACCAACACAAAGAATCGGTGTCAACCCAACCCGCTGAGCAGCAATAAATTTTTCTGCAACCTGCTGATTACTTTCACCGTAAATGCTGCGACGCTCCGAATGACCAACAATGACGTATTGGCATCCAACATCTTGCAACATCTGGCACGAAACTTCGCCAGTATAGGCTCCAGCCTTGTATTCAGAAGCATTCTGGCCTCCTACAGCAACACCAGAGCCACCAACGGCCGCAATCACCTGCGGTATGTACACATGGGGAGGAAAAACAACAAGATCTGCCTCACATCGAACTTCAAGTAAACCGGCCATTAAAGCGGCGATAGATTCACTATCACCATTCATTTTCCAATTACCGGCTACTAACGAATGACGCATATCGAATGTTTATTCCAGCCCCGAAAAAGGGGCGCAATCTTAGCTGAGTTATAAGCAACATACAACCTGTGACCGAATCAATACCGTACGTTCATTTATGCCATTTCAGCTCAAAATGAACCTACGCTTTTACAAATACACAGCGCTTCTACCCAACCTCAGATTCTACAATACCAGCAACCTCATTAACCAACTTTTCAACCAAGCCAGCATCTTCGGCTTCCACCATCACTCGCACCAAAGGTTCGGTCCCAGAGGGTCGTAACAAAATACGACCACGATCTTGCAATTCATCCTCAGCGGAAGCGACAGCGTCCTGTATTACTGGGAATTTTTCGAGATTAAATTTCTCTCCAACACGAACATTGACCATGCTTTGCGGATACTTTTTCATCCCTTTTTTTAGCGTATTAAGGGGTGTACCTGTTTCACGCATGGCAAACAACACCTGCAGTGCTGCCACAACACCATCACCCGTAGTGGTCAAATCACTACAAATAATATGTCCTGAATTTTCCCCGCCCAATTGCCATTTCCGTTCACGTAGAGCTTCAATAACATAGCGGTCACCTACATTGGTACGAACAAAAGGTATTCCCAGCTCACGCAGTGAAACCTCCATACCCAGATTGCTCATTAGGGTTCCAGCAACACCGCTACAGCCACCCTGCTGATGACGATGCTTGGCGATAACAAATATCAATTCATCACCGTCTACCGCATGCCCTTTATGATCAACAAACATGACTCGATCACCATCGCCATCAAGAGCGATACCCATATCCGCCCCCTCTGCCACGACAGCATCTTGCAAGAGCGCGGGCTTGGTCGAGCCACAATTTTCATTAATATTAAAACCATCCGGCTCAACAGCGAGCTCAACCACCTCTGCCCCCAACTCCCGAAACACGCTTGGAGCAGTGTGGTAGGTAGCACCATTGGCACAATCCACAACGATTTTAAGACCTTGCAAATGACTACCTGCAGGCAATGTGCCTTTACAAAATTCGATGTAACGACCGACAGCATCAGCGACCCTGTGAGCCTTACCCAATTTTGAGGAGTCTTCAGTGACAATAGGGTTTTGTAAATAACGCTCTATTGCCTCTTCCACATCATCGGGCAACTTAAACCCATCCCCGCCAAAAAATTTTATGCCATTGTCGTAATAAGGGTTGTGTGAAGCACTAATGACAATGCCGGCCTGAGCACGAAACGTTCGCGTCAAATATGCTATCGCTGGAGTAGGCATAGGTCCCAACAATGCCACATCGACACCCGCAGCTATTAACCCTGCCTGTAGAGCTGACTCGAACATATACCCTGACACTCGAGTATCCTTTCCCACCATAATCAACTTACGGCCTTCACATCGTTCACTGAATACTTTACCCGCAGCCCAACCGAGCTTGAGAAAAAAATCTGCGGTGATAGGGTGAGTTCCCACTCGCCCACGAATTCCATCTGTACCAAAAAAGGTTCTACCCATCATCTCTTCCCTCTACAGCATTCAATATTTTAAGTGCATCCACTGTAGCTGCCACGTCATGAACCCGAAGTATTCGAGCTCCCCGCTGTGCCGCCAACATCGCCATTGCTACACTTCCTACGACCCTTTCTTCCACAGGCTTGTCTAGAATTGACCCTATCATTGACTTTCTAGACACCCCGACAAGTACAGGAAAGCCTAGCTTCACCAACTCATTCAAGCCTCTAAATAATGTTAAATTGTGCTCCAAAGTTTTACCAAAACCAAAGCCAGGATCAAGCAGGATATTTTCTCGCGCAATTCCCGCCCTCTCACAAGCACTGGCCCGATTCATGAGAAAGCCCCCAACCTCTCCCAACTCATCTTGATAATCAGGCGCTTTCTGCATGCTAGCTGGCTCTCCCGCCATATGCATAAGGCACACAGGAAGACCGGCCATAACAACAGCCTCAACAGCGCCTTCTCGACGCAAGGCGCGAACATCATTAATCATGACGGCACCTGCACTTGCAACCTCCGCCATCACTAATGGAGTACTGGTATCAACAGAGACTAACGCGCCAAAGTTCTCAACAAGCGCCTCAACAATAGGCACAACTCGATCAAGTTCTTCATTGACATGAACGGGGGTCGCATCAGGCCTAGTGGACTCTCCACCCACATCAATAATGTCCGCGCCATCTTTTAGATAAGACTCCACACGAGCCAACACCACAGACAGGTCAAGCTGACCACTACGATACAACTCACCTCCATCAGAAAAGGAGTCTGGCGTTGTATTTAATACGGCCATAATGCGAGGGGATGACAAGTCAAAATCGACATCACCGAACTTCACTTAGTATCCCCGCCATCAAAAAATACATTCCGCCCCAACACCAACAAATAGAATAAAGGTATATAAAATATGAGGAGTGAAACCAATCTCATTCAAACCGAAGTTTGGCAAAAAACGTTCCCACTGCGAACGGATCAAGATAAAAAAACTCCCGGCACAAAGACCGGGAGATAAGTTAGAGTTCTTTGGCTGGACCACCCACTATCTCAGCCCCACCGGAGTCATCGGAATCATCACTCTTCTTGCCGCCCGACCAATTACCAAAATCACCATCCTGCCAATTGTGGGGTGGACGTACAGGTCTACGATGCATCAAGTCATCGACCTGCTCAGAATCAATGGTTTCGTATTCCATTAACGCATCCTTCATTGCATGAAGAATATCGAGATTCTCTTTTAGTATTGTCTCTGCACGCTGATAACACTCATCCAGCATACGTCGAACTTCAACGTCTATTTCTCGAGCAGTATCAGCAGAGTATGTCAAATGCCCCGTACCCGGCATCTGGCCCTCGTCTTCGCCATAAAGAACAGGCCCCATTTTGTCAGACAAGCCCCAACGCCCTACCATATTACGAGCCATTTGAGTCGCCCGCTCAATATCATTGGAAGCACCCGTGGTCACTCCGTCCAACCCATGAACGATCTCTTCTGCTATCCGGCCACCAAACAGACTGCACAACTGGCCTTCCAGCTGACGCTTACTCAAACTATACCGATCTTCCTCGGGAAGAAACTGAGTAACACCCAGTGCTCGCCCACGCGGAATAATAGACACCTTGTGAACAGGATCGTGCTCCGGCATCAAACGCCCAATAATGGCATGGCCCGCTTCATGATAAGCCGTATTTTCTTTTTCTTTCTCCGACATAACCATAGACCGACGCTCCGCGCCCATCATGATTTTATCCCGAGCTTTCTCAAATTCTTCCATGGTAACAATGCGCTTGTTCGCACGAGCAGCGAATAACGATGCTTCATTAATCAGATTAGACAGGTCTGCGCCTGAAAACCCGGGTGTTCCTCGAGCCACAATACTCAGATCAATGCTCTCGTCTAATGGCACTTTCCGCACATGAACTTTTAATATTTGCTCACGACCGCGAATATCTGGCAGCCCCACATAAACTTGACGGTCAAAACGCCCAGGACGCAGCAAAGCTTTATCCAAAACATCTGGCCGGTTAGTTGCTGCGATCACAATAACGCCTTCGTTGCCTTCAAAACCGTCCATTTCAACCAGCAACTGGTTCAGCGTCTGCTCACGCTCATCATTACCACCGCCATGACCACCACCGCGATGACGACCAACAGCATCGATTTCGTCAATAAAAATGATGCAGGGAGATTGCTTTTTCGCCTGCTCAAACATGTCTCTGACACGAGAGGCACCAACACCCACAAACATTTCCACAAAATCAGAACCGGAAATTGAGAAGAAAGGAACTTTAGCTTCGCCAGCAATAGCTTTAGCCAATAAGGTTTTACCGGTACCAGGAGGCCCCACCATCAGAACACCTTGGGGAATACGGCCCCCTAGACGCTGAAATCGAGAGGGGTCGCGCAGAAAATCCACCAATTCGTGAACATCCTCTTTCGCTTCATCTACACCTGCCACATCGGCAAAGGTAGTATTAATTTGATCTTCGCTTAACAGTCGGGCTTTACTTTTCCCAAAGGCCATAGGGCCGCCTCGACCACTGGCTCCGCCTTGCATCTGGCGCATAAAGAACATAAAAATGGCAAGGATTAGAAGGATGGGAAAAGCCGCCACCAACAACTGCATCCAGAGACTTTGCTTTTCTGGCTCACGCCCTTCAACCTTGACATTATTATTCAGCAAATCGCCCATCAAACCCACATCGCTCACGGCAGGGCGCGTTGTTTTAAACGCTGAATTATCAGCCCGCTGACCTTCAATAATGGGCCCCTCAACAATGACACTTTCAACCCTACCCGTCTGCACTTCTTCAATAAATGCAGAATAACTGATGGTATTATCCGGAGCTGATGGACTGAAGTTTTGAAACACGGACAACAACACTGCAGCAATAATGAGCCACAAAACAAGATTTTTCGCCATGTCGTTCAAGTGAACATCCTCTTTTTTTACTGCCGGCTATACCTGACAGCACAACTTAATATTCAAAAACTACTGGGACCTATAATAACGACCCAGCCGATTAAATTCCCTAACACTAGCGTTTTAATCCCGTCGCAACAATATAGACTTCTCGCGAGCGAGGGCGGGAGGCATTCGGCTTACGCGTAACCACCCGCTGAAAATGACCTCTTACTTCAAGCATATATTGATCAAAACCTTCGCCATGAAATACTTTGGCAACAAAATTACCGCCAGGTTTCAAAATCTGACAGGCTAATTCCAAAGCCAACTCCACTAAATACATTGCCTTTGGCTGATCAACAGCCCTCATACCACTCATATTGGGGGCCATATCTGAAATTACAAGGTCTGCAAGATCGCCATCCAACGCATCCAATATGTTATTTAACACCAACTCATCGGTGAAATCCCCCAACACAAAGTCAACGCCCGCAATAGAATCCATGGCAAGAATATCGGAAGCAACTACTCGGCCTTTATTGCCCACCAACTTCGCAGCCACTTGAGACCAGCCTCCCGGGGCCGCACCCAAGTCCACCACCGTTAAACCAGGACGAAGCAAACGATCTTTTTGATCAAGCTCAATGAGCTTGTAACTGGCACGAGAGCGATAGCCCTCTTGCTGGGAGCGCTTTACATAATGATCACTATTGTGTTCTTGCAGCCAGCGTTGGCTACTTTTTGAGCGTGTTGCCATATCTACCCAGCAAAATTCCTATTTAAAAAACGCCTATTTAAAATAGTGCCGGCCGCCAAACACAATCCCGGCCATTGACCCCAATGCCAGCGTTATTAGGCAAGCTAATCGAAATCTTAGCGTGTTACTGCTTCTGGCCCCAGTAAAATTAACAATATTTCTTCACTTCTTGGCACCGTAAACAAGTTTTAACACACAAAAGTATAATCAGGATAGAATACGCGCCGTTTTGTGGACAATTCACAGGCAGCCACATTGAGTCAACAGTTAGCGTAACCAAAGAGCACAAAGCAATGAAACTTTCCAACGAAGACAAGAAACATTTAAGACGACTAGGCCACAACATTAACCCTGTTGTAACCGTTGCTGGCAATGGATTGAGCGAAAACGTATTAGCTGAAATTGATCGAGCACTTAATGACCACGAGCTCATTAAAGTAAAACTAGCCGTGGGAGACAGTGCCGCTAAACGTCAAGCAATTGATGCCATTTGCGAGCAGCTCTCCGCTCAAGTCGTACAGTCTATCGGCCATGTCGTCTTGCTACTAAAAAAATCCGACAAACCCAACCCTAAGCTTTCCAACCTGCTTCGCTAAATACGTATTAAGTTTTACAGCTTAAATCAACCGTGCGATTTAAATATATTTAACACCTTCGATTTCGTATTCAACCTCACCAGCTGGCGTTCTAACGACGACTACATCACCAATCTCTTTAGCCATTAGCGCTCTAGCAATAGGAGATTGGTATGAAATCTTATTCGCTTTTACATTGGACTCATCATCTCCGACAATTTTGTAGGTAACGGTCTCATCGGTATCTAGATTGATGATGTCTACAGTACTACCAAATATCACTTTGTCGCCAGCGGGAATTTGGCTCACATCAATAATTTGAACATGACCCAACTTACCTTCAATTTCCTGTATACGGCCTTCCGCAAAGCCCTGCTGCTCACGGGCAGCATGGTACTCAGCATTTTCCTTCAGATCACCATGCGCACGCGCTTCAGCAATGGCGGCAACAATTCGAGGACGGTCCACTTTTTTTAGCTGATCCAGCTCCTTACGCAAGCTTGCTGCACCCTCAACGGTCATCGGTATCTTGTTATTCATCTTTTATTCCTCAAATGAAGATCTTGCAGACGGTGAACTTTAATTTCACCCTGCGTCTCAAGAGCCATACAAACTGCCTCACCACCTGCCAGCGTGGTGGTGTAATACACACCATGTTGTTCTGCACTAGAACGAATGGTGGCTGAATCTGCAATGGCCTGACGACCTTCCGTCGTATTAACAATCAAATCAATTTTGTCGTTCTTAATCATATCAACAATATGGGGGCGACCTTCTTGGACCTTATTAACCAGCTCTACTGCGCAACCCGCTTCTTGTAAAACTTTAGCCGTGCCCTCGGTGGCTACCAACTTAAAGCCTGAATGAATCAAACTTCTTGCCACATTAGCAATCCCTTTTTTATCCGGCTCCCGCACACTAAGAAAAGCTGTGCCCGATGTAGGGATAGGGTCACTCGCCCCCAGCTCTGCCTTCGCATAAGCCTCAGCAAAAGTGTCGCCTACACCCATAACCTCACCCGTAGATTTCATTTCTGGCCCTAAAATTGGGTCAATACCGGGAAATTTATTAAAGGGCAATACGGCCTCTTTCACACTGTAGAAGCTAGGCACAATCTCTTGAGTAAAACCCTGCTCTTTGAGCGTCACACCGGCCATACAGCGCGCCGCAATCATGGCCAGCGAGGTACCAATGCACTTGGAGACAAAAGGTACTGTGCGTGAAGCACGAGGATTCACCTCAATGACGTAAATTTTTTCATCCTGCCAGGCCAGCTGAACATTCATTAGGCCTTTCACTTTCAACTCAACGGCCATAGCTTTTACCACAGCACGCATTTCGTCCTGAACATCTTCCGGCAAACTGTAAGGCGGCAGCGCACAAGCAGAATCACCAGAGTGGATACCTGCTTGCTCGATGTGCTGCATAATCGCACCGATAACAACCTCATCACCATCAGAGACAGCATCAATATCGACCTCAACAGCAGAGGACAGAAAATAATCCAGCAGGACAGGTGCATCATCTGAAACTTGCACCGCCTCCCGCATATAACGCGCCAACTCTTCTTGCTTATAAACAATTTCCATCGCACGACCACCCAACACATAGGAGGGCCGAACAACCAACGGGTAACCAATACCTGCTGCTGCATCCACGGCTTCTTCCGGGGAACGGACAATGGCATTAGGCGGCTGCAATAAGCCCAGCTTATTAATCATTTGCTGGAAGCGCTCACGATCTTCAGCCCGATCAATAGCATCTGGCGTGGTACCTATAATAGGCACACCTTCTGCCGCCAAAGCTCGCGCCAACTTCAAGGGTGTTTGCCCACCAAACTGCACAATCACACCTTTAGGTTTTTCAATATGGACAATCTCTAATACATCCTCCAGCGTCACCGGCTCAAAATATAGGCGATCAGAGGTATCGTAATCGGTAGAAACTGTTTCGGGGTTGCAGTTGACCATAATGGCTTCGTAACCATCTTCACGCATGGCCAGTGCGGCATGCACACAACAGTAGTCAAACTCAATGCCTTGACCAATACGATTGGGACCACCACCTAGCACCAAAATCTTATCTCGACCCGAAGGCTGGGATTCACACTCCTGCTCATAGGTGGAGTACATATAAGCTGTCGCTGTTGAAAATTCTGCCGCGCAGGTATCAACTCGCTTGAACACTGGCCGTATATTGATAGATTGACGAGCATCTCGAACTCTTTTCTCATCAGTCTTTAGCAATATTGCCAACCGCTTATCGGAAAACCCTTTGCGCTTGAGGCGGAACAACCGATCTGCAGAAAGCCTATATAAAGATTCACTATCCAAACGAATTTCATCAAGAATAATGTCTTCAATCTGGACCAAAAACCAAGGATCAATCTTAGAAAGCTTAAAAACATCGTCGACAGACATACCAGCACGGAAAGCATCACCTACATACCAGATACGCTCAGCACCGGGCTCTCTTAATTGCTGACGCAGCTCAACCAATCCATCTTCCGTCGTAATGTCGACTTTAGACTCGAACCCTGCAGACTCAACCTCCAGCCCCCTGAGTGCTTTATGAAGAGATTCCTGGAACGTACGACCAATAGCCATCACCTCACCCACAGACTTCATCTGGGTAGTCAGTTTGGCATTTGCCTGATTAAATTTTTCAAAAGCAAATCGAGGAATCTTGGTGACAACATAATCAATGCTAGGCTCAAACGAAGCAGGTGTCGCACCACCGGTAATATCGTTCTGCAACTCATCGAGGGTATAACCCACAGCCAACTTTGCCGCTACTTTTGCAATAGGAAAGCCGGTAGCCTTAGATGCCAATGCAGAAGAACGAGAGACCCGCGGGTTCATCTCAATCACTATGAGTCTACCGTCTTCCGGGTTCACAGCAAACTGAACATTGGAACCACCCGTCTCAACACCGATTTCACGCAACACCGCAATCGAGGCATTACGCATGATCTGATATTCTTTGTCAGTCAAGGTTTGAGCGGGAGCAACCGTAATAGAGTCACCGGTATGCACACCCATAGGATCAAGATTTTCAATAGAACAGATGATAATGCAGTTATCATTTTTATCCCGCACCACCTCCATCTCATACTCTTTCCAGCCAATCAGTGATTCATCAATCAACAACTCATTGGTGGGCGATAGGTCGAGCCCACGCTGACAAATTTCAACAAATTCTTCTCGGTTGTAGGCAATACCCCCACCCGAACCACCCATAGTAAACGAGGGACGAATAATACAGGGGTAGCCAAAGCGATCAGGTACCTGAAGCGCCTCTTCTAGGCTGTGAACGATAACCGCCTTCGCCGTTTCCAGACCAATTTTCTTCATAGCCTGATCAAAACGATTACGATCTTCTGCCTTGTCGATCGCATCGGCATCGGCGCCAATCATGTCGACACCAAACTTTTCCAGCACGCCTTCTCGTGCTAAGTCCAATGCACAATTCAAAGCTGTCTGTCCTCCCATCGTGGGAAGCAGTGCGTCTGGACGCTCCTCTTCAATAATTTTTGCAACGGTACGCCACTCTACGGGCTCAATGTACGTTGCATCAGCCATCGAAGGGTCAGTCATGATGGTGGCAGGATTAGAGTTCACCAAAATAACCCGAAAACCCTCTTCTCGCAGCGCCTTACATGCTTGTGCACCGGAATAATCAAACTCACACGCCTGACCAATCACAATGGGTCCTGCGCCAAGGATTAAAATACTTTTGATATCAGTTCTTTTTGGCATAAGTTATCGTTTTGTTCTGGTGTGTCGTTGTTATATTTCTCTGCCTGCGCCAATCGACCCATAAGGGTATCAGTTGGTGCGTGCCACTTATTACGCTAAAGATAGCTACTCAACGCAAATCTAACTAAATCTGTTCGTTACACTTTGTCGCTATAGCGTTTAATCAACTCAAAAAAGTGATCAAACAACGGTGCAGCATCATGCGGCCCAGGACTAGCCTCGGGGTGCCCTTGAAAACTGAACGCCGGCTTGTCCGTACGATGCATACCCTGAAGTGAGCCATCAAATAATGAGCGATGAGTGGGCCGTAAATTCTCCGGCAAAGACGCCTCATCCACAGAAAAACCATGATTTTGACTGGTAATCATTACAGTATCAGTATCAAGATCTTTTACTGGATGGTTAGCACCGTGATGGCCAAATTTCATTTTGACAGTTTTTGCGCCACTCGCTAGCGCCAACAATTGGTGCCCCAAGCAAATACCAAACACCGGAATATCTGTCTTTAAGATTTCCTGAATTGCGGTAATAGCATAATCACAAGGTTCCGGGTCACCGGGACCATTGGACAGAAAAACGCCATCGGGATTCATCGCTAAAACATCTGCTGCTGACGTTTTAGCGGGCACAACGATGAGCTCAGCTCCACGATCAACCAACATACGCAAAATATTGCGTTTGGTGCCAAAGTCGTAGGCAATCACCTTATAAGGTCTTTCTTGTGGTTGTGTATAGCCTACACCTAGCTTCCAACTACCCTCCTTCCACTCATAGACTTCTTTCGTAGTAACCACTTTTGCAAGATCAAGTCCTTTTAAACCTGAAAACTTACGAGCTGCAGCGAGAGCTTTCAGCTCATCGACATCACCCGCCATCAGGCAACCATTTTGGGCACCCTTGTCACGCAAAATACGGGTTAACATACGGGTATCAATATCGGCAATACCAAGAATATTTCTGGCTTTAAGGTAACTATCCAAACTTTGCTCTGAACGAAAATTGCTTGCCAGCAAAGGTAAATCGCGAATAACTAACCCCGCCACAAAAATACCATCAGATTCTTCATCTTCAGTATTAACACCGGTATTACCGATATGCGGGTAGGTCAGGGTAACAATTTGACGAGCATAGGACGGGTCAGTAAGAATCTCCTGATACCCAGTCAAAGCTGTATTGAATACCACCTCTCCACTGGAAATACCTTCAGCTCCAATGGCTACGCCCTTAAAAACAGTGCCATCCTCAAGCGCTAGGATAGCGGACCGATGGGTATCGGTATTCAATGCAACCTCCTCAACTACTGATATGAACTACCAGAGATAACTGGCAATTATGTAAACTCAAGTCTCACGCCCCCAAAGACGACCACCTTCAAAATAGGCAAGATGCCAAGCGTTAAAAAAGCGAGATGAAACCACACGTCTCACCCCGCTTCAAAATGCTAAATCGTACCGTCCATCTATGTGTTTTCAGGGCGCTCCGCACCGGCGGAAACTAACCGAGCATTCTAGGTGAACTGCCACAATCTGTCTAGCCAATCCTCAGATAACACCCAAAAGATGACACCAAAATTACTGTCGTTTCGCCCGCCGAATCACTTTATAATTGCGTAAAATTGATAGTGACAAAAATTATAAAAAACCCGCTGAAACGGCAGCCATCCGCAATAAGGCCCACTGAATACACCTAGCCGCGACGATCACAGAACCAACCTTCTCAAAGTATCACTAAAGCATCGCAGCTCTTAAGCGTGGACACGAAAGGCTTAAGCAGCTATGTTCTGCCCACGCTCCTACTGCCCATAAAATAAAAAGCCACTCACAATGGGCGGCTTTTTATTAACAATAGCGTATTAAGAGCTAACTCAACCCAATGATTTAAGCCCTAGCACATCCTGCATATCAAACAGGCCTTTATCTTTATGCGCCAACCATGCAGCAGCTCGAACAGCACCTCGAGCAAATGACATACGGCTAGAAGCCTTGTGAGTAATTTCTACCCGCTCACCTTCAGCCGCAAAAGTGACCGTATGATCGCCAACAATATCCCCCGCCCTCACGGTAGCAAAGCCAATGGTTTTACGATCCCTTGCGCCTGTTTGTCCTTCACGACCATAAACAGCAACGTCTTTCAGATTCCGATCTAAAGCATTGGCAACAACTTCGCCCATACTAAGCGCGGTACCCGATGGGGCATCCACCTTATGGCGATGATGTGCTTCGTAAACTTCAATATCAACCTCATCTCCCAACACTCGAGCAGCCATATCAAGTAGCTTGAAACAGAGGTTCACTCCGGTACTAAAATTTGAAGCCATGCATAGCGCTGTACTGTCTACCGAGGAGAGTAATTGTGCTTTTTGCTCATCAGTAAAACCCGTTGTTCCAACCACCATCTGTTTGCCATTTTCAGCACAAACTTTAGCGTTCACCAGCGTGGCTACAGGGGCAGTAAAATCAATCAAAACATCAAAATCACCGACGACATCACGAAGATTACCCACCACACACACACCTAAATGACCAACACCCGCCAACTCTCCAGCATCAGCACCAATCAGTGTGCTTTCAGGGCGCTCAATGGCCGCGGCCAAAATGGTGTCAGGATTAACGCTGACGGCTTCTATCAAGGCTTTCCCCATACGGCCGGCGGCTCCTGTTACTGCAATTCGAGTCATATCGTTTTTCATTGATCTAAGACGCTTTCTCGTTGTTGTGTCGGTCTTTTTGTTGCATTCACCACGGTATTAAACGCGCTATTTTCGTGGAGTTATATGGTAAACCCGTCAAAGAATTTTTTCACACCCTCAAACCAGGAAGCTTTTTTAGGTGAATGTTTTCCACTATCCAAACTATCCTGCAACTGACGAATTAATTCCTTTTGCTCATTATTGAGATTGACCGGTGTTTCCAGAATCACACGGCATAACAAATCACCGGGCCCACCACCACGAACACCTGTAACCCCCTTGCCCTTCAACCTGAACAAGCGACCAGTTTGTGTTTCTGGGGGCACTTTGAGCTTAACCCGGCCATTCAAGGTAGGCACTTCCAGTTCACCACCCAAGGTAGCATCCACAATACTGATCGGCACTTCACAATAAAGGTTACGGCCATCGCGCTGAAATAATGCATGCTCGCGGATATTCATCTGAACATACAGATCCCCCGCAGGACCGCCCTCCGCACCAGCCTCACCTTCGCCACCTAAACGAATGCGGTCACCGGTATCAACACCCGGAGGCACTTTGACCGATAGGGTTTTGGACTCCTTAATACGACCCTGGCCATGACAACCTAAACATGGGTCACTAATAATCTGACCACGTCCATGACATTTTGGACAGGTCTGCTGCACAGAAATAAAGCCCTGCGACATCCGCACTTGCCCGTGACCACCGCACGTACCACAAGTCGATGGAGACGAGCCTTTTTTAGCA
>JASJGJ010000031.1:0-24623 GCA_033791605.1 Porticoccus sp.
CCGTGTGATGGGAAGGGAATATCAAACCATTGTTGAAGACACGAATGATCAGTACAAATTACTACCTAGAGTCGAAGCCAATGGCGATTACAGAGTCGGTGATTTTGAATTTGAACTGAACAATCAGTTCAGTAGCTTTGATCACAATGATGATAACAAGGTGATAATGACACCAAGTAAAACTTTCAATATTGATGACAAAAATACTTTTGTTACCGGTGACAGACTCAGGCTGAATTATGCCGCGACCTGGGATAAGCAATGGGCTTGGGGGTATTTCAGGCCCTCTGCCAAAATTAAACATATCACCTATGATCTCGATGACCCGCTATCTCTTCAAAATGACGACAGTCCTTCGGTCACCGTACCGGTAGGCGTTATTGACACCGGCATTTATTTTGAACGTGACACCACATTGATTGGAGGCTACACCCAAACATTTGAGCCTCGCTTGTATATGGCCTATTCCAAATATGAAGATCAAAGTGACCTTCCAGACTTTGACACGTCGCAAATGACCTTCAGTTACAGTCAGCTATTCCGAGATGATCGTTTTGTCGGCGGTGACCGCATTGGGGATACGGAACAAGTCTCTGTGGGATTCACCACAAGGCTCATTGAGCAAAGCACTGGCGTTGAACGATTACGAGCCAGTATTGGTCAAATATTTTATTTGGATGATCGCTATATTTCTCTCAATACAGCGCTCACTAAATCTGTGTTAAAAAGCCTAAATAACCCCAGCAGTCTCGCAGACCCTAATCAACAAGAAATTGCGGATGGTTTACTACGAAATGAATCGGCCTATGCCGCAGAGTTTGCCCTAAGAATGGGAGCTAACTGGAGGCTTCAAGCGGACATGCTATACGATGAAGATAACAGTGAAATGGATCGAGGCAGTGCAAGCCTCCGTTATAAGGGCCAAAATAATCACATCTTCAATCTTGGCTATCGCTTTATCAATAAAATTCCACAACTGGCCAGCAACCTTGTCTATTATGAGGCAGATATTGAGCAGGCGGACATCTCTACCATCTTCCCAGTATCCAAAAACTGGAGCCTCATTGGTCGCTACAACTATGATTTAACCAACAGCCGGAACCTTGAAACCTTTGCGGGACTCCAATACGAAAGTTGTTGTTGGCGCTTAAGTCTACTGGGGCGTAAGTGGATCGATCGCGATGACCAACTACTAGTGGATGACCTAACCGAGGATAAAGGGATCTTCCTTCAATTCCAATTCAAAGGTCTCGCTGGCTATGGCTCTAAAGTGAACTCTATCCTCAAAGATGGCATATACGGATACGAACCACCCGCTAATTAATTCTTGAAGACAAAAATGATGAATGTAAGCAGAAAAATTTTTCAGCAACTGAGTGTCGCTACACTACTTGTTGCATTTTCTCTACCCATGACGGCAGAAGAAATCCTATTAGATAAAATTGTAGCTGTGATTAATGACGAAGTCGTCATGGCCAGTGAGCTAGAAAGTAGAGCCGCTGAAATTTTTCAACGATTACAAGAAAATGGCACAGAAATACCACCCAGAGAAGTTTTTGTTCCTCAAGTACTGGAACGATTAATTCTCGAACGCATACAGCTACTCAAAGGCAGACAAGCCGGCATTCGCTTCAGTGATGCAGAGGTCAACCAGTCCATAGAGAACATGGCTAAACGTCAAGATATGACGATGACGGAGCTCGTAGAACAAGCACATGACGGTGGCACAAAACTATCCACTCTTCGACAACAAGTTCGCAACCAGTTAATTATTGGCCGAGTGCAAGAAGGCTCTATTAACCGGCGTATTTCCATTTCCGAACAAGCCATAGACAATTTCCTTAATTCTGAAGAAGGACGCTCTTGGTCATCACCCGACGTCGAGCTAGGACACATACTACTGACTTTATCTGCGGGTGCACCTCGCGATGAAGTCGCTAAGGTTCAGGAAAAAGCCAATGACATTTATCTCCAAGCTCAAAATGGAGCAGACTTTAAAAGCCTCGCTATCGCCTACTCTTCAGGCCAAAAAGCTCTTCAAGGGGGAGATTTAGGCTGGAGAAAAGCTACCCAACTACCCGATTTGTTTATTTCGGCCATTAAAAACCTATCACCGGGACAGATCAGTGAACCAATACGCAGTGATGCCGGCTACCACCTTATCAAACTCTATGACCGCAGAGGTGGTGGAGATGCACTCATACAACAACATAATGTTCGACACATATTATTGGCACCCAGTGAAATTCGCAGTGATGAAGAAACCTTAGACGCCATCAATAAACTTCGTGAAGAAATACAACAAGGCAAAGACTTTGCAGTGATGGCCAAGGAACATTCTGAAGATATCGGATCAGCCATGTCAGGCGGGAACTTGGGCTGGTCAGTCCCTGGTCAATTTGTCCCGCTGTTTGAAGAAACCATGAATACCATTGAGATAGGCCAGGTCAGCAAGCCTTTCCATAGCCAGTTTGGCTGGCACATCTTGCAGGTAACCGAACGCCGCCAACAAGATTTCAGTGAAAACATAAAACGTTCTCAAGCCAAGAATATCCTCAAACAACGCAAATTTCAGGAAGAATTACAAATTTGGCTCCAAGAAATCCGCGACGAGGCTTTTGTAGAAATTAAATCGTGATGAGACTGGCCATTACCCCTGGCGAGCCCTCGGGTATTGGCCCGGATCTACTCGTACAACTCATCCAGCAGCCTCAGGACATAGAGCTGGTTGCCTATGCGGACCCCCAGTTGCTTTTGGCTCGGGCGAAACAATTAGGCCTCCCTCTCACGCTTCGCTCAGTGACCCCAAACCAACCCAAGCCACTCAAACCTAGTGAGCTTGCTATCCAGCCCATCTCCCTTAAAACACCAGCCAAAGCTGGGACACTAAATCCGGAGAATGCCACTTATGTTCTGGACACACTTTCTCAGGCGCTAACTGACTGCCAAAACAATCATTGCCAAGCAATGGTGACAGGGCCTGTTCACAAGGGTGTGATCAATGATGCAGGTATCAGCTTTAGTGGCCACACTGAATTCCTAGCAGAAAATACTCACACCCCCAAAGTCGTGATGATGTTGGCAACTGAAGGACTGAGAGTCGCTCTTGCCACCACCCACCTTCCTCTATCGGAGGTTCCATCAGCGATAACCAATGAACTACTTAAACAGGTTATCCATATTTTACATAACGATTTACAACAGAAGTTTGGAATCAAACAACCTAAAATTTTGGTTTGTGGGCTCAACCCTCATGCCGGTGAAGGTGGGCATATGGGAAGGGAAGAAATTGAAATAATAGAGCCCTGCCTCAACGAACTGCGTACCCAAGGATTTTCCCTACAAGGGCCACTTCCCGCCGACACCCTATTTACACCCAAATATTTGGAAAACTGTGATGCCGTATTGGCTATGTACCATGACCAGGGGTTACCCGTATTGAAATACAAAGGCTTTGGTGCAGCCGTCAATATCACATTAGGTCTACCGATTATCCGCACTTCTGTTGACCATGGCACTGCGTTGGATCTTGCAGGTACAGGCACAGCAGATATCGGCAGCTTCGTCACCGCCATTGAATATGCTAAAAAAATGGTCAGGAGCAATAATTGAAATCTTCGAAAAAATTAGGCGGGCATCAACCTCGCAAACGATTTGGTCAAAATTTCTTAGTTGACCAAAATATTATAGAAAAAATAGTTTCTGCTATCGCGCCAGCACCAGAGCACAACTTGATAGAAATTGGACCCGGCCAAGGGGCCATTACTGGGCCACTGCTTGAAAAATGTCCACGATTAAATGTGGTTGAACTCGATAGAGACTTAATTCCAATTCTTGAGAAAAAATTCCAACAATACCCGGACTTCCATATCCATCAAGGCGATGCACTAAAAACAGACTTCAACCAATTTTATACCAATGAGCAACCACTGCGAATCATTGGCAATTTACCCTACAATATTTCCACCCCCCTACTGTTTCATTTACTTAGCTTTAATGAACAAATTTCTGATATGTACTTTATGCTGCAAAAAGAAGTGGTGGATCGTCTTTGTGCCTCTCCCGGCGAAAAAAACTATGGCCGGTTAAGTGTTATGGTGCAATATTATTGTAAGGTACATCCTTTATTTTTAGTTCCACCCACCGCTTTCAGACCTGCCCCAAAAGTGGAGTCGGCTATTGTTCAGCTGCGGCCCTACAACAAGCCTCCTCATGTGGCCAAAAGTATCCCGACCCTATCTAAACTGGTGAGGACCTGTTTTCAGCAACGTCGTAAGACCATCCGCAACTCACTGAAACTTTTTCTCTCTACAGAACAAATGAATCAATTAGATATTGACTTGACACTTCGCCCAGAAAATCTGAGCGTTGCAGAATTTGTCCAGATCAGCAATCAGATGGAGGCCTTTCTGTGAGCGATATTATTGTGACAGTGACCCCAAATTACCTACCAGAACAGTCAAACCCAAAGAAGAGCATGTACTCTTTTAGTTATCATGTCAGCATTGCGAATAATGGCGACCACCCGGCCCAACTTATTAGCCGCCGATGGGTCATTACTGATGGCAATGCCCATGTTAAAGAAGTACAAGGTGACGGTGTTGTGGGAGAGCAACCCGTCATTTCTCCAGGCAAAGTACACCACTACAGCAGCGGTGTTACCCTAGATACTCAAGTGGGCACAATGGAAGGCAGTTACCAGATGGTCAGCCATTCAGGAGAAGAGTTTGATGTAACAATACCCACCTTCTTGTTATCTGTGCCTGGTGCTATTCATTGACCACCTATGCAATTGGTGATGTACAAGGCTGCCTTGAACCACTAAAGCACCTTCTTGAAAAAGTAAAGTTCGATCCCGCTACGGACAGTCTATGGTCAGTAGGCGATCTCGTTAACCGTGGACCCGATTCCCTAGAAACTCTGCGTTTTTGCTACAACTTGGGTAATAGCTTCCGCATGGTTCTAGGCAATCACGATCTTCACTTACTCGCGATATCGAAGGATATCCGTCCACCGAGCCGCAGTGACACCCTAGATGAAGTTCTCCAGGCACCCGACAAGAGTGAGCTACTACACTGGCTTCAACGACAACCTCTAATGATTGAAGACCATGGTTATGTCATGGTACATGCTGGTATCCCACCGCAATGGTCACTCGAGCAAGCTCGCACCTATGCTAAAGAAATAAATGTTGCTCTCTGCTCCCATTCGACATCACAGCAATTTTTCAATGCGATGTACGGCAATGAACCAGACCTTTGGCAAGAGAACCTTACACCCCCTATCCGCTGGAGAGCCATCACCAATTATTTTACTCGTATGCGCTTTTGTTCGGAGCAAGGTCACTTGGAGTTTTCCAAAAAAACCTCGCCAGAAAATTCGCCTAATGGGTATAAGCCTTGGTTTCAATACGGCAACCGTCTCACCAAAGAGACCCAAATAATTTTTGGCCATTGGGCCGCATTGGAAGGTAAAGCTTGCGGTAAAAACTTATTTCCTTTGGATACCGGCTATATATGGGGTGGTCCGATGCGACTAATGAATCTTGAAACAAAGGAATATATTCACCACCAACCACGGTAACCAAAATTGATGGGACGTAATACAACCTCACTCATCGCCTCTTAAATCCCTCTCATTTAAACAAAAAGCGTTCATTAGCCTCTGCAAATCAATGCAAAAAATGCTAAATTCATACATCTCTACTGGCTTAACAACATAAACCTAAACAGCCAAAAATGTAGGCCACAAAAACCCTGATAACTAAATAAAATAGGGGACAAAAATGATCCGATCTCTCTCTAATTTTTTTACCAGAATTATGCAACGATGGCTGCCCGATGCATTCATTATCGCGATTATTTTAACTTTTGTTGTACTGGTTGCGGGAGTACTTAGTCAGGATCACTCCCCAGCAAAAATGGCTCAATTTTGGGGTGATGGGGTATGGAATCTTTTGGTTTTCTCCATGCAAGTCATCATCACTCTGGTCACGGGTAGTGTCCTCGCCCAAACCCCCACCATAAAACGAGGACTTCGAAAACTGGCCTCTCTGGCTAAAACCCCCGGCCAAGCGATTATCCTGATGACAGCAATCGCCTTGATTTGCTGTTGGATTAGTTGGGGGTTTGGCCTAATCACCAGCGCATTGATGGCCCGGGAAATTGCAAGGCAAGTAAAAGGTGTTCACTACCCTCTTCTCGTTGCCTCCGCTTACTCTGGTATGTTGATCTGGCACGCAGGGCTATCAGGCACAATACCATTGAAAATCGCACTCTCTGACGGTGATGTTCTGAGTACATTGATTAATGGAACGACAATTCCTCTTGCTGACACCATCTTCAGCGGGGAGGTGATGACTATCTGCTTAGTTTTACTTATAACCCTACCCATCATCAATCGTCTGATGATGCCAGAACCTCACGAAACAATTGAAATCCATCCAGAACAATCTGACACTTTGGAAGAAATTTCTGTCCGAACAAATACCCCAGCAGACCGAATCGAAAACCACCGCCTACCGACCCTACTTTTAGGCCTACTCGGTGGCTATTACTTGGTAGATTATTTCATTACTGGCGGCAAAGTGGGTTTAAACACCGTCAACTTTATCTTTCTCGTCATGGGTCTATTACTCCACCGATCACCAGCCAGCTATCTCACAGCACTCAACGAAGCAGTAAAAGGTGGTTCTAGCATTATCCTACAATTCCCTCTCTACGCAGGAATTATGGGTATGATGGTACACTCTGGACTTGCCGTATCCATGTCTGAATGGTTTATCAGCATATCCAATGCCGATACCTTTACCTTATTCACGTTCCTCAGTGCTGGCATCGTTAATTTTTTTATCCCCTCCGGGGGCGGTCAGTGGGCGATACAAGCGCCTATTGTCATACCCGCAGCACAAGCTCTGGGGATACCCTTAAATCAAGCGGCCATGGCCGTAGCCTTTGGGGATGCCTGGACGAATATGGTTCAACCATTTTGGGCCTTACCCTTACTTGGCATTGCCAGACTCGGGATTAAAGATATTATGGGCTACTGTACCGTAGCACTGCTCTGGTCAGGCTTGGTGTACTCTCTCGGCATGGTGTTTCTGTTGTAATAAAGGTTTCTATGTTGGCCATGACACGACCCGAACCTTGGGTAATAAAGTTTTCACCACGGATTCCCCTAGGACCCGTACTTGACCTAGCCTGCGGCAACGGGCGTCATGGCCGGTATCTTCTTTCCCGAGGATATAAAGTTACCTTTGTAGATCGAGATATTTCAGGGGTAACCGACTTAGAAAATCACCCTAAGGCCCAGCTCATGCAATATGACTTAGAGAATGACAACCCTTGGCCTTTCCCTGATAATCAGTTTTCTGGAATCGTTGTCATTAACTATTTACACCGACCCCTATTGTCATATTTACCCACCTCATTAAAATCTAACGGCATAATAATTTATAAAACATTTGCTTTTGGCAATGAGCAGTTTGGAAGGCCGAGCAATCCAAAATTTTTACTTCATAAAAATGAATTAATTGACACGCTAGGACAACATCTTGACGTGGTAGATTTTATTCAGGGTAAAGAGGTGAACCCCGACAGGATCACTCAGGCAATTTGTGCTCGCCGACTAAATCACCCATAGTGGTGGAACAGTAAACAGGTTCTACAGGAATCAAATTGTAAATAACGTTAAGAAATACGAATTTAACGCTATAATATTTCAATCTCGAACATCATTCGTCAATCTTCAAATAACTAAGGGAGAGAATACGATCGCCCCTTATCAAGGCTCCACTCTGACATGAAAAAATATCTGTTTTCTGCAATTATCTGGGCTTCTAGCCAACCCCTCTATGCAGGAATAACAAGCCCCTTCAAAGATAGTGATGGCCATACTAATTGGCAGCATCTGGCAAATTGGTCCAGCGGCATTTTCATTATCCTCCTGTCAATTACAGCAGTTACACTGTTTTTTAGTCGCAGACAGGCGCGCCAATCTAATCGAGCATTAAAGGCTATTCGCAATGAGTTAGAACAACGTGTATTAGAGCGCACTGCAACGCTTGATCAATCCAACCAACTCTTACAACAGACCAATCAGCTTCTAGAAGGTGAGATAACCCAGCACAAGGAAACAACAGACCGCCTTCGCTCTTCAGAGGCCTATATCACTGATATTCTTAGCTCTATGCCTCTTATGTTGATAGGGTTAAATCAACATGGACAAATAACCCAGTGGAATCACAAAACCGAAATTATTACAGGCATAACATCCCATCAAGCATTAGGTAAGGATCTCTGGGAAACTTATCCCACCATCACTATCACACCAGATCAAATTCACCAGGCACAAATACAAAACAAACCAACAACGATTAAACATAGCCAGAGAGGACAGTACCACTTCGATATCACCATCTATCCCCTTCAAGAGCAAAGGAAAACCGGCGTTGTTATCTTAATTGATGATGTCACTGAACATATTCTTGCAGCCAATATGCTTATCCAAAGAGACAAAATGTCCTCTATGGGTGAACTCGCCTCAACCATGGCACATGATATCAATGCCCCCTTACAAGGAATTTTGAAAGATCTAAGAAATGGTATCGAAACACTAGAAAATGCCCCTCATGAACAAGACACCCCGGAATTGAAGACATTACTGTCTAACGCGAATAAACGCGGTCAAGAGGTCCTTGCTATTATCAACAACCTCTTAGACTTTTCTCACAGCCGAGGAGGAAAAAAACAGCAAGGAAGTATACCTACCATTATCGATCATGCCCTAACATTGGCCAATGATGTACTTTCCGTCCCTTCGGGATTAAGGTTTCGGGACATTACGATAGAGCGAGATTACGATAAAAATCTTCCAGAAATCCCTTGTTTTATCTCCGAACTCCAGCAGGTTTTTCTTAGCCTGTTTCGCCATGCTTGCCACGCACTTGGGGAAATAAGTAAAGACCAACATACCCCGACGATACGAATACAGGTTATTGAATGCTACGAAGCCCTATGGATAAAGATTCAGCATAACGGCTTAGGTATCAGCAAAGAAGAGCAACAATTTATATTTGAGCCATTTTTTACTAACAAGGCATCAGATAATGATTATGCAGCTGGAAAGCGACTGTCTTTTTCACACTTTATTATTACCGAACAACACCGAGGTCAGCTGGCAATAACCTCAGATATAGACGTGGGAACCACTTTTCATATACAACTACCCCTGTCCTAAAATAGCAGGTTAGACAAGGTCAGAACATTTCTGTGTAGGTAAAAATAAAATCGTCTGGTACAAGACAGATCTTCGACATACCACAAGATAGCCCTTCAATCATGAAACCCGCTTGGGTTCAGGTTTTGCCAACGCCATGTATCTTCCATCATCACCTCAAGCCCGCGATAAGCTTTCCACTTCAAGTCCTTTTCGGCCTTAGAAGGATCAGCCCAACACTCGGCAATATCACCTGACCGACGGGCAACAATCTCATAGGGTACCGGTTTTTCAGATGCATTTTCAAAAGCTGAAATCATTTCCAATACAGAGTAGCCATGACCGGTTCCTAGGTTCCAAGTAAAACAGTCTCGATCATCTGTCGTCAGAAGCCGTTCCAATGCCTTCACATGCCCTTCCGCGAGATCCATGACATGAATATAATCTCTGACACCCGAGCCATCACGCGTCGGGTAATCACCACCAAAAACTGAGAGTTTCTTTAACTTTCCTACTGCAACCTGCGCAATATACGGAAGAAGGTTATTGGGAATACCCTGGGGGTCTTCACCAATCAGCCCGCTATTGTGAGCCCCGACAGGATTGAAATAACGTAGAATTCCAACGTTCCAAAATGGTTTACCCGTTAGCCTATCAGCACATACCAGATCACGCAGAATCGTCTCAACAATCAACTTTGATTGACCATAAGGATTAGTCGCACTGAGAGGGAAGTCCTCACTGATGGGTGTAGTAAGAGGGTCACCATAAACGGTGGCAGAAGAGCTAAATATCAGGGTATTCACGCCATTCGCCTGCATCGCCTCGCAAAGCACCAAGGTACCGGCAACATTATTTTGATAATAAGAAAGTGGCTCCTCACAAGATTCGCCCACCGCTTTCTTTCCCGCAAAATGCATCACTGCGTCAATACTGTGATCTATAAAAATTTTATCCAACATTTTACGATTTAAAATATCATCAATAATCAGAGGAAAACTCTTGCCCGTTATTTCTGTGACCCGAACAAGTGATTCTGAAGAACTGTTAGAGAGGTTATCTAACACCACAACATCATGTCCTTGCTCAAGCAGAGCAACGCAAGTATGACTGCCAATATAACCGGCACCACCGGTGACCAATATCTTCATGATGTTTATGCCCACAGATCAGATAAATATTATAGATTGGGGAATTATACCTACCGACAACTATAGTAACGTAGTCAACTATTAAATGGCGAACAGCAAAAAGCCGAACACAAGTTCGGCTTTTAACGTTCAGCAATTAGCAGGTAGAAGTTATTCTACTTCCGCTTCTATTTCAACCACTTCTACTTCTGGACGGTCAACCAACTCAACATAGGCCATTGGTGCAGCATCACCAGAACGGAAACCGCACTTCAAGATACGGATATAACCGCCTTGACGATTTTCATACCTAGGAGCTAATTCACTAAATAACTTTCCAACAGCAGCCTTATCTTGGAGACGGCTAAATGCTAATCGACGGTTAGCTACACTATCCTGCTTGGCCAGAGTAATCAGCGGCTCAGCAAAACGACGTAACTCTTTTGCTTTAGGCAATGTTGTTTTAATCAACTCATGCTCAACCAAAGATGTGATCATGTTACGGAACATGGCACGACGATGTGCACCAGTACGACTTAGTTTGCGGCCACTATAGCGATGACGCATGATTCTACTTCCTTCAAAAGTGTTGCTATCTCAGCAATAAACTCTGTACATCCAATACGCCCTAATGAGCGACATGAATAATTAAACTAATTCGCCTTCTGAACGCAGGCTAGCGGGTGGCCAGTTTTCTAGACGCATACCCAAAGACAAACCGCGTGAAGCCAGAACATCTTTAATTTCAGTGAGTGATTTTTTACCCAAATTTGGTGTTTTTAACAACTCAACTTCTGTGCGCTGAATGAGATCACCAATGTAATAAATACTCTCAGCTTTTAAGCAGTTGGCTGAACGTACAGTGAGCTCCAAATCATCAACGGGACGAAGAAGAATTGGATCTACCTCTTCTTCTTTCTCTGCGGGCTCTGCCAAGCTTTCGCTTTCAAGATCGACAAACACGGCAAGCTGTTGTTGTAAGATAGTAGCTGCACGACGGATAGCTTCTTCTGGGTCGATAGTGCCGTCGGTTTCTAAATCAAGCACCAACTTATCTAAGTCAGTACGTTGTTCAACTCGAGCACTTTCAACCACGTAAGCAACACGCCTTGTCGGGCTGAATGTAGCATCTAATTGTAAACGACCAATTGCACGTGTTTCTTCTTCATCATCAACACGAAGATTAGAGGGCTGATATCCTCGACCCTTCATTACATGCAGTTGCATATTAAGCTCTGCACTTCCTGTGATATTAGCAATAACATGATCAGGATTTTTAATCTCGCAGGTACTGTCTACTTGGATGTCACCGGCAGTAACAACACCTTTACCTTTCTTGTTAAGCGTAAGAGTAACTTCGTCTTTCTCATGCAATACAATCGCAACGTCTTTAAGGTTAAGAAGAATTTCAATCACATCCTCCTGTATACCTTCAATGCTACTGTATTCATGCAGCACACCTTCTATTTCTACTTCAACAATAGCTGCTCCAGCCATTGAAGAAAGCAAGATACGGCGCAAAGCATTCCCTAAAGTATGCCCAAAGCCACGCTCCAAGGGTTCAAGTACAACCTTGGCACGAGTAGGGCTTAACTCGGTTACGTCAATAGTGCGTGGTGTCAAAAACTCATTTACTGATGTTTGCATGTCCGTACCTGTCTCGTATTACTTAACTGGCCTTCAATTCTGTAGAACTTTACTTAGAGTAAAGTTCAACAATGAGGTTTTCATTGATTTCAGAGGGAAGATCACTGCGATCAGGAACACGTTTAAACGTGCCTTCCATTTTCGTCGCATCCACTTCGATCCATTCCACAGAGCCTCGCTGACCTGCAATCTGTAAAGCAGATTGAATACGCAGTTGATTTTTAGACTTTTCACGTACACTAACAACGTCATTTTCTTCAACACGATAAGAAGCAATATTCACTTTCTTACCGTTAACCAAAATAGCGTTGTGAGCAACCAGCTGACGGGACTCAGAGCGTGTTGAACCATAACCCATACGGTAAACAACATTATCCAAGCGCTGCTCGAGAAGCTGCAACAAGTTCTCACCTGTAGCACCTTTCATATTTGCAGCTTGCTTATAGTAATTACGGAATTGTTTTTCTAGCACACCATAAGTACGACGAACTTTCTGTTTTTCACGCAGCTGCACACCATAATCTGAAAGACGACCGCGACGTTGCCCATGCTGTCCAGGCACGCTGTCTGCGTGACACTTGGATTCTAACGGGCGGATGCCACTTTTTAGAAAGAGGTCCGTGCCTTCACGGCGGGAAAGCTTACATGTCGGTCCGAGATATCTTGCCATTTCTCAACTATCCTCGTTATACGCGACGTTTTTTCGGCGGACGACAACCATTATGAGGGATAGGCGTCACGTCGGTAATATTAGTAATTTTATAACCTGCATTATTGAGAGCACGAACAGCGGACTCACGTCCGGGCCCAGGACCCTTTACTTCAACATCCAGATTCTTCAAACCGTATTCTTGTGCAGCTGCACCAGCACGCTCAGCTGCTACCTGTGCAGCAAATGGAGTACTTTTACGTGATCCGCGGAAACCAGAACCTCCAGCAGTTGCCCAACTCAAGGTATTACCTTGACGGTCAGTAATTGTCACAATGGTGTTATTAAAAGACGCATGTATATGCGCAACACCATCCACCACGGTCTTTTTGACCTTTTTACGAGTGCTTTTTTGTCCAGGCTTTGCCATTTCTATGGTTTCCTATCGCTTGATGGGCTTGCGAGGGCCTTTACGGGTACGCGCATTTGTTTTAGTACGCTGACCACGCAGAGGCAGACCACGACGATGACGAAGGCCGCGATAGCAACCAAGGTCCATCAACCGCTTAATATTCATACTGACTTCACGACGAAGGTCACCTTCAACGCTGTGCTCACCAACAGCACCACGAATGGCATCCACTTGCTCTTCCGTCAAATCAGAAATTTTAACGTTTTCAGCAATACCTACTTGAGCACAAATAGCACTAGCAGTACTGCGACCAATCCCGAAAACATACGTGAGAGAAATCACTGCATGCTTATTATCGGGGATGTTGACACCGGCGATACGGGCCATCATTTCACTCCACTTTAATGTTTGGCTGTAACCTTACAATCTCTAGACTCCCAAAAGGGAGCTGACCAAAAAGGCGCAAGAGGATAGCGTTGGTTACAATAAAAATCAATAACTCTATGCAATTAACCCTGACGCTGTTTATGGCGGGGTTCAGCACTACAGATCACGCGAACAACACTTTTACGTTTAACGATCTTGCAGTTGCGACACATTTTTTTTACAGAAGCACGCACTTTCATAGGGAAACCTCAACTTCAACTAGCGGATTCCGCCGCCATAGCCCTTAAGATTTGATTTTTTCATCAGCGACTCGTACTGATGAGACATTAGATGTGACTGCACCTGAGACATAAAATCCATTGTCACTACAACCGCGATCAATAGAGATGTACCACCCAGATAAAAAGGCACATTTAGGTAAACATTTAAAAATTGTGGCAGTAGACACACCGCCGTCATATAAAGACCGCCGACCAGCGTCAATCTTGTCATAACACCGTCTATGTATTGTGCCGTCTTCTCTCCAGGACGAATACCCGGTAAAAACGCACCACCACGTTTCAGGTTATCTGCCATTTCTCTAGGATTAAACATTAATGCCGAATAGAAAAAACAGAAGAAAATAATCAACACTGCAAACAACAGTACATGCAGCGGTTGTCCTGGGCCAATAAATAACGCAACGTCTTGCAGCCAATCAGGAGAATCTGCACCCTGACCAAACCACTGAGCAATCGATGCCGGAAATAACAATAAGCTGCTGGCAAAAATTGCTGGAATAACGCCAGCCATGTTGACCTTCAGGGGCAAATGGCTTGCCTGAGCTGGGCCGCGACCCGGTTGGCGCTGAGCATAATTCACTGTTAACCGACGTTGGCCTCGCTCGATAAAGACAACAAAATACACCACGGCTACAGCAAGTACGGCAACTAGCAGCAACGCCAAAATATGTAATTCACCTTGGCGTGATGACTCAAATGCCTGACCAATGGCAGAAGGTATTCCGGCGACAATACCGGCAAAAATCAACATCGATATACCGTTACCAACACCGCGCTCAGTAATCTGTTCACCAAGCCACATCAGGAATACCGCACCCGTAACTAAAGAGACAACGGCAATAAAGTAGAAACTAAAATCTGGCGTATAGGCTAGTCCTTGCCCAGCCAATCCTACGGACATGCCTATTGCCTGAATAGTCGCCAGAAGAACCGTTCCGTAGCGAGTGTACTGGTTAATCTTACGACGCCCAGCATCGCCCTCTTTTTTCAGTTGTTCAAGCGAAGGAGTCACCGCCGACATTAGCTGCATAATAATAGAGGCAGAAATATAAGGCATAATTCCCAGCGCAAGTATACTCATGCGCTCCAGCGCACCACCAGAGAACATATTGAACATACCGATGATCGTACCCTGGTTTTGGCCAAACAGATCAGACAAACGGTCTGGATCAATACCCGGCACAGGGATATGAGTACCAATTCGGTAAATAACAAGCGCAACAAACAAAAAGCGAAGGCGAGCCCACAGCTCGCCCAAACCCTTCATATTACCTTGTTGCTGTACTCCAGGCTTGGCCATTAATTTTTACTCTTCAACCTTTCCGCCAGCAGCTTCAATTGCAGCTTGCGCACCTTTAGTAACACGAAGGCCTTTAACTGTTATCGGCCGAGTCAATTCTCCAGAGAGAAATATCTTGGCGCGAGTGATGTTGTTTGTAATTAATCCTGCAGCGCGCAGAGATTGGATATCCACAACATCCCCGTCTACTTTATTCATCTCAGCCAAACGAATTTCAGCAGTCACACGAGAAATCCGTGAAGTAAAACCATATTTCGGCAGACGTTTTTGAAGTGGCATTTGGCCGCCCTCAAAACCTGGACGAACACTGCCGCCAGATCGGGATTTTTGCCCCTTGTGACCACGGCCAGCAGTTTTACCTAGGCCACTACCGATACCACGACCGACACGCTTGCCTTCTTTAATTCTGCCGGGTGCGGGACTTAGCGTATTAAGACGCATTATTATTCTCCCTCAACCTTAACCAAATAGTGAACTTTATTAATCATGCCACGCACTGCCGGGGTGTCTTCAACCTCAACGCTGTGTCTGATTCGACGCAGCCCCAGTCCAGAAACACAGGCTTTGTGTGATGCCAAGCGGCCATTAGTACTGCGCACCTGGGTAACTGTAATTTTATTAGCCTTCGCCATGGTAAAGCTTCCGTTATCATTCGTTCGACAAAAGCCGAACTTAATTCAGAATATCTTCAACAGTCTTGCCGCGCTTGGCAGCTACACCTTCTGGAGAACTCATTGCTTGCAACGCTTTGAATGTTGCCCGGACAACGTTAACAGGGTTGGTAGACCCGTAACATTTTGCCAGTACATTTTGTACACCAGCAATTTCCAGAACTGCGCGCATAGCGCCACCAGCAATAACGCCAGTACCCTCTGAAGCAGGTTGCATATAAACTTTTGAGGCGCCGTGGTTAGCTTTCGTCGGGTATTGAATAGTGGTACCTTTTAAGTCCACATGAATCATATTACGACGAGCCGATTCCATTGCCTTCTGGATAGCCTGTGGCACTTCACGAGCCTTACCACGACCGAATCCAACCTTACCATTACCGTCGCCCACAACGCTGAGAGCAGTGAAACCGAAAATACGGCCACCTTTAACAGTTTTAGCGACACGGTTTACCTGAACCAGCTTTTCTTGCAAGCCTTCATCAGATGTTTCTGTTTCTCTTTGATTTCTCGACATATCGCTAAACCTTTAGAATTTAAGTCCGGCTTCACGTGCAGCATCAGCTAGTGCTTTAACACGACCGTGATATTTGAATCCACTGCGGTCAAAAGCAACCTCAGTGACGCCCGCTTCCTTTGCACGCTCGGCAACAAGAGCACCTACACTCTTAGCCGCATCAACGTTACCAGTTTGGCCGCTGCGCAATGCAGTATCGAGCGTAGAAGCGGAAGCCAATACATGCCCACCATCTGGTGAAATAACCTGAGCATATATGTGCCGAGGAGTGCGATTAATACACAACCTATTGGCGCCTAGCTCACTAATTTTGCAACGAGCACGACGTGCGCGGCGCAGACGAGATTCTTTCTTTTTGCTCATGATCCTAACCTACTTCTTCTTGGCTTCTTTACGACGTACTTGCTCATCTGCATAACGTACGCCTTTACCCTTATAGGGCTCTGGGGGCCGGAAAGCACGAATTTTCGATGCGACCTGACCGAGCAATTGCTTATCTGCTGCTTTCAGCACAATGTCAGTTTGACTAGGCGTTTCAGCAGTAACGCCTTCTGGCAACTGAAACTCAACTGGATGGGAAAAACCCAACGACAAATTAAGTACATCACCCTTTGCCTGAACACGGTAACCGACACCGATCAATTGCAGTTTTTTCTCAAAACCCTGAGAGACACCAACTACCATATTATTCACGAGGGCACGAGTAGTGCCCGCCATGGCGTTAGATTTTTTACTGCTATCTTTTGGTTCAAACGTCAGAACATTATCTTCATGCTTGATTTCTACATCTGCATTGACAGTCATCGCCAATGAAGTGTTGGAACCCTTTACAGAAATTTCACCAGCACTGATTTTTACTTCAACACCAGCGGGTATATTTACCGGATTTTTTGCAACTCTAGACATTTCTATTATCTCTTAGAATACTGTACAGAGAACTTCGCCACCGACACCAGCAGCACGAGCAGCACGCTCAGTCATTACACCCTTGCTCGTAGACACAATGGCCACACCTAAGCCACCGCGAATACTTGGCAGCTTGGACGAACCAGAATACTGGCGCAGGCCAGGTCGACTATAACGACCAATCTCTTCAATAACAGGCTTACCTTCAAAATACTTTAGCTCTAGGGTAAGTTTTGGTTTGGCGCTTTCTTCAACACCAAAACCAGCGATATACCCTTCACCCTTCAACACTTCGGCGACAGCTATTTTAAGCTTAGAAGAAGGCATGGAAACAGTCTGCTTTTCCGCCATTTGCGCATTGCGAATACGGGTCAACATATCTGCTAGTGGATCTTGCATGCTCATCAGTTCAATTCCTCAATTCGAGACGCTGTTTACCAGCTGGCCTTAACCAGACCGGGCACATCACCACGCATCGCAGCTTCACGGAGCTTGATACGACACAAACCAAATTTCCGGTAGACACCATGTGGACGTCCAGTCTGACGACATCTGTTGCGCTGGCGACTAGGACTTGCATTGCGAGGCAGCTGCTGAAATTTTAGCTGTGCTTCCCAGCGCTCTTCATCAGAAAGAGAAAGGTCAGCAATCGCCGCCTTTAGGGCTGCACGCTTCTCTGCATACTTTGCAACGGTACGGGCACGTTTTTTCTCGCGCTCGATCATGGATACTTTTGCCATTTTTTACCTCAACCCTTCAGTGGGAAGCTAAAGGCACGCAAAAGAGCACGGCCTTCATCATCATTACGGGCACTGGTAGTAATGGTGATATCCATACCACGCAGTGTGTCCACTTTATCGTATTCAATTTCAGGGAAAATGATTTGTTCGCTTACACCCATGGAAAAATTGCCATGGCCATCAAACGATTTCGGGCTTATGCCGCGAAAATCCCGGATGCGAGGAATAGCGATCGAAATCAAACGTTCCAAAAACTCATACATACGCTCTCTGCGAAGGGTCACTTTACAACCGATCGGCCAGTCTTCACGCACTTTAAATCCTGCAATAGATTTGCGAGCTTTTGTGACAACAGGTCTTTGACCTGCAATTTTCGTCATATCAGCAACAGCATGTTCTAGTGCTTTCTTATCCCCTAACGCTTCACCAACACCCATATTAAGAGTGATTTTGGTAATCCGAGGGACTTCCATTACATTTGCCAAGCCAAGTTCATCTTTCAACTTGACAGCAATTTCATTTTTGTACATCTCGTTCAGCCTTGCCATGTCAGTTTCCTGTCAAATTAGGCGCCAACGGCTTCGCCGTTGGATTTGAAAACACGAATTTTCTTGTTGTCTTCAAGTACTTTAAAACCAACACGATCAGCCTTGTCGGTGGCCGCATTGAAGATAGCTACATTGGAAGCCTGTATTGCAGCTTCTTTTTCAATAATTCCGCCCTGAATATTCATTTGCGGATTTGGTTTCTGGTGCTTTTTAATCATGTTGATACCAGAAACTATCAGGCGACCATCGGCTTGTACTTTTAGCACTTTGCCGCGTTTACCTTTATCTTTACCGGTAGTAACGATGACTTCATCATCACGTTTAATCTTGGACATAACCCCTTCCTCGCCTCTGGCCTTTATAATACTTCAGGTGCCAGAGAGATAATTTTCATAAAGCGTTCACTACGCAGTTCACGGGTCACCGGTCCAAAAATACGCGTTCCGATGGGAGCCAACTGCTGGTTAAGCAGCACTGCAGCGTTATCGTCAAATTTGATCAGGCTGCCATCTTGACGACGAACACCCTTCTTCGTACGAACAACTACAGCGTTCATCACCTGACCTTTTTTAACTTTACCGCGAGGAATTGCTTCCTTAACCGTAACCTTAATAATATCGCCAATACGGGCGTAACGTCTGTGGGAGCCGCCTAAAACTTTAATACACATCACTCGACGTGCACCGCTGTTATCTGCCACTTCCAGGTAACTTTCTGTTTGAATCATCGTATATCTCCGAACCCGTTACTGCTGCCTGCCGGCTTAAACCTCGGCGGCACGCTCGTCGATGTTGACCAAAGACCAAGACTTAGTCTTGGAAAGTGGGCGCGTTTCTGCAATCGTTACAACATCTCCAGTACGACATTCATTCTGTTCGTCATGAGCCTTTATTTTCGAAGACTTATTAACGATTTTGCCATACATAGGGTGCTTCACACGGCGCTCAACGAGAACCGTCACTGTTTTGTCCATCTTGTCGCTGACCACACGACCCGACAAAGTACTAGCTTTGCTCTCTGCTTCAGTCATTATCAGTTACCCGCTTTCTCGTTCAGTACTGTTTTGATGCGCGCAACGTTCTTGCGTGCTTCTTTAATTTGATGACTCTGGCCCAATTGAGAAGTAGCTGCTTGCATACGCAATTTAAATTGCTTTTCCAATTGGCTATTGAGCTCTTGGTTCAGTTCATCAACTGATTTTTCACGAAGTTCGCTGGTTTTCATCACATCACCGATCGTGTAACAAAGGTGGTTTGAATCGGCAATTTAGCCGAAGCCAGGGCGAATGCCTCACGAGCTAATTCCTCGGAAACACCATCCATCTCATACAACACCTTGCCAGGCTGAATTTGAGCAACCCAATATTCGACGTTACCCTTACCTTTACCCATCCTTACCTCGAGAGGCTTATTGGTAATTGGCTTGTCAGGGAACACCCGAATCCAAATTTTACCGCCTCTCTTAATATGACGGGTCATCGCACGACGCGCAGATTCAATCTGACGAGCAGTGAGGCGCCCTCGACCAGTGGCTTTTAAACCAAACTCGCCAAAGCTTACTTTACTACCGCGCAATGCAAGACCACGATTACGGCCTTTGTGTTGCTTACGGAATTTTGTACGTTTCGGTTGCAGCATCTCGCTTGACCCTTAACTCGCAAACTTACTTCTTATTGGTCGGTGATTTTTTAGCCGGCGCTTGCGCCGCCTCTTCACCGCCAATCACTTCACCTTTAAAGATCCACACTTTGACACCAATAATGCCATAAGTAGTTGAAGCTTCAGCGGTACCATAATCTATATCTGCACGCAGTGTGTGCAAGGGAACACGACCTTCGCGGTACCATTCCGAGCGTGCAATCTCTGCACCGCCAAGACGGCCACCAACTTGAATCTTGATACCCTTTGCGCCCTGACGCATAGCGTTTTGTACTGCACGCTTCATGGCGCGACGGAACATTACACGACGCTCCAGCTGCTGGGCAACACTTTGCGCTACCAATATTGCGTCGAGGTCGGGCTTACGCACTTCCTCAATATTGATATGCACAGGCACGCCCATTTTGGCCGACACCTGATTACGCAAACGCTCTACACCTTCACCTTTCTTACCAATCACAATACCCGGACGTGCGGTATGAATGGTAATACGAGCTGTTTGAGCTGGACGTTCAATTTCAATCCGGCTCACAGATGCGTGGCTCAATTCTTTGCTAATAAATTCACGCACCTCAAGATCGGCGTTTAACTTATCGGCATAGTCCTTCTGACCTGCGTACCACACTGAAGTATGCTTTTTAACAATACCCAGACGAATACCAGTTGGATGTACTTTCTGACCCATTAAACGGTCTCCTCGTCGGCAACTTTCACAGTGATGTGACAGCTACGCTTGAAAATACGGTCAGCGCGACCCTTAGCACGGGGTTTAATACGCTTCATTGTCGTACCTTCATCAACAAAAATAGTTGATACACGCAGTTCGTCTACATCAGCACCTTCGTTGTGCTCGGCGTTTGCAATGGCAGACTCCAGCACCTTCTTAATCATGGCCGCACCCTTCTTAGAGCTAAAAGCCAAAATATCTAAAGCTACGTCAACGGGCTTGCCGCGCACCTGGTCGGCAACAAGTCGAGCCTTTTGGGCCGACAATCTAGCTCCGCGCAATTTAGCTGCTACTTCCACAGTCATTTACCTCTCAATCCGCCGGCTTAACGCTTGGCCTTTTTGTCCGCCACGTGACCACGATAGGTACGTGTCGGGGCGAATTCGCCGAGTTTATGTCCAACCATTTCCTCGTTGATCAGAACGGGCACATGCTGACGACCGTTATGAACCGCAATAGTCAAACCCACCATATCCGGGCTTACCATAGAGCGACGAGACCAAGTTTTAATTGGACGCCTGTCATTTTTTTCTAATGCCTCATCAACCTTTTTAACCAAATGCAGGTCAAGGAATGGGCCTTTTTTGAGAGAGCGTGACACTATTGTTTCCTCATTCTCTACTAATTACTTACCGCGACGACGAACAATCATATTGCTAGTCCGCTTGTTTTTACGTGTTTTGTAACCCTTAGCAGGCGTACCCCAAGGCGATACCGGATGACGACCACCAGAAGTACGACCCTCACCACCACCATGCGGGTGATCAACCGGGTTCATAGCAACACCACGAACCGTTGGCCTAACACCGCGCCAGCGTGTAGCACCAGCCTTACCCAAAGAACGCAAGTTATGCTCGCTATTGGACACTTCACCAATAGTCGCCCTACACACAACAGGAACCTTACGCATTTCACCACTACGTAACCGCAATGTAGCGTACTGCCCTTCTCTAGCAATCAGCTGTGCCGACGTACCAGCACTACGGGCAATTTGCGCACCTTTTTCAGGCTTCATCTCAACACAGTGGACAACACTACCCACCGGAATATTTGCCAGTGGCAGAGTGTTACCTACTTTTATTGGTGCATCCATACCAGACTGAACTGTATCACCAGCTTTCAATCCTTTAGGAGCGATAATATAGCGGCGCTCCCCATCGGCATAGCAAATCAATGCAATGTATGCACTACGATTTGGATCATATTCCAAGCGCTCAATCGTCGCAGGAATACCATCTTTATTACGCTTGAAATCAATAAGACGGTAATGCTGCTTATGACCACCACCAATATGGCGAGTGGTAATACGACCATTGTTATTACGACCGCCCGACTTTGACTTTTTTTCAAGCAAAGGAGCATGTGGCGCGCCTTTGTGTAAGTCAGGATTTACAACACTGACTACAAAGCGACGACCGGGAGACGTTGGCTTTCTCTTTACAACTGGCATCTCAACAACCCCTATTCCACAACAGCAAAGTCAATTTCTTGACCCTGCTCCAGACGAATGTACGCTTTCTTCCAGTCGGAGCGCTTACCCATACCGTGCTTCGCACGCTTGGTTTTACCCTTCACATTGGCAACAGATATACCTGCAACCTTGACGCTGAAGAGTTGCTCAACTGCAGCCTTTACTTCAGGCTTTGTAGCGTCTGTAGTAACTTTAAAAACAACCTGATTATTGTTGTCGCCAACAATCGCAGATTTTTCTGAAAAGTGCGGCCCTAGCAGCACTTTGAAGATGCGCTCTTGGTTCATCCCAGCATCTCCTCAATCTTTTTCAGCGCAGGCACAGTCACCAACACCTTTTCAAAACGAATCAGACTGACCGGATCAACACCCACTACATCACGAACATCCACCTTATGGAGGTTTCGAGATGACAGGTAAAGGTTTTCACTCACCTCTTCCGTCACAATCAGCACATCCTGCAAACCGTACTCACCGAGCTTTTGAATCAACTCTTTAGTTTTTGGCGCCTCGAGATCAAATTCTTCAACCACAACCAAACGCTCTTGACGAGCCAGCTCTGACAAAATGGAGCGCAATGCAGCACGGTACATTTTGCGATTCAGCTTTTGCGAATGATCCTGCGGACGCGCGGCAAAGGTCACCCCACCAGAACGCCAGAGAGGACTTCTTATAGTACCCGCACGAGCACGACCAGAACCTTTTTGGCTCCAAGGCTTGCGGCCACCACCAGACACGTCAGAACGAGTTTTCTGAGCACGAGTACCCTGACGAGCACCTGCTAAATAAGCAGTTACCGCCTGATGCACCAGATCCTGGTTAAATTCTTTCCCAAAGGCCACGTCAGAAACCTCTACAGTTCCAGCGGCACCTTTAGTTGTTGCAATACTTAATTCCATCGACGATCCCCTCAGCTCTTAACAGCTGCACGAACGATCACATCGCCACCGGGCGCACCTGGTACCGCACCTTTAATAAGGAGCAGGTTGCGCTCGGCATCAACACGTACAATTTCAAGGTTTTGAGTCGTCACACGCTCAGCACCCATATGGCCAGCCATTTTCTTACCCTTCCAAACACGACCAGGCGTCTGACACTGCCCAATTGAACCAGGAGCACGGTGAGAAATAGAATTACCGTGGGTAGCATCCTGCATACTGAAATTCCAGCGCTTGATAACACCTGCAAAACCTTTACCTTTTGAAGTACCCGTCACATCCACTTTTTGACCAACTTCAAATTGATCAGCAGCAATACTACTGCCAACCTCTAAATTTTCATCAACACTATCAACGCGTAATTCCCAACTGCCACGACCTGCCTCAACACCCGCTTTGGCAAAATGCCCGGCCTGAGACTTACTGACACGAGAAGCGCGACGAGCACCCACAGTTACCTGCACGGCAGTGTAACCATCAGCTTCATCAGTTTTGATTTGAGTAATACGATTAGGCTCTACTTCAACCACTGTCACAGGGATAGAAGCACCTTCATCATTAAATACGCGTGTCATACCGCATTTGCGGCCGACAATACCAATCGCCATCTGTATAACCTCATAGTGTACGGGGCTGTTACCCGCTATGGCCGCCCATTTCAGAGCGTTACACCCGCTCAACGGTGGCCGAGCCTGGGTTTCATCTATTAAAACTTTTCTTTTACTTACGCCAGACTAATCTGAACTTCAACACCAGCCGCCAAATCCAGCTTCATCAAAGCATCAACAGTCTTTTCTGTTGGCTCTACGATATCCAGCAACCGCTTGTGGGTGCGAATTTCGTATTGATCCCGCGCATCTTTATTTACATGCGGAGAAATCAAAATGGTAAAACGCTCTTTACGAGTCGGCAAAGGAATTGGTCCGCGAATCTGCGCGCCAGTACGTTTTGCCGTCTCTACAATCTCTTGCGTCGAAGCATCAATCAACTTGTGATCAAATGCCTTGAGACGAATACGAATACGTTGATCCTGCATGGAACCAAACTCCAACTATCTAAAGAACCTACAGATCCTGCTTGTCAGGACCCTGAAAAAAGGAGGCGAGATATTAAGGCTGAGGCACTTCACTGTCAAGCGGTAATCCCAATCTTTTTATGTTTTCCTGTAATCAAACCTAACTACCAAGACAACACTATCTCGACCACAAAAAAAGCCACCCAACATAAGGGCGGCCTTTTAATCTGACACCTACCCCTTAGGATAGGCTTTTGCTTGCTGAAAGCAATCAATTATTCAATAATTTTAGCCACAACACCTGCACCAACGGTACGACCACCTTCACGGATCGCAAAGCGCAGTCCGTCTTCCATCGCAATCGGAGCAATCAACGTAACAACCATTTGAATGTTGTCACCTGGCATCACCATC
>JASJGJ010000032.1:0-3942 GCA_033791605.1 Porticoccus sp.
ACATTGATCGAGACACTGCTACTAACTGGAGCGCTGCTGAAGTCATCGAACAGTGGCAGCGCCTGTTCAAAGGCAGTGTGCTGTCACAGCGTTATAGCCAACAGGAAACACTCAGCCGCGCCGAACAGGATGCCCTCAACCTGCAAATAAGTGAATGGCGAGAACGCCTGATGTCTATCTGCTGGTTTATGCGCTGCCTTAACGAACCCATCCCCGTGAGGCCAACAAGGAAGACAACGTCACTGGTCGTTTCTGGGCCACTCCTGCGCTCCATGCGCTCACGGCACTTGTGCATCCCTGCACATCGGAGGTCGATTCAAATCCCAGGCCTTGCTCGATGAACAGGCCCTCGCTGCCTGCATGGCCTATGTGGATTTGAATCCAATTCGCGCCAGGATGGCAAAGACACCCGAACAGTCAGACCATACATCCATCCAGCAGCGCATCAAACATACCCTTAATACGTCAAAACAAAACCAACAAGCACAGCAACAGCCCAAAGCCCTGCTCCATTTCGTCGGCAACCCCAGACAGGACATGCCAAAAGGTTTGCCGTTTAACCTCACTGACTATCTACAACTTGTCGACTGGAGTGGACGACTTCTAAGAGAAGACATAAAAGGTCACATCCCGGACCACCTGCCCGACATCCTGCAACGCCTCAATATCGACCCCAAACACTTCATCTACCTTAGTCAGCATTTTGAATCACCGTTCAAAAACCTGGTCGGCAATACTTACCACGTCAAACAGGCATGTTATGAACTCGGCCAGCAGTGGGTGCATGGCATCCGCCAGTGCGAAAAATACTTTCCGAGTAGTTAGCTAACCGTAAAAATAGAAAACCGGAAGGTTAGTAACTACTGCCCAGGGATAACTGTGGTTTAAAAAAGCGAAAAACGACAAAGAAACTAAACAGAAAGCCATTATTTAAAGTAAAGCGCTTACTGCTTATAAATATTTATAAAAGGTTAGTAGAAAAATCTGGTTTTTTTTTAAACTTTGGGTGTCTTGTTTATTTTGCGCTCGCAATTCGCGGTGTTGTGTCTTACCTCGTTTCCATTGTTTCAGCTGTATCGCTCGTAATCGATGGCGAAGCCATTCGTCCAGTCGACGCCAGATTCTCGGCGTCTGTGCCAGACCAAAATAACCTTTCCATCCCAACAGGTAACGTCTCAAACGCTCAATGATCACCAATAACGATTGACCGTAACTGCGCCGCGTCAGTTGCCTCACACGGTGCTTGAAAGTCGCCATCGTTTTATCGGCCACCCCGCGCTTGATTTGCCCCTTTGGCCCAACCCCAGAAACTGTAACCCAGAAATTTACGTCCTATAACATTCGCTACTGCACTCTTGGTCTCGTTGACTTTGAGTTTCAGCCTGCCGTAGCACTTCCTGAGTAATCGCATAACACGTTGTCCGGCTCGCAGACTGCCAACATAAACATTGCTGTCATCAGCATAGCGAACAAAACAGTGCCCACGCTTTTCCAGTTCCTTGTCTACCTCATCCAACAGGATGTTGGCCAACAACGGACTTAAAGGCCCGCCTTGCGGCGTGCCCCGGTAACGTTGCTGTACCTACCCATGACTCATGATGCCCGCATTAAGATAAGCACGTATCAGACAAATGACTCTTTTATCCTGTACACGTTTACCAAGACGGTCTATCAATATGTCGTGGTTGACCCTGTCAAAGAATTTCTCCAGATCAACATCCACAACTATACGCTTGCCAGACTGTACATAGGACTGTGCCTTGAGCACCGCATCCTGCGCACGCCTGCCTGGGCGAAAGCCGTAGCTATGTTCACTGAACGTCGGATCAATGACTGGTTGGAGTACTTGCAATAAGGCTTGTTGGATCAATCGATCCAGCACCGTCGGAATGCCCAGCTCTCGCTGGCCTCCGTCCGGCTTGGGTATCGTCACTCGTCTGACAGGACTGAGACGATACTTGCCCTGCAACAACTGTTGACGGATGATCGGTCATTGCGTTTTGAGCCATTCGGCTGTCTCGGCGATTTCTCGCCCATCCACACCGGCTGCTCCCGTATTAGCTTTCACCCGTTTCCACGCTTGTCGCAGATTTCCTCTCGTCAGCATCGCTTCAAGCAACGCTGACCCTGTGCCTTCACTATCCCATTGCGGGCCGCAGGCTTCGTCACGCACAAGATTATCTTCGGCTTCACCGCTGATAACCCCTGTACGCTCAACTTTTTCTGAATTCTGACGCATTGCCTTTGACATCAATAAGCTCTCTGACACTCCTTCTCGTTTGGCCCTTCACTTCTCAGTTACTATGGCCTCTGCTGACTTCTCGCTCCGGTTTTCACCGTCGCCCTTTCAGGCGCAAGGCGAGATCTCCCCAGGTAAGAACGCACTCCTTCACTGCACAACCACCGGATCTACGCCGCTTCGCCTTGATCACGAGAGCTTCGTGATTTCTGGCCCACTCGCCCTGCTCGGCAGCGCCTTCTATCCGATTCTTGTCATCGGCTCGCAGCTTCGATCCGCGCTTCCTCCCCACAATCGGTCACCCTCATGCAGTTGCGCTTCTCTTCGTTCGCTGTGATCAACTTACGGTGGGACTTGCACCCACAAGAGTGCGCCCATGCTGGGCGCACCAAACAAAACCCCGCACGATGGCGGGGCTGAATTGCATAATGTTTGGTCAGTATTAAGTGCGCACTTTCTTTCGTGCAAAACCAAGTCCGACAAGACCGATACTAAGTAGAGCGAGAATAGAAGGCTCGGGGACACTAACACCACCAACACCATCTGCACCATAAGTAGCGATACCGTTCATAGCGATTGCTGTTCCAGCACCCGTCGTCGTATCAATTGTCAGCGTACTACCGGCAGAAGTGAAACCATAAAGCGTGTCAAAACTATCGAAGTTAAGACCGTAAACACCACTAAAGCCTATGTTGCCGATTAAAGAACCACTGCCACCAAGGAGTGTTGAAGTGATATCAATCAGCTGATCTCCACCAGTGGCAGACAAAAAGAGGTTACCTGAAGAATCAAACGCAATGTCACCAGATGATGTATATCCTGTATTACCAAGCAGTGAGAATGCTCCAGTAGATGTGTCGATGGAGACCAAACTAGAACCACCTGTTCCATAAAGAACGCCAGAGCTATCGAATGTTAATCCATTGACACTAGCTGTGCTTCCTATTAATGTGGTGCTCGCGTTAGTTGTGTCAATCGACATGAGAGAACCGCCACCAGTAACACCATACAGAGTGCCAGATATCGGATCTAGTGCAATATCGAACATTGTTACCCCGCTGTTTCCTATCAAAGTCGAAGTGTTAGTCGAAACGTCGAGATCATAAAGATTGCCGGAGCCGTCACCGATAAAAACCGCGTGCGCTGGACTCGTCATAACGACGAGCGCACAAAATACTAAAACCATACGTAATTGTTTATTCATTTTTTTCCCCTTTTTTAATATTCATCGTTGCGATGACTTTACTAATATTAAATAGATGCATTATCCATACCAAAAATAAGATTTTATAATCTTTAATATTTTCATAAAGTTAGAAATTACATAATTACAGAGGTGTAAAGTATTCAATAATAACCAACCTTTTTTCATAGTCGAATCGTCACAATATTTTACAGTTTCTGAACAGCGGTTATGGGTCCAGGCTGTGTGAAAAGTATTTGTGATATTTGAAAGTGGTAAATGAAAGCAGATATTGTGCAATAATTTGTTTCAAGTGGGTTTTATTATCACTATATTGATACAAAACCTCTCATATTTAGGGCTGGCTCACCATAGACCCAGATTTTTTCGACTTTTCACACAGCCTGGGTCGAAAGCAGTCGTTTTATGCGTAGTTTTACATATGTGATTTAATTGGACACAATATGCTGATGATCGGACCACCCGGTACCGGAAAATCCATGCTGGCCAGTCGCCTGCC
>JASJGJ010000033.1:0-63570 GCA_033791605.1 Porticoccus sp.
TCTGGCTGGTATTAGGAGTGCTGTGACGACAAAGTACTTTCTGATGGGCCAAAATACCTAGTGATTAATAAGTCAGCATTAAGCTTTATTTAAGTGTGCATTAAGTGATAAACAAGTGGAATACAGTGTTTTTTTCAGCGAATCGCTTTCTTACACCCATGTAACATAGTCTAATATGGTGGATGATACGTTCGATTGCCTGAAGATCAGGTAATACTTGTTGTAGTCACGTACAGAAGCAATGAAAAGTGGACTTAACTTGGACTTAAGTTTTTTTTGGAGAAAAATAGGGAAGGCTAAAAGCAGCCTAACTTATTGAAATATATGGTAGCTACGGGTGGACTTGAACCACCGACCCCAGCATTATGAATTCGTAGTTATATCAGTAACTTATTGTTTTTATTAGCCATTAATGCGTTCGCTCACAGCACATTTGCATCACAACGCATAACAATGCAGGACTATCTCCCGCAAAACCCCCGCAAGTAATTGACTTCCCCTGATGTTGTTTTAGAGGAAATAGATCCAAATTTTACCTATACACCGGGAATTGAAAAATTTGAAGAGTAATCAGAGTTGATATATTGGGGGTTTAAGTATGAACTTTCCTCTTCGATTGCTAGCGATGGATGAGGTGTGGTTGAAACGGTACTATCCAAAAAGCACTATGGAGCTAAGTGTTATAGCTGTAAGAGTCTTTCTATGTACAGTTTTGAATCATTGTCGCGTTCTGCGCGACCGGGCTTGTTCTTCGTGAGAAAAGGCAGTTGTAACAGGAATAAACTGACTTACTTGTTAATAAGAGTAATGTATATTGGTTCAAACATAATTGATTACATCTTATTGAAAAATTCCAGCCTCAGTACATTATGTCGCCGCAATAATTTAATCACGAGACTGGGGTCACGAGGCAAGATAAAGGGATAAACTATGTCATCGGAATTAACTTTTCGTTGTGTTATCGCCGACACTGATGATGAACATAACGCTACGCTGGCGTCATTGATTGAAGATGTAGGTTTAAGCCATCGAATCTGTAAGACAGTGGACGAGCTAAAAGACACTCTTGATAACACGGCAGATATTGTATTTGGTTTCTTGTCCCTTGATTTGATACAAAAGAATAATTTTGGTTTGCTTAAACACCCTCAATTGATCGATATTGATCTTGCGATTATTCATACTGAGGACGATCCCAATTCTGCTACCGCAGCTATTGACCTAGGAGCCACCTATTTTTTCTGTAAACCTCTGAATACTTTATTTGTTAGTGAAATACTTCAAGATCTGATGATGGAGCTAAGCGCGTTAAACGAAAATCAGAATGATTCCCTTGGGGTCTGCTCATTGGACCAATTCGGGTTGTTGCGAGGCAGCTCGAAAGTTATGTACAAGCTTTATCGAACCCTTCGAAAAGTGGCCGCGACCGATGCTTCGGTGTTGCTGGTTGGCGAAAGTGGTACAGGCAAGGAGCTGGCAGCTCAAACTATCCATGAATTGTCTGAACGTTGTGATAAACCTTTTGTAGCCATGAACTGCGGAGCCATTCCTCCTGAATTGGTGGAAAGCGAATTGTTCGGTCACGAAAAAGGTAGTTTCAGTGGGGCTGATAAAAAACGCATAGGTTATTTTGAACAGGCCGCCGGTGGCACATTGCTGCTGGATGAAATTGGTGAAATGCCGATTGATACTCAAGTGAAATTTTTGCGCGTTTTAGAGTCCAAAAAATTTCGTCGGGTAGGCGGCGAACATGCTTTAGAATCAGATGTTCGCATTATTGCGGCAACCAATAGGAATCCTACAGAGGCTATTAAACAGAACCTGCTGCGGGAGGATCTGTATTTTCGTATTGCACAATTTCCTCTTTATATGCCACCGTTAAGGGATCGCCGTGGTGATATTGTTGGCTTGGCTCAATACTTTCTGAACGAACTTAATGAAGAAAATGGCACGCAGAAAGGCCTTTCTGAAAATGTTAAAGACTTGATTACAGAATACTCTTGGCCAGGAAATGTTCGAGAACTGAAAAGTGCTACAGAGCGCGCTTATATCTTGGCGGGAGAAATACTGGAAAGTGGACATTTTCCTAACGAGCATATAGACCTTGAAGATAACGACGACTACCTTAGAGTCTCTGTGGGTAGTCCCTTAGAAGAAACCGAGAAGAAGCTGATTTTTGCAACTCTTGAATCCACAGGGGGTGATAAAAAAATCACGGCTGATCAGTTGGGTGTTTCTCTGAAAACGCTATATAACAAATTAAACAGTTATGAGGGCTAACCTTCTTTAGTGGCATTTCTGTGCAAGCACTAATTCACCGATGTGTGTGAGAAAGAATGTCTGCCGTGATTTATCAAAGCGCATGGCTGACCAAGGCAGCGTGACAGTTTTATTTGTATCCGTCATTAACCGTAAACTTTTGACAATTCCGGTATAAGGATCTATTAAAAGTTCATCGATACTACCGATGAACTCACCGGAAACCTTAAAGACATCCGATTCAATCAAATTATATAATACGACGTTATTAGTCATTGGATGTTCACCATTGTTTGTTTTTCATTTGTCCCCTGTTTTTTTAACGATCCATCAGTTGAGAAAATCGAGAAAAGTTGGGCAGGTTGTCTAACATCACCTTGATGGAAACCATAATGGGAACAGCTAATAAAGCTCCTGAAATACCCCATAACCAACTCCAAAAAACCACAGCAAGAAAGATGACAGCAGGGTTTAGTGATAATTGCTTACCCAGAACTGCCGGTGTCAATAACTGACTTTCGAGGACGTTTAGGCCAGCAAAGAGCAAGGGTGGATACAGGGCTTCGGCAAATGAGGGGTAGTTCAAAATACCAACTAGGCATAGCATTCCCATCATGATTAATGGTCCCAGATAGGGAATAAAGTTAAGTACCATCGCCAACACACCCCACAACAGTGGATTCGGTACTTCAATGAGCCACATTACTAAAAATACACAAATTCCTAATATGGTATTTATCAGAGATATCGATCTCAAATGATGGGCAACATCCCGCTGAATAGTTTTGATGATGGTAAATATTTGTTTGTGTTGGCTGTAGTTGCTGCCCAGTTTTACCAGTTTTCTAAGAAAGCTGTCGCCAGCCGATAGCAAAAAGAAAGTTAGAAATACAATAATGGCAAAGGATGCCAAGGTGGCAGGCAGTGAATCAGTAAGCTGTTTAAGGAGGCTTGGTTTTGCTACCTCTAGAGAAACCTTTTCATCTTGTTGGCTAGTTTCTGTAAGTTCGGTCAGCTCTTCAACTTTCTCTGATATTTCCTGTATGTCTGAAAGCGGGGTGGAGAAAGATAAAACCCGTCTTTCCAGATCTAGTAATGCTCTCGGGGCCTTTTTTAGCCACTGTTCTGCTGGTTCCCCCAGTTGCATGATGGCGCCACCTAATAAAATGAGAATCATCATAATTAACGCGCCGCTGCTGACGGTTACAGCAATACCTTTTGTCTTCAGGTACATGACCAATGGTGATAACAGGATATTCAGATAAATGGAAAAAAAGATCGGAATCAATATGGGAGCAGCTATAAACAACATAAAGCAAAGTGAGAGAACCGACAGAATTGTCAGGGGAACTGATAATTGTTTAGGGTTGAATTCGGTGCATTTTGAAGCAGGTCGTTGAGTAGGTGGGTTCTCAGTATTACTCTCGATTAAATTTTTTGTCTTTTTCATAGGTAACTGTCAATCAGAATGGCTGTTGTTGTGAAGGTTATTAATAAAGTAACTCACAGCCAGCGGCAAAATTTTCTTCATTATGCTGCAGTTCTTATCAACGGTAGTGGATTGTTGATTTTTCCGAAAACCAAGACAAAACCCGGCTAGTACAGCTGATCCTAAAATAGCTGGTTTTGTAGCTGTCGTTGTCATCGCATAAGTTAATAAACCCCATCTGCGGGTAATATTGTGTCGCTGCGCTTGGTTTTCCAACGAGGCTAAGTGAACCTGTTTTTCCAGCTGTTGAGTATGTATCATAATGTTTCTTGAAAATTAGGTGTTTCAGGCAGTGCTGCTCGGGTAGCTTTAAAACTAAGGTTTGTCAGTAATCGCTGAGAAAGGTTGTGACAAAAATACAATAGTAAAAACTGAATTAGAACTATCACCAGTAATGCGACGACTGCCGGTACTTGAAATGTAGTCAGCCCTAAAAAAAGCAGTACCATGGCTAAAAACCAAAGGCCAAGTAGCAACGCAGCAACAAAAATACCGGTTACCAGTAATGCCATCAGACTGGAAGCTGCTAGTTTTATATCTAGTCTGACACCATTAGTTATTGCATCCAAATGATTTGCCAAAGCCAGCCAGAGGGCGGAGATAGACTCCAATAAACTACCATTTGTACTCGCAGTATCTTTGGCCGTTTCACTATTGTTTATACGGTCATTCAGATTTTTATTAGCTTCTGACGTAGGGGAGACCATTATCCCCCCTTACTGCTTACCAACTTGGAAATAAGGTACCCGGAAGCAAGCGCAATACCCAAAGATTTTAATGGATTTTTGTGGATATACTGGGTGGTCTTGTGCAAACAGGCCTGTCCTGTCTGTTGGGCGCTGTTGGTAATTTCGGTAAATTTTTGTTCTGTTAGCTGTGATCCTTGCCGAGCTTTTTTTTCGAGTTCAGCGGAGGATAATGCCACCTTGTCTACTACTTCATGGGCAGTATCTCTCGCCATGTCGGTGAGTGGCGCTTGTTCCGTTTCCGTGTTGTTCTGAACGGGTTTTTTATTCATTATGGTCTCCTTGTCGGTATGAATTAAAGGTTCTGATTGGCCGTTATTCGTGGTGGTTGTGTCATAGAAGCCGGGCATGCCCGGCTTCTATGACAAGGGCTGCTAGGAATTTAATCAGTTGCGTCATCGATTTCTCGACGGGCATCATTAGCAGCTTCTTGTACTCCATCGCCTAACTCTTCAATATTTTCACCGAGTTTTTCGACTGGCTCGTTGTCTTCACAACCGGTCAGCAGCCCCAGTGACAAGAGCAAGCCCAGCAACATAGTGGGTATAAACCTGTATCTGTTCATTACCTATATATCCTCTTGGTTTGTTTGACGGGGTAGATTAGCTCTTAGATTTAACATTTAGCATATTTTTCACCTTGTGTACGCCATCAGTGTTTGCGGCAATTTTTTCTGCAAGCTGTTTTTCTTCAGGTGTGGCTACGTCTCCGTTTAGTGACACTGAATTGTTGAAGGTGTCTACATTGATAGATAAGCCGTGAGTGCTTTGATTGGTGAGTAGCTTACTTTTTACAGATGCGGTGGTAGTCATATCATCCAGTTTTTGAGACAAAGATCGCTCGTTGGCATCTGCTGACCTCTGAGATTTGGCCTTTGCTTTATCCACTGTCAATTGGTTATCAACATCTGCAATGCCTTCAATACTTAACGCTACCTGTTCGGCAAGTTCGCGATCAACATCGGACTCAACAGAACCTGTTAGGGTTGCTTTGCCATTATGTACTTCGTTACTGATAGTAAAGTTGTTTAGGTGGCGATTGACCAATAGGGCTGTTTCCAGTTTGCCTTCAAGCCAGGCATTTCTAAGCTCGGGTTTGGAGAGACTATACTTCCCTTTAGAATGAGCTGAGTTGTGATCCATTTGATGCTTGTTTGAATCAACCCCTTGGTTATTGTTGTTATCTCCCGCTAGGGCAGGCAAGACTAGGCTGGAACAAAATACCGCGATTGAGGTAGCTGTGAGAATACGATTTGTCATGGGTTTCATAAAAGTCTCCTTAGTTATTTATCCTATAAATTTGTTGAGTATTCATCTTCACTGTTATGACCAAGCACTTTCTGTGCCAACCGCAGGAAAGCTTGATAATCGACCATTGTTGCCAGTTGTTGTGGTGAAAAACTGTAAGAATTACATTTCTGTTGGTAAAAATTACTAGCATAGCCTTCAGTGATGGTGGCGGATGGGATGACAACCATTATTTATAGAAAGACTTCGGTCGACTTACCCGAAATATGAATATTCTTCTGCTTAAGAATATCTAACCGTCGAAGGGAAGTTCATATTAAAAATCAATATGCTAAAGCCAGGGAAATACTGTAAGAATATTCATAACAGCACGCTTATCGAATCATGTATGGAGTTTAAACAGTGTTAGAGGGTGTCCTCTGCCAAAGATAAAGAGACGAGATTGGGGTGGACTTATAATCAAGGGTTTGAATTTATTTTTATATTTTGGATGTGGCATGGCTCTTGCTTTGCATAGAGAGATATTAATAAAAAAGGAGATTACAATGCTTTATTGGGCTTTTATGTTTCTAGTCATTGCTATTATAGCTGGTATATTCGGTCTAACCGGGGTTGCTGCAGTTGCTTCCGAAGTAGCTTGGATTCTTTTTGTTCTGGGTCTAATTTTGGCAGTAGTATTTTTTATTATGGGCCGCAGACCTCCAAAGCTATAACCATCAATTAAATCTGGGGGATGTTCCCCCCAGATTTAATTTTTAACCATCTTTTTTAAAAGATCTCATCATAAGTAATTATGCCGCTGATATAGTTTTCCCGCTTTCATTGACTGGTCTAAAGATTAATCGGAATTGGTGCTCACCGAGATTAGATTAAGTTGAGTCTCACCAACAATAGTTGAAAACGAAGTATCCGCTGCATATCGAACGATACCAATACGAACAATGCCGGATCACTGGTGCTACCTTGGTCGAATAAAACAAAGCACCAACGCACTTGCAAAAAGTCCACTTAAAATAACACTTTAACTCAGTTGGATAAAATCCCACAGAACAGCTAGAAACATAGCGGCACAGCCGTACCTAGTGCCTGAAACAAGGTAATGTATGTCCAAATTATTTGTAATTAATGCATCATTAGTTGTAAGTATTTCAATAATTCTGACTAATATTTTTAGCTAATACGCAGAATTACAACGCTTACCCAATGCCTTACTAACTTGGCATTCCAATTGCAGTTTATCAACTACTGCTATTTTTGCAGTACTAACCCTCGAGCAGAAATTTTAGGAGCATTGTTATGAACAAAGAGATTCTGAAAGGAAAATGGAAACAACTTAAAGGTGACGCCCAAAAGCAATGGGGCAAGCTGACTAATGATGATTTGGATGTTATCGATGGCCAACAAGAAAAACTTACTGGGAAACTTCAGGAACACTATGGACAGTCCAAAGACGAGGCTGAAAAGGCTGTCGATGAATTTTGTAAGAAACATGGTTGATTATTCAATGAGCCATCATCCAAAGAGGGTGTTCATGAATTAACTGGTATGAAGGAACAATTAAGTAGCCTCTACTCTTACCTGCCAAAGTCCATTGGATTTTGGCAGGTATTCAATAACGAAGTAACGACAGCAGAAATATTACTAAACAAAGGGAGAAAACATGTCATACGAAGACTACCATGAAGGCTTAGGTATACTTTGAGAAGAAGTCAAAGATTTGCATCAGACAATCTGTTCTCTGATGGAATAACTTGATACCGTGGATCGGTATCAACAACGAATTGACGCATAAATCCATACTGGTTGAATGGCTGTGTCGAAAGAACCAGTATTTTTATAAACAGCTGAAACGCTTTTTGTTTACGAAAAAAGCCATTGCTAATTAATTTAAGTTAAGAGGTTTTACTTTGTGGCAATCAAACAGGAAACAACTTATGGAATACACACTACCAGAACTACCTTATGAAAAATCGGCATTGCAACCTTTTCTTTCGGAACATGCTGTGGACATTCATTATGAAAAACATCATCGAGGCTATGTAAATAAACTAAACAAAGCTCTCTCGAACCAACAGCACTATGAAGGTCTTTCCCTGGAAGAATTAATTTGCCAGACACCATTGAACAGCAGTATTTTTAATGTTGCTGCACAAACATGGAACCATACTTTCTTCTGGCACAGCATTAGCCCAGATACTGATCACCAGCTTTCTGAACTATCACCACTTGCCAGGGAAATAAAAGAGACTTTTGGTAGTCTTGAAAAAATGCTGGAACAATTTAAAGATGTGGGTAAGTCGCAATTTGGTTCTGGCTGGGTGTGGTTGGTTAAAAACCAGAAAAACACACTGGAGATTTGCAGTACTGCTAATGCCGAGTCAGTGCTTCGTGATAACAAGCAGCCATTGTTGATTTGTGATGTTTGGGAGCATGCTTATTATATTGATTACCGAAATGACAGGGCAAGTTACCTGGAGGCTTTTGTCAAACGTATCAACTGGAAGTTTGTTGAAAATAATTTCAACGAAAAAACTTAATTTTGACTTTAAAACAAAAAGATTAATAGGTTTACCTAGGAGGCATTGGTGAGGCAGTGCAGGGAACAGCCGTCTCCCACTACCGTTGCTTTACTCGCTTGTCTTGTTTGGTCAAGGCGCAAGAAAGTTTAGGAAACTAAGCTCAGTAGCTAGCCCGCATTTTGCGGGTTTTTTATGTCTGTTTATTTTCTAGCTCAACGTCCTAATTCAAAAGCCGTAGCGCATCAGGAAGATGAATGTGGCCTGCTTCTTTATATATATCCTCTACGTGAAGTTGCTTTCTATTTAACAAATGCCTTTCTAGTGGACGAATGAGCTTGTTAGGAATCATGACTACGCCCTTTAGTGTTTCATACAGTAATCGTTTTGAGGGATAAGTCGATGTCTTGAACGCGAAGGGTAGTGCACTCATTAACCCGCAATCCAAAGCTGCCATCAGCTTCGTTGTTCCTCTTAAATGAGAAAACAGAAGCGCTACTTCTTCTTTGCTGAGTACGGTGGGTATATTTTTAAACCGCCGTACATTCCGGAGATAGTCGAGTTCGCCAAAATCCAGCTTTAGCAGTTGTTTGTAGAGAAAAACGAGAAAATTGAGAGCTTGCTTTGAGTATTACCCGAAGCATTACGATAAGCAAAGAGGTGCGTTAAATATTGCTCAATATGGACCTTAGATAGGTCTTTTGGATGCTGCTTGTTGTGAAAATAGATGTACTGTCGAATCCAGTAGATATAAGTTTTTTCGGTGTTGCGGCTATATTTTCGCCGTTTGATTTCAGCCCGGACTTGGTCAATTAGCCTGATAGGCTTGGCGGGGTTCCATGCATCACTCCATAAGCTTAACTCCTTTTTAATGTAACTAGTTGATGATAGAGTAAAAAATAACGGATTATAGCTTTAGGGGGAAAGAGATATATGGAAATAATTCCTTCTTTGCTAATTTACCCAAAACGATTGTTGATGATAACCCTTTGATTCATTGAGGATATCGTGTTGATTAATAAAAGTATAAAAAGTGATATACGGACTGTAGGGTCCGGTTTATCACACTGTTAGGCATCAATATTAATGAGTGACGTGCCAATAAAAAATATCGTCGGTTCCCGAATTGAATCGGCAGAGCATGATCGAAACTCAGGAAGTTGGCTTATCCACTTTGCCAATGGTGATTCTCTAAATATTGAGTGTATGTGGCGTCTTCTTGAGGGGAATACCATTAGTTCGACCAGCGAGGATCATGCCCAGTTATTTGGCCTTGATACTCCGTTTGATGGTGAGGAGGCATTAAAAGAAATGGGGTCCCATAAAATAGTTTCTGCCGAATGCACGAACTCAACTGGTGATTTAGTCATTGCGCTAGGGCAATGTTTCTCACTACAGATTATTGCCATTTCAGCTGGCTATGAGGCATGGCAATATAAGCAAAAAGGCGGCAGTAGCTTTGTTGCAGTTGGCGGGCAAGTCCATGGCTACTAAATGCCTAACAAATCAATTAATGTCGCCTTCGGCTGGACAAAAAAAGCGTTGCTTTTTTCGCCCATTATTGAGGCGTTATACGGCAGACTAACTGTTATGACTGAGTCAGACATTGAAAAGCAGAAGCAACTGGCAATAAAAATAGTTACATCAGCCGATGAAGGTGAAAAAGAAGCGCTTCGTATTTGGATTGAACGCCTTTTGAATTTAAAGGCGTCGAGTTTGTCAGCTTCACAAAAAGCTAAGCAAGCTATTTCACTCACGGCTGAAAGTAAGGTGCTAGTACCAACCGTAAAAATGATTGCTCGAGAAACCAAACGCCTAGCATGGGATGACCGTAGCTTAAAAGGGCGGCTCGGGTTAGGCTGCGCGGCATTGGGGATTGCTCTATTTGGGGGCCAGGGCGCTGGCATAGCAGCACTGGGCACCGCCATTGGTGTTCCACTCTGGGTCGTTTTTGGTGCTGGTGGGGCTTTTGCGGGTGTTGTTTATGAAGAAATCACTGGGAGAAAACCGAATACCAAAACAACCTATACCGTAATAGATGCTGAAGGTAAGGATGAAGAGTAATGCTGTATAACCAGTGTGGGTATGACCTAAAGGACAGTCGCTGCCACAGGCGTTGAGAAGTTCGTGCTTGTAATACTGATCTTCGACAAAAAGGTCAGCACGGAAAAACCTGATAAAAAGAAAGAAATGATAAGAAAATTATGCGTATCGTTACGCTACCAGTTAAGTGAAAAAACCTGTGTGTTAAAGGTGAACAATAAGTAGGCCTTAAGTGATAAACAAGTAATAAATAAGATGAAATAAGTTACAGCCTGCTTAAACTGACTATCTAGCAGCTAACTCAGAGGCTATCTATGGCCAAACGCTATACATCACAAGCCGTTCTGCAATTCTGTCAAAATTGTTTAAAAACAATGGCTCTCTATGACAGCGAGAATGAGCGATTTGTAGAATATCGCGATGAGTTATTACCGTGGGTCGAGGAGCTTGGAAGCTGGGGGTCTCTGTACGATAAACCTATTGAAGCGTTATTTTCAGAGATGATGACGTTGATGAGCTTATCAGCGGAAAGCCTGATGCCATCAGTCGTAGCGTTATCTGAAGCGCCATTGGATATTGACCCTGAAATATCTATCGCCGCCAACCCAGACGTTAAGGTGGAGGCCGCCGGTTTAGTTACCCTGATGATTCTCGCTTGGCGTGGCCATCTGCGAGCAATGGACCTGTTCAATCAGAGTATTGATGAGCTGTTGGATACCGCTTTCTCTGAAGAGCCCGATGATGAGGCTTTATTCAAAGCTATTTTGGCAGATCGAGCGGTGCTAGGTTCTTCCGATGTTCAGGCCCGAATTGCTGAAGCTGCGCTGATGTCTGATGACGCGTTTTTTGACGCGCTGTCGAAAGCCCTCACCCAAACTAAACCCAGAAGGCCAAAACAAGACTATGACGAACTACGGTTTTTGATGGGCGTTTTGGATGAGCAGAAAATGCTTGAAGGCTTTACTTGGGATGAAATTGCCGATCTTTTTATTGATGAACTCTCACTTTATCCCAATGATAGTGAAGACCCCGTCGCGGGGTTAAAGAAATTGATTGTTAGCATCCGCAACTCTCGCGGGAAGTGAAAAGCATTTTTCAGGTTCTTAGAGAACATTGCCTCAGGGAATAAGCTGCTTTGCGTTGACACATTGTGAACGCAACACAGCAGAGGAAGCCCTATGGCTCACCACCCAACCAACGTTCAGCCCTTTCTTCCGAGATTGATTCGGTTACGTGATGTCCCTTATTACTTGGGAATGGATCGCAATCGATTCAATCGAGAGGTACGGCAGCATTTGACTGAAATACCTATTGGTAAGCAGGGCATTGCCTTCGATCGACTTGAATTAGATGGTTGGGTGGAGGATTATAAGTCCCGCTGTGGGCGTTCGCAAAAACATAGAGGAGATCTACTATGTCAAAGCGAATCCCAGGCCTCTACAAACGAGGCAAACAGGGCATCTGGCACATTGATAAATGCGTCAAAGGATATGGCCGACTTCACGAGAGTACTGACACAAGTAACCTCAAAGAAGCGGAGCAATACCTGATTCGGCGATTGGAAGAGATGCGTAATGCGAATGTTTATGGCATTCGACCTGAACGCTCTTTTCGGCAGGCGGCGACTAAGTTTTTGTTGGATGTTCAGCATAAACGGAGTGTTGGTCGCTATGCACAATCCTTGAAGGCTTTAGACCTGATTATCGGTGATTTACCGTTACACCAGGTTCATCAGGGCACGTTGGATAAGTTTATTCAGCATCGTCGAAAGCAGGGTATGAAAGCCAACACGATCAACCGTGATTTGGCCGTGGTTCGGAGAATTTTGAATCTGGCTGCTCGATTATGGCGGGATGAGCATGGTTTGACTTGGCTCCAAACGGCACCTTTGTTGCAGATGTTAGAGGTAGATGATGCCCGAAAGCCCTATCCCTTATCGTGGGAAGAGCAAGCACAATTGTTTGAGCGTTTGCCGGAACACTTAAGAGAGATGGTGTTATTTAAGGTCAACACGGGAACTCGGGAGCAGGAGGTCACTTGTTTACGATGGGATTGGGAGGTATCAATTCCAGAGCTGAAAACGAGTGTCTTCATCATACCGGGTGAGGGTGTAAAGAATGGTGAAGATCGATTGGTGGTCATGAATGCTGAAGCGAGAGCGGTGATTAACCGTCAGCGTGGCAAGCACTCAGAGTACGTATTTACCTACTCGAATGGAAAACCGGTTGATCGCATCAATACGAAGGCTTGGCGTCGAGCACGAGAGGAGATAGGCATTCCTCAGGTGCGAGTGCATGACTTGAAACATACCTTTGGGCGGCGGTTACGTGCCGAAGGGGTAAGTCATGAGACGCGACAGGTATTGTTGGGCCATAAGAATGGACAGATCACTACGCATTATTCTGCGGCTGAAGTTGGAGAATTACTCGGCGCTGTAGAGAAGGTGAGTTGGTCTGGAAACTCGACACCGACCTTGACGTTACTGAGGAGTGAAAACTCCCGCAAACTCCCCGCAGTGGGGAGAAGAAAAAAGGCCTGCATCGAGTAAATCGTATGTAAGCCTTTGATGTATATGGTAGCTACGGGTGGACTTGAACCACCGACCCCAGCATTATGAATGCTGTGCTCTAACCAGCTGAGCTACGTAGCCACATTGATCACCTCTGACTGTTACAGGACCGTGTAATGGCTGGCCGTACAGTAAATAGGGGCGCGAATTCTCTCGATTTTACCTAGTGTTGTCAAGACGTTTTCTGATCGCTTCTGATTCCTACAGTTTTTCTTCGTAGCGGCGGAAGTTTTAAGTATGGTTGTGGGGTGGATCCCAAAAAGAAAAAGCTTTTTCAGACACATAATGTCCTTCTTCTTTCTAATTTTTATTGATATAACACTCGATAAATAGCTCCAGCGTAATCATCGGAGATATAGATACTGCCGTCGGGGCCTTCTTCTATATCAACCGGTCGCCCAATAATATGTTTATCGTTTTGCAAAAAGTTGTTTAAAAAATCACGACTAGTAATTTTTCCTTGGATATCCCAATGCAAAGAGATAACTTTGTAGCCATCTGGCTTGCTACGATTCCAAGAGCCGTGTAGCGCTACGAGGGCAGAGCGCTGATAATCTCTAGGTCGGTGATCATAACGAAGAAAGTGTATCCCCAGCGGCGCATTATGGGCTTTAAAGCCAAAGCTTGGGGCGATGCTGCTATTTAGAAGCGTTTCTTTTTCTAGGCCATGTTTCGGATCGAGGCGACCAAAACCATTGATGTAGGGCCAACCATAAAAACCGTTCTGTTGAATACGGTTGAGTTCATCGGGTGGGAAGTCGTCTCCCAGCAGGTCACGGCCATTGTCTGTGGCATATAGGCTATTGTCCCAAGGTGTCCAGTCGAATCCCACACTGTTTCGTAATCCTGATGCGTAAATGTGACCATCACTACCGTCAGGACGGAAGCGCATCATGGTGGCACGGCGATTATCCGTTTCTTCGCAGGCATTACAGCTTGATCCACCAGTGAGATAGAGCCATCCATCGGGGCCAAACCGTAGGGTCTTGGTCCAATGGTTGCCGCCCGTGGGCAGGTCGGTTATGAGTCTATGGTAGTCACCTACAGTTTTTCTTCTTTTCCAGTCCACAGCAATACGGCCAATGGCATGGTTTTCAGCGATGTAAAGCCAATCGTTATTGTTATCATGATAGAGATCAATACCGTGAGGGCGGTTAAGTCCGGTTATTAATGGAATCGTTGCATCAGCTTTGCCATTTTTATCCGGATCACCAAGTAAATAAATGGTCCCTTTGCTTGGTGAGCTCACTAATAATTGTCCGTCAGGAGTGATTTTGAGCATCCGAGCATTAGGTATATTGTCGGCAAATAATGTGACCTGAAATCCTTTTGCAGGTAGAAGCACCTTGAGTTGTGATGGGCTGGGGGCACCTATACCTTTGTCAGAGAGGCTGTTAAACAGGACTTGATAACTGCTAATTTCAAGCCCGGGAATAACTTTTGTGGCGAGAAAGCTGACCACAAGAAGGGTTATCAGGATAAGGGGCAGAGCCGCGAGGGCTTTTATAAACCGCATGAAGACAGTATAGGTGTATTAGAAATTTATGGGGACAATCAATACTATAGTAGCAACAAAACTTTGGTGGGATGTATTTTGTTGTTTTTATCAGGAGCCTGCCACGATGGCAGGCTCCTGATAAAAATGTCTGGAAGAGAGGGTTTAGACGTTAAACCTGAAGTGAACAACATCACCGTCTTTAACAATGTAGTCTTTGCCCTCTAGGCGCCATTTGCCTGCATCTTTGGCGCCCTGTTCACCTTTTCCAGCAATAAAGTCGTCATAGGCTATGACTTCAGCTCGGATAAAACCTTTTTCAAAATCGGTATGAATTTTCCCTGCAGCTTGTGGAGCCGTAGCGCCGAGGGGTATGGTCCATGCTCTCACTTCTTTAACACCTGCGGTGAAGTAGGTATGCAGCCCCAAAAGGTTGTAGCCGGCTCGGATAACACGATTAAGTCCGGGTTCTTCCATTCCCATTTCTTCTAGGAACTCTAATTTTTCATCATCATCTAGTTCTGCAATTTCGGCTTCAAGTTTGTTGCATATAGGCACCACAATCGCATCTTCTGATTTAGCAATTGCCATGACTGTGTCTAAATAAGGATTGTTTTCAAAGCCGGCTTCATCCACGTTGGCAATATACATTGTGGGCTTGAGTGTCAGCAGGTTCAGGGGTTTGATGATTTTAAGCTCTTCTTGGTCAAGAGCCATTGAGCGTAACGGTTTGGCTTCATCAAGGTGTGGCTGTATTTTTTCAAGCACCACTTTCAGTGCTAAAGCTTCTTTGTCTTGACCTTTGGCTGCTCTGGCAGCCCGTTGTAAAGATTTGTCGACAGTCTCAAGATCAGCAAGGGCCAACTCTGTATTGATGACTTCAATATCGGCGGCGGGATCAATACGACCTTCAACGTGAACGACATTTTCGTCATCAAAGCAGCGCACAACATGGGCAATAGCATCTGTTTCCCTGATGTTGGCGAGAAATTTATTACCTAGGCCTTCACCCTTGGATGCACCGGCAACGAGCCCCGCGATATCTACAAACTCCATAGTCGTGGCCAGAACGCGCTCGGGGTTTACAATGTCTGCCAGCCTGTCTTGGCGTGGATCAGGGATGGGGACAATGCCTGTATTGGGTTCAATGGTGCAGAAGGGGAAGTTAGCTGCATCAATTCCCGCTTTGGTTAGTGCGTTGAAAAGTGTGGATTTTCCAACATTGGGAAGACCGACGATACCGCAGTTAAAACCCATTGCTTATACTCTCAAATGTCAGCAGCTTATAATTAAGCCAGCAGATTAAATGTTTTACTGCGAATGCAGCTCTTTCATGGCACTGTTCCATTGCCCCTTAACCGCTAGAGGCATGACACGTACAGCGTCATCAATACTTTGATTAATGAGTTGTTGTTCACTTTGTGGTGCTTTTCGCAAAACAAAGTTGACCACTTCACTTGCGTGTCCAGGGTGGCCGATTCCTATGCGTAGTCGGGCAAAGGCACGATTATTACCCAATGCCTTAATGGTATCTTTTAGCCCATTGTGCCCACCGTGGCCTCCACCTATTTTGAGACGAGAGGTTCCGGGGATAAGGTCGAGCTCGTCGTGTGCAATTAAAATAGCTTCCGGGGGAATTTGATAAAACCCAGCCATGGCTGCAACTGCTTTGCCGCTGAGATTCATATAGGTGTCTGGCAACAAAAGCCAGACATCGTGACCCTCTAGTGTGACCCTAGCGGTCTTACCAAAAAATTTACTTTCTGACTTTAGTGTAATACCACAGAATTCTGATAGGGCGAAAACAAAATCGGCCCCGGCATTGTGACGGGTATGTTCATACTGTGGGCCTGGGTTTCCCAGACCGACAATAAGTTGAACAGGTGTGTCCAATGTCGGAGCCTCTTAGGTAGAAGGAGGTTAGATTGAGAAGATTACTCTTTGTCTTCCTCTTCTTTGCCTTCCTCTTCTTGACCTTCAGCATCTTCAGTGTCTACTGTTGCGGCCTTAGGCTTGTTGACAGTGAAAATGGGTAGATCGTGCTCTTCACCGTGGCTCAATCCAACACTTTCTACACCTTTAGGCAGTGTAATATCAGAAATATGTAGAATTTGGCCCATTTCAACCTCAGCAACATCTACTTCAATGTATTCAGGTAAGTCACCAGGTAAACAGGAAATGTCGAGTTCGGTCATGTTGTGAGAGATATTACCACCACTCAGTTTCACACCCACACAGGCCTCTTCATTGACAAAGTGGAGAGGTACTTTGGTCTGAAGTTTTTGGGTTTTGCTGACACGGAGAAAATCAACGTGCAGAACAACCGGCTTAGCTGGGTGACGCTGAACATCTTTCAGGATCACATCTTCAGTTTTACCTTCCACATCAAGCGTAATAATGTGCGAATAAAACGCTTCATTTTGCAGTGCATGCTCTAATTCATTTTGAGCGAGACTGATGTTTTGAGGTGCATTTTTTCCACCGTAAATGATGGCGGGTACTACTTTAGCCAAACGACGCAGGCGGCGGCTCGCACCTTTCCCCATGTCGTTACGGGCTGTTGCATTCAATTGAAAATCATTGGACATTGCCTTGACTCCTGATGTATTCCCAAATCAATCCGCGACCAGAATTGACGGGGGAGTTTTAAATAGCCCATAAATAGATAGTTGGGCAGTTAGTTATCCAGTGACGATGTTGGGCCAAATTTTAGGTTGGTTAAACCCTAGTCGAACATAGCACTGATGGATTCTTCATTGCTGACTCGGCGCATGGCCTCTGCCAGCATTTGTCCCAGACTCAGGACTCGTATGTATTTACTTTTTTGTGCTGCTTCACTTAGAGGAATACTATTGGTGACAACCATGGTATCCAGCGCTGATTTTTCGATGTTTTCGATAGCGTTTCCAGAAAAGACTGGGTGAGTGCAATAGGCTACGACTTTTGTGGCTCCGCGATCTTTCAGGGCATCCGCAGCTTTGCACAGAGTACCTGCAGTATCGACGATGTCATCCATAAGGATACAGGTTCGACCTTCTACATCACCGATAAGGTTCATCACCTCAATCTGGTTGGCCTCAGGGCGACGTTTGTCGATAATAGCTAAATCTGTATTGAGCTGTTTTGCCATAGCTCGTGCGCGAACGACACCACCAATATCTGGAGATACTACGGTTGGATTTTGGTAATTTTGCCGTTGTACATCACCGATTAAAACAGGAAGGCCGTAGACGTTATCCACTGCACAGTCAAAAAATCCCTGAATTTGTTCTGCGTGTAAGTCAACGGTCATCACGCGATCGACGCCGACGTTGGTAATCATGTCTGCCACAACTTTGGCGCTAATGGGTACCCTGATGGAGCGCACGCGTCGATCTTGTCGAGCGTAGCCAAAATAAGGGACTACGGCAGTAATGCGGCCGGCAGAGGCACGACGCAGGGCGTCGACCATCAAAATCAATTCCATCAGGTTTTTGTGGGTGGGTTCACATGTGGGTTGCACAACAAAAACATCACGTCCGCGTACATTTTCGCGGATCTCGATGTTGATCTCCCCGTCAGAGAACTTAGAAACGAGGGCGTTGCCAAGTGGAAAGCCGAGAAAACGGGCAATTTCGTTTGCTAGCTCTGGGTTGGCGTTCCCAGAGAAAACCATCAAGTTAGCCACAACATTTTCCTGATCAGGGGGTGTGATTTCTCCGGTGTTCCAGAGGAATATGGCTGGGGTGGGAGGACTCGAACCTCCGAATGGCGGCATCAAAAGCCGCTGCCTTAACCGCTTGGCCACACCCCAGTGGTTACTTATTTAGACGCAGGCTATGCAACAGTGGGGATTGATTAACCCCTTTAGCAACAAAGCCTTGCCACGGTGCCGGTATTTGTTTGAGTACAGACTTTGCATCAGTTTCTGAAGCAAAGTGGGCAAATAGGCAGGCACCTGTTCCCGTCAATCGAGTTTCGGCAAATTGAGCCAGCCATTGACGAGCTTTTTTTACCTCAGGGTAAAGTGCTTCAACTACTGTTTGACAGTCGTTTTGGCTACCCTGCTCGAGAAAGGCGCGTATTTTGATCGGATGAGTGTTTCTTGTCAAACCCTGATGGGCAAAAATTTCTGCTGTGGAGACATGAATGTTAGGTATTAAAACGAGATACCAATGATTTGGCGTTTCCATGGGGGTGAGTTGTTCGCCAATACCTTCAGCCCAAGCGGTATGGCCGAGGATAAAAACGGGTACATCGGCACCTAGTTGAGCGCCTATTTTTAGCAATTCTTCACGGGGCAGGTTTAGTTGCCAAAGGGTATTAAGTCCCAACAACGTTGTCGCGGCATTGCTGCTCCCTCCACCTAGCCCACCACCTATTGGCAGACGTTTTTGTAACTGAATTTTTGCGCCCAGAGAACGGCCACCATACTTTTGGATTGTCTTGGCCGCACGATAGATGAGATTTTCTTCATTAGGTACGCCAGGAATGGCAGGAAATAATTGGATCTCGCCAGATTGATTGGCGGTAATCTCCAGCTGATCACCAAAGTCTAGTAGTTGAAACAGGGTCTGTAAATTGTGATAACCGTCTTCTCTGCGACCAGTAATATGAAGAAATAGATTCAGTTTTGCCGGAGCAGGTAACGATAATGTCATTGGGATGGCTCGCTAGGCTGCCAATTTTTTATTACCAACGTAAAATGGTAGTCACCTCGTTGACCTTTTATTTTTCCTGGTAGTATCCAGTGCCCTGTTTTTTGATAGTTAAAAAACGTTAGTGTCCAGCTGGATTGCTCCAGCAGGGCAAGGGTACCATCGGGATTGTGGTTTACATGGACGGCTAATGAGCCGGGAGCAGGAATACCTCGTACCCAAAATTGTAGTTGCTCTGCGGGCCATTGCCAGCCAAATAGTAGTTCTGTAAGTGCCGCAGATGATTTGGCCGTAATATCTTCATGTCCTGCACGTTGTAATTTGGCAAAATGGTTGCTGCCCACGATTCTAGTGGCTCCAGCTCCAAAAGGACCGTTTAGTTTGACATCAAAATTGCCTTGTTGTTGGTTCCAATTGACCCAGGCACTGCCCCCATCTTTACTGTCACGATAACCCAGCTTACCCTCGAGAAACCATTGGTCGAGTTGTTCCATCTGCCTGACATGCTGTTCCCAATTGTTTATGGTCGGAGGGGCTGTCTGAGTTGTGGTGCACGCGCTGACCATGATTGTTAGCAGTAGCGGAATAATTAGTTGCATTGGGTTATTCCGCGTTGAGGCGTTCCATGGTTTGTCGAATAGTGGCATTGTCTGGATCTTGCTCCAGAATTTTCTGCCATATAGATGCTGCCTCCTCACGTTGCCCGGTTACCCATAGGACTTCGCCTAAATGAGCGGCAACTTCTGGATCAGGTAATTTGAGGAATGCCTGACGAAGATATTTTATGGCTTCTTCATAGTTTTCTAATCGATAAGAAACCCATCCTAGACTGTCGGTCGTGGCGGGGTCTCCAGGGTTTAACTCTAATGCTCTGATAATGAGTTGGTGCGCTTCTTCAAAACGATCTGTATGGACGGTCAGAGTATATCCCAGTGCATTGAGTGCCATGGCGTTATCAGAATCTTGTTCCAAAATGGCGCGAAGATCCTTTTCTGAGCTAGCGAAGTTTTTTTGGCGCTCACTTACAAGTGATCGCATATAGAGTAATTGAATATTTTTGGGTTCTTGAAGAATCGCATTGCTTAAGACATTGTAAGCTTCATCTAATAGCTGTTGCTGGGCTAATAATTCGGACTCGACCTGATAAAGCGATGCTGATTGCTGTGGGTTGTCCAAACGTAGTTTTTGGAGGTAGAGGCGGGCGTCATCTAATTGGCCATGATTTGTCATGAACCGACTCAGACGAACAGCCGCGGGAATAAATTTGGGGCCAGACAGGACCTGGCGATAATGTATCAGGACAGATTCGATATTGTTGTCTTGTTCTGCCATGTCGCCCAACTCATAGTGGGCTGACTGGGATGTCCTAGGAAATCTGGTTAATTGCGTAAATAAATCGAGGGCTTCAACACGAAGTCCTAGCCCCTTGCTTGCCAGGGCCAGTGAATAGAGGAGTTCTGGGTCGTTGGGATATTTCTTGGCAAGAAGAGTTAATTGGTGGTGAGCACTTTCAAGGTCGTCCTCGGCCAAATACCTTGCAAATTGAAGTCGCATGCGCCGATTGTCTGGGGCATTGACTAAGGATTTTTCCATAAAGGTGACAGCTTCTTCTTTATTCCCTTGCTGGTAGAGCAGCTGAGCTTTGAGCATAATAGCGGGCTGTAGGGTGGCATCCTGGTTTAGAAGCTGGCTGATGACCAGTAAGGCGTCGGATAATAAGCCCTGCTGGCGTAGAAGCATGGCTTTGGTCAGCTGTAAGAATAAGTTCTCTGGCATCTGGGCTTCAAGCTTTGGATAATGTTGAAGCAGGGTATCTCGCTGTTGTTTACTTGCTCGATTGGCAGAGATGACCAAGCTCATCAGTGGTTCATTATTGCCATGTTCAAGAGCGAATTCGGCATGGGGCAGTGCTTCATCGAATCGACCATATTGACTTAGACTCATGGCACATAGGCTGTGTGCATCGAGGTTTTCAGGTTCGATTTCTGTCCATAGCAACGACATTTCTAATAAAACGGGTTTGTTTTCAACATAGGCTGCAATTTGAGTGGCTCTAGCGACGACACTTGGGTCACGAGTGAGTCTTGCCTGAGCAAAATATTTTTTTTGTGCAACATCAAAATTTTTCCGAATGCCCGCCAACTCTCCTACTAATAAATCGTAAAGGGTGTCTGTGGCAAAGGGACGCACAGGGTAATCAGGCGTTAATGGTATCGTTGTTTCAGGATTTGCGGGCAACGGTGTAGGAGCGGGCAGATCGGCACTGGCGGAATGGTCTATTACTTGATTGGCGCAGCCATAACTTAATAAGCTGCATAGCGCCAACATTAGCAGAGATATACGAGGTTTGTTCATAGAAATACTTAAGTGTGAAACTGTTTTGGCCATTTATAACATTGTAGCTAAATACTATGACAATAACGAAAGCTATGGATTCCAATTTAATGTTGATTCAATACTACTTGTCTTTGACGGCATAGAGCCGGACAATTGCGGGTTCGTCGCCAAGCTTTGATTTAATGACCATTTTTGCCCTTGGAATCAATCATCGTACCGCTTCTCTCGATATCCGAGAGAAGGTTGCCTTTGCGCCCGAACAAATGGTGCAGGCGTTACGGGATGCCGGTGATGTGTCGGGTGTGGGGGAGGTTGCTATTCTCTCTACCTGTAATCGCACAGAGATCTATGTTGCCCATATAAGCCCTAAGAAAGACGGCTCTGAACGAGGCAGTCCTGAGAAAGTCTTGGACTGGTTAGCGGAGTATCATCATTTGTCCCGGCTCGCATTGGAAGATTGCTGCTATGTTTATCAGCAAGAGGATGCTGTTCGTCATATGATGAAAGTAGCCAGTGGCCTCGATTCTATGATCTTAGGTGAGCCGCAAATACTGGGGCAGCTAAAGTCAGCCTATGCTGTGGCTAGGGATGCTGGAAAGGTATCCACACATCTTAATCAGCTTTTTCAGCAAGCTTTTTCTGTTGCAAAGCAGGTGCGTACTGAAACAGCCATTGGTCAGAACCCAGTATCTGTCGCTTATGCGGCAGTGAGCCTTTCACAGCAAATTTTTTCTGACTTACGTGAGGTGCATGCGTTATTAATAGGGGCTGGTGAAACCATCGAGTTGGTGGCACGGCATCTTCTAGAGAAACAAGTAGGTAGTATTACCGTTGCCAACCGAACCTTGAGTCGGGCACAAGACTTGGCGCAACAATTTGGTGCCCAGGCAATATTGCTGTCGGAAATTCCTGAATTCCTTCACAGTGCGGATATGGTTATTTCTTCAACTGCCAGTCAGCTGCCTATCCTTGGTAAGGGTGCTGTAGAATCTGCACTCAAGCAACGCAAGCACAAACCTGTGTTTATGGTAGATATTGCGGTCCCCCGGGATATTGAGCCGGAAGTCGCTAAGCTGGAAGATGTTTATCTTTATACCGTTGATGATCTGCAAGACGTTATTTTGGAGAATATGCGTTCACGAGAAAGTGCGGCGAATAAAGCGGAAGAAATTGTTGAGGCCGGAGTGAGTGCATGGAAGAGTCAGCTATTGGCCCTAGATGTTGTGGATACTATTCGAGCTTTCCGTAATAGTGCGGAAGAAACTCGTGATATGGAAACTGAAAAGGCATTGGTTGCTTTGCGCTCAGGTCAGAATCCGGAACAGGTACTGAAAAGTCTGGCGCGTAACCTGACAAATAAGCTTATGCACACCCCGACAACACGCCTTAAGCAGGCGGGAGAGCAGGGGCGCACAGAGCATATACATTTGGCTCATGACTTATTTGGTTTAAAAAACCCCGATGATCATAAGTTTAAAAAATAATCTAAAAAATGGCCTTGAGATAAGACTATAAGTGAATGAGAACGTAACTGGAAAATAAAGAGACTGAATGAAAGCGTCGATTCTGGAAAAGCTTCAAAGTATCGCGGACCGGCATGAAGAGGTCGGAGCACTATTAAGTGACCCTGATGTTATTGGCAATCAGAATCGCTTTCGTGACCTGTCGAAGGAATATGCTGAGCTTGAACCTATTGTTAAAGCCTACATGGAATATATGCAGGTACAGGAGAATATCTCTGAAGCTAAATTATTGCTCAAGGATGCAGATACAGAGATCAGGGAAATGGCACAAGAGGAGTTAAAGTCTGGGGAAGCTGAGCTTTCCTCCCATGAAGCTGAACTGCAAAAATTGTTATTACCCAAAGATCCGAATGACGAAAAAAATGTCTTCTTAGAAATTCGTGCGGGTACGGGTGGTGATGAAGCCGCTATTTTTTCAGGTGACTTATTTCGCATGTATTGTAAATATGCTGAGCGCCAGCGATGGAAGGTGGACATTATCAGTGAAAACCATGGTGACCATGGTGGCTATAAAGAAATTATTAGCCAGATTATCGGAAAAGGTGTGTATTCCAAACTGAAGTTTGAATCGGGTGCACATCGTGTTCAACGAGTGCCGGAAACGGAATCTCAAGGCCGGGTTCATACGTCTGCCTGTACCGTAGCCATTATGCCGGAAGCCGACGCGCTGGATGAAATTGATATCAATAAGGGCGACCTCCGAATTGATACTTTTCGAGCTTCGGGTGCGGGTGGTCAGCACGTGAACAAAACCGATTCAGCCATTCGCATTACCCACCTGCCCACAGGGTTAGTGGTTGAGTGTCAGGATGAGCGCTCTCAACATAAAAACAAAGCACGAGCAATGGGACTGTTGTCGGCACGTTTAAAAAATGCACAAGAGGAAGCGGCTGCTGAGAATATTGCCGAAGAGCGCCGCTCTTTGGTGGGGAGTGGTGACCGTTCCGAGCGAATCCGTACTTACAATTATTCTCAGGGTCGTGTCACTGATCACCGAATAAATCTGACGCTGTATAAATTACATGAGGTGATGGAGGGGCAGTTGGATGAACTGGTCCAGCCTTTAATTAGTGAGCATCAGGCAGATTTGTTGGCGACACTTTCTTCATAAACCGCATGCTCATAACTGAAAACTTCATTATTGGAGGTTCGTTACTAAGCGCCTTTAATGGCAGTTTTACATAATAGTTTTACTGGTTAATTTTGATCGTCAGGATAAACGTATGCCCACAGCCATTCCTGAAAATTCAGTCACAATTTCAGATCTTATGAAGCGTAGTGGTGAACTGGATGATGTGAGTGATACGTCAAGGTTAGATGTAGAAATATTGCTCAGTTATGTTCTGGACAAGGATCGTAGCTTTCTTTACGCATGGTCAGATCAGCATCTGAGCGATCAGCAACGGCACCGCTTTGAGAACCTTTTTAGGCGTCGCCTTCATGGTGAGCCAGTGGCTTACATTACAGGACTTCGTGAATTTTGGTCGCTCCCTTTTAAGGTGTCACCCGCCACTTTAATTCCAAGGCCAGAAACAGAATTACTTGTGGAGCGGGCTCTATTATTGCCTCTGAGTGAGCAGTCGTTGGTGCTAGATTTGGGGACAGGAACGGGAGCTATTGCATTGGCGCTGGCCAGTGAAAAACCCCATTGGAACATTACGGCAGTGGATGCTGTGCTCGATGCGGTACAGCTTGCTGAAGAAAACCGTCAACAGTTTAGCTTCGAAAATGTGCAGGTTTATCAGAGCGACTGGTTTTCCGGTGTGAAACAACAGCTGTTTGACCTTGTGGTGAGCAATCCACCCTATATCTGTGTTGAGGATAAACACCTACAGCAGGGTGATGTGCGATTTGAGCCAGCATCGGCATTAGTGGCTGATGGCTTGGGTTTATCTGATATTCGTACTATCGTTTCAGAGGTTCATGCATATCTAAAACCGGACGGTTGGTTACTGTTAGAGCATGGTTTCGATCAAGGTTCGGCCGTGCGCCAAATAATGTTACAGGCTGGCTTTAGCGAGGTAATTACTTATACAGATCTTGCGGGCTTGGATCGGGTCAGTGCTTGTCGTAACAGTGAACCCGATGTGACCTAGCGACATACAACTCTTAAAAATATAACTCTTCACAGAACACGTTGTTATTTGAGTTCCTGATATTGCCCACCATGAAAAATCAATGGAACTATGGGTTGGCTGGTAAAGTCCAGTATGCGGCCTATCAAAATAGTGTGGTCTCCACCGGAATAACGGTGTTCTATTTCACATTGAAACCTGCAAGCACAATCATCCAATAATGGCAGGCCATGAATCCCGGCATGCCAAGAAGTTTGTGAGAATTTGTTTTCATTGGGACCAGCGAATAGCTGAGAGGTTGATTGCTGCCCGCTGTGTAGGATGTTGACTGCAAAATAGTTAGTCTTCTGGAATAAATCAAACAAGCCGGATTCACGGCCTACACACCAGGAGACCAAAGCAGGTTCTAGTGAGACGGAGGAGAAGCTGTTGGCCGTCATTCCTCTAGGCTCGCCATTTTCATCCAAAGCAGTGATGACGGTGATACCCGTTGCAAAATTACCCAAGGCACTGCGTAACGCGCGGGTTTGTTCATCTGTCATGATGTTTTCTCGTCATGGTATGCTTCTATTAAGGGGTAGTTGTACTGACTTCTAGGCGGCAGTAGGGTAACTCAACAAGCGATTGTTTCAAAATCACCTGTTCTTGCAAGCGGGTTCCTGGAAGCAAAGTGTCTGAAAACGCCAGGCTTTAATATCATCAGACCAAAAGACAGCGGGGAGCTCTGCTTTCAATTTAAGCTGTTTAAGAAATTCAATTTTTCCTGGAAGCCTATTCCAAGCGGAGGGTAAGAAGGTAGCGCGGTGCGCGCCGACTTCAATGATTAACCCGTCTTCGTTAGGTATTAATTGTTCTAACAGATCCTGTTCGCTGGTAAATACAAGAGGCGTGGGAGAGGTTAGCACGGATATTTCGATCTGTAGTTCAGGTTCTTCATCTAATGTGACAGGGGGGAAGCGTGGGTCGTCAAATGCTGAGGCAGCAGCATTGTGCACAACATCCATCACTAAAGGCTCTCGGGCTTGGAGGGCGCCGAGGCAGCCGCGTAATTTATTTTTTTTGTGAAGGGTAATGAAGCTGGATGCTTGTTGCTGCAAGGCGAGGCTAAAAACTAGTTCGTCAATATGTAACTCACGTTCAAATAAAAGGCGTACCTGAATACTTTCCCGCGCCAGAGAAAGTAATGTTTGTTTGTCATCAGGAGATAACTCAATAAATGGCATAGGCGCCATATCTCATCACGCGACCTTTGTCACCGGTAGTGGTTCATACAGCGTTACCGGAGTTCCTTAGGTCGAGGGTTTTCATGTAGGGGTGATAATGACTTAGGTCTGAACTGACTACAACCCGTGTTTTATCGTCACGCCACCCGATTGCCCACGCGCGACCTTACAAAATACTGGCATTTGATGGATGGTGGCGGCTTGCGATGTGATGTGTGTCCTCGTGAATTTCGGCCCCATATGAAGGGCAGAGAAGGTTTTGTTCTATTCGAGGTAGCGAGGGAGATGAAATTGTTCTCTATAGCTCTGGGCTCTCAAGTGGATTTTACGTTGAATCGTTTGATCATTGGTTCGATAAAACTTTTTGAGGAAAAAGAGTCTAACCAAACTGTATTTTATTAAACAGCCTAGGTTGGATGATGGGTGTCTGGTTTGCTATTCCTCAATACATGTTAAAAAATAATTAAGGGCATTTCTTATGAGTACTCTTTCCGAAGGTCGTCAGGGGTTGTTCCATCGTGCTAGTGCGGTCTTATGCTACCTTGAAGGTATTGCTCCGTTGTTGTTGCGAGTTTTTCTTGCTCCCATCTTTATAAAAGCGGGTTATGTCAAACTGCAGCTGGGTGCAGAAAACTTGGGTATTTTTGAAAGATTAAACGCTGACCCTTCTGTGGTTATTTGGTTTGGTGAAACACTGGGGTTGCCTATGCCCGGTTTATTAGCATTTATGGCGGGTTGGGTGGAGTTTCTTGGTGGCTGGTTGTTATTGTTTGGCTTGCTGACTCGTTTTATCAGTCTTCCTTTGATGCTTACCATGGTTGTCGCCGCTACTACAGTACACTGGAATAATGGTTGGCATGCGTTACCTGAGACTACGTTAACCATGCCCTGGGAATGGCGTGGGGATTTAATAGATGACGCGCTTGAGCGTAAAAACCGTGCCGTATCTATTCTAGAGAATCATGGTAACTATAAATATCTGACAGAGGCTGGTTCATTTACGGTATTAAAAAATGGCATAGAGTATTCGGCCATCTACTTCATTATGTTACTTAGCCTGTTGTTTACTGGTGGGGGGCGTTTTACCTGCTTAGATTATTGGCTCTTCCGGTCTTTTCGACGAAACGACTGTAGTTGATTTATTTTTCAAACACTATGTGAATGAGCCTTTTTAATCGTAATCTTCATACATACGGACTGAGGTTTTTTGGCGTCACCGCGATATGGGCATCCCGTGCTATAATGCCGGTCCTTTCAAGTTCATGGTCTTATTTGAGCGCGCTAAGTTAGCAGCGTAAATAAAAAATAGGTCCACTTTCTATTGGCAATACCCATCGGCAACTTTATGAGTGAACAGAGTAATTCAGATTCTAGGCAAGCCCCTAACGACAACCAACAAAAGCAGACGGGACGTCGCGGGCGCAGTCGTCGTGGAGTGAGTGAAAAGAAACCAGCGGCAAATTGGGATTTGTCTCAATTTGAAGTAGAGCCGGTTGCCGATAAAACACGTTTTCACGATTTGGATCTACCCCTTTCGTTAATGCATGGAATTGCGGACTTGGGTTTTAAATATTGCTCACCTATTCAGGCACGCTCATTGCCGTTTACTTTACGTGGCCACGATATGGTGGGCAAAGCACAGACAGGCACCGGTAAAACGGCGGCTTTTCTTACCACGATTATTACTGAACTACTGAACAACCCCATTGATGATGAGTACTTTGCTGGCGAAGCACGTGCTCTGATTATTGCTCCAACCCGTGAGCTAGTGATGCAGATTGCAGAAGATGCCAAAGATCTTTGTAAGTACACCGATTTACATGTACATACTCTGGTTGGTGGTATGGATTACGATAAACAAAAGCGTCATTTACAAGAAAGTCTCTGTGATATTTTGGTGGCGACGCCTGGGCGTTTGCTAGACTTTGCCGGTAGCCGCGATGTCTATTTGGATCGCACGGAAATTTTGGTGCTGGATGAAGCAGATAGAATGCTGGATATGGGGTTTATTCCTCAGGTGCGCCGCATTGTTCGACTGACGCCCCATAGGGAGTATCGTCAGACCATGTTCTTTTCGGCAACTTTCACGCCTGAGGTGATGAGCCTAGCTGAGCAGTGGACAATCGATCCTACCAGTGTGGAAATCGAGCCTGAAAATATTGCTACGGATACAGTGACACAAAAGGTCTATATCACCTCGAAAGATGAAAAGTTTCAGTTGCTGCACAACATTATTAATCAGGATGAAGTGGACAGTGTGATCGTATTTGCCAATCGTCGTGATCAGTGTCGTCGACTCCAGGAAAAATTGAAGAACAAAGGGTTTAGCGTTGGTTTACTGTCTGGTGAGGTGCCTCAAGGTAAGCGGGTTAGGACACTGGAGGACTTTAAATCTGGCAAGTTGAAGGTACTTGTGGCCACGGATGTGGCGGGGCGTGGTATTCATATTGACGGTATAAGCCATGTGGTGAATTACACGTTGCCAGAAGAATCGGAGGACTACGTGCACCGTATAGGTCGTACCGGGCGCGCTGGAATGACAGGCACATCCATCAGCTTTGCCTGTGAAGATGATGCCTTTTTGCTTGAGCCAATTCAGGAATTATTAGGTAGAAAGCTTGATTGTGAGCAGCCTGGCGAGTCTCTACTGCAAAAGTAGTCTGATTGGTTCAGTAGATTTGTTTGATTCAACACATTTTGCTGTCAGGCACACCTAGAAATTCTCACTAGAGCTAGGAAATCAGAGGTTCAGCTCCTTGTTTTTTTCTGACCTGAGGGCATACGTTCCAGCCAGAAAGCTGTGGCAGCAATGACTGAGGCTGGCATGGTGAATAAATTGAGAATGGGAATGGTCGTGGCAATCAAAACACAGCCTCCAAAACTGATTGAGATTAAGCGCCTTTCTCGTAACTGTTCCCGTAATTCACGAAAGCCTGTTTGGTTATTATCAGCAGGGTAATCAATATACTGCAAGGCTAGCGACCAGGCTCCCCAAAAAAAGGCAATGGCGGGCCCTAGTAAGTTTAAGACGGGTATAAATGAGAGGGTCAGGGTGAGTATTAATATGCCGATGATTCTTGGTAGAAAATAACCTAGCTTGATGAATTCCCTTATGATTGATCGACTCACAAGCGATAATACTTGTTTGGGTGTCATTGTGGTTGAATTTACAGTGTCTGTAAGTACTTCCTCCACGCGTTCTGCCAGTGGCCCGTAAAAGGGTGATGCTAAAATGTTACCAATAATGGCAAAACTATAGCCATAGATTAGCAAAAGAAATCCGCCAAAAAATACCCAAAAAAACCAGACAATAAAATCCAGCCAGCTGGGAATTTTTGCGATAAGCCAGCTCAGCAAGCTATTAAATTGCTCAAGGGCAAACCATGTCAGTAATACAAACAAAACAAGATTGATCAGTATGGGTCCCAGAACAAACCAGCGAATTCTTGGATGGTTGAGCAATCGAAGCCCCTGAAGTAAATATTCTGGACCACTTTGAAGCAGCTTTGTCATTGGTTATCCTTTGCTTTACTGAGGGCGATCAGTCTCTTAAATAATGCTATTGTAGGAGCCTATTGTAGAATTATGGTCCTTAAAGCAACAGGCGGGATTCATAACGGGGGTTGGCCTTTTTAACGATGAGCAACAATTAAATGGAGAAGAACAATGAAAACGTTGTTTAAAATTTTTGCTGGTTTGGTGGTAATAGTATTAGTAGTTTTGGTGGTTGCAGTTCTCAATCTTGATAAAGGGATAAAAGCGGCCGTTGAAACCCTTGGTCCCGAGCTGACTCAATCCAGTGTCACGTTGAAGGATGTCGAACTATCATTGACGTCGGGAGAGGGGAGTTTAAAAGGCTTGGTAGTGGGGAACCCCGCAGGTTTTAAAACACCGAATGCCTTCTCGTTGGGTGAAATTTTCATAGCTATTGATCCGGAATCTGTGACTACGGATACTATTGTGATCAAAAACATTCGTATTGTTGCTCCAGAAATTACATACGAATCAGCAAAAGGTGGCACCAATCTCGATCAATTACAAAAAAATGTAGAGCAGGCACTTGGTGTTAGTGATGGAGCTTCTTCTGAAGCCTCTGCTGGTGAGAGCTCTGTCACTAAGAAGTTGATTATTAAAGACCTTAAAATCACGGGTGGAAAAATTAGCTATAGTAATGCCCTGTTAGGCGATAAGCCTATTAGTCTCCCTTTGCCCGCGATTCAGCTTGCTGGAATTGGTGAAAAGTCAGGTGGTGCTAGTGCCGGAGAAGTGGTTAAACAAATACTTGAAGCCATAAACAAAAATGCGGCGAAAGCGGTAACTAACTCAGGTGCTCTGAAAGACGTGGGTAATAAGATCAAGGGGCAGGCGACAGAAAAAGTCCAAGAGAAACTGGAGGGTTTAAAGGGTTTATTAAATCGATAGTAATTTGATCAAACAAAACTTGAAGTATAAATAACGTAAGACGAATAGGCTGTCAGTCATAATTTTAAAGCTGATGTTAAAACAATTTACTTAAAAATTGCTTGGCAGTCTGTTTTTATTTGTAATTACACTCAATGGTTAATGACCGTAATCCTATTGTTCTACGAACGATTAAGCTCAACTATTGTCCATATAGGCAGTGTGAGTCTAGAGGTTAAACTGATGAGCTTGATAGGTGCCCTAGGTAGGGATTGGCTGCGCTATATAAAACCGCCCGCGTTATTACTGTCTTGGACTTTTTCTCTGTTATTCTTTTTGTCTATCCATGCTATGGCTTCAACCGTAGAACGCAACGGCTTTGTTATTGAAGACCCATTAATTCCTCTGAATGAAATATATGGTGGGGGGCCGGCAAAAGATGGTATCCCATCCCTCGATAAACCAAAATTCTTGGATGCGTCTGAGGTAGACTTTCTATTGCCCGATGACAAGCTGCTAGGCGTCTCTCTTAACGGCGTCGATAAAGCATTTCCCATTAGTATTCTTAATTATCATGAGCTGGTTAATGATCAATTTAATGGTCAGGCAGTCACTGTAAGTTACTGCCCTCTTTGTGGTACCGGTATGGTATTTGATTCCAGAGTAAAAGGTGATTCGCTGGTTTTTGGGGTGTCGGGGCTGCTCTACAATAATGACCTATTAATGTATGACCGCAAGACCCAGTCGCTATGGTCTCAAATAGAGGGGAGAGCGATCAATGGTTCACTTAAGGGAATATATTTAGATCGGCTTCCTGTGGAGCACACAACTTGGCGGGTGTGGCATCAGAGCCACCCAAATACATTGGTATTGTCTCAAGATACCGGGTTTTATCGTCATTATGGCTCCAGCCCTTATCCTCATTATGAAGACAGCAGTCGATTGATGTTTCCGCTGACTAACTATGACAAGCGCTATTCCGCTAAAGATTTGGTGATTGGTATTGAGGCGGGGGATAAAGCCAAAGTTTACCCCTTTGTGGAACTGGCCAAGGCCAAGAGCCCATCGGTGATCGATACCTTCAACGGGAAAACTTTCACCATTGAATACCTTGATAAAGATAAAAGTGCCCGGATTGTTGATAGCAATGGCAGTGTTATTACGTCGTTAACAGCGTATTGGTTTGCCTGGATGGCATTCCATCCAGAAAGTGAGGTGTACCTACCTAAAGACTAAATGGCTTCCGGTGGAGTGGCCTAACTGTAGTGGCGTATTGGACTTGCCGGGTACGCCCTGTTATAGTCCCATGCTTCGAGGTGTCCTTCGGTCGGCACCCTATTTGTTCTAAGTAGTGTTCTCGGTAGTTTCTATTCGATATTCCCAGACGCCTTATTAATGGTTATTAGCCCAAGACCGTACCTGTGGTCAATACATGGGGCAGGCTGATACCGGAGTTTTATTCCTTATGTTATTTTCTGAACTCGGCCTTTCGGCCGATATACTTCGTGCTGTGTCTGAACAAGGCTATAGCGAACCTACTCCCATTCAGGCTAAAGCGATTCCTATCGTGCTTGAAGGCCGTGATGTATTGGCTGGCGCTCAAACAGGCACCGGTAAAACAGCTGGTTTTACATTGCCCCTGTTACAGCGGTTAAGCGAACAACAACCTGCTAAAGGTTATCGTCCTGTCCGGGCTTTGGTCTTGACGCCAACCAGAGAGCTGGCGGCCCAAGTTGGTGAAAGCGTTAAAACTTACAGCAAATTTTTACCCCTTCGTTCCTCAGTTATTTTTGGTGGTGTGAAAATTAACCCCCAAATTGCAACCCTGCGTTCGGGTGTGGATATCTTGGTGGCCACCCCTGGTCGTCTGCTAGATCATGTGAATCAGAAAACCCTAGACCTTTCACAAGTGGAAATTTTGGTGCTCGACGAAGCAGATCGCATGTTGGACATGGGTTTCATTCACGACATTCGCAAAGTATTAGCGCTGTTGCCAAAACAACGCCAGAATCTACTGTTCTCTGCAACATTTTCTAATGATATTAAACGATTGGCTGATGGCTTGTTGAATGCCCCGACATTGATTGAAGTGGCCAAGCGTAATACCACCTCTGCACGAGTGGAACAGGTCGTGCATTTCGTGGATAAAGATCGCAAGCGTGAGTTACTGTCTTTCCTTATTGGTTCAGGTAACTGGAAACAAGTATTAGTCTTTACTCGAACTAAACATGGGGCTAATCGATTGGCTCAACAGTTAGAGCAGGATGGTCTCACCGCTGCTGCGATTCATGGTAATAAAAGTCAAGGTGCGCGGACTAAAGCATTGGCTGACTTTAAAAGAGGCAAAGTGCGCGTATTGGTAGCAACAGATATTGCGGCTCGTGGACTGGATATCGATCAATTGCCTCATGTCGTGAACTTTGAGCTGCCCAATGTACCGGAAGACTATGTTCACCGTATTGGCCGTACAGGTCGTGCTGGAAATGAAGGCGAAGCGGTATCATTGGTGTGTGTGGACGAGCATAAGTTGTTACGTGATATTGAGCGTCTCTTACAAACTGAAGTGCCCAAGGTAGCCATTGATGGTTTTGCTCCAAATCCCTCAATTAAAGCAGAGCCTATTCAAAATGGGCGACAAAATCGCGGTGGTGGTAAACCCAGGTCGGGAGGTAATCCCCGAGCTAGAGACAATAATGGAGGCTCTAGCCAGAAAAATGTTTGGGGAAAGCAAAATACCAAATCGGGCAATTCTAATGGTAACAGAAGTTCTCGTTCTCCTAGTCAGCCGAGAGCGAAAAGCGCTTAAGGTTGTTCGCTGTAAAAGGGGAATGGTTTGACGATGTTTTCTTAATCGTTAGACAATAAAAAAGGGCAAGACGAAAGTCTTGCCCTTTTTGTTGAACCTAGTAAACCCTAGTTAGGGTTTAGAGTACAACGATGTTCTCAGCTTGAGGACCTTTTTGACCTTGAGTAATAGTGAACTCAACTTTTTGTCCTTCGATCAGAGTTTTGAACCCAGCAGCCGAGATAGCGCTGAAGTGAGCAAATACGTCGGGACCAGATTCTTGTTCGATAAAACCAAAACCTTTAGCTTCGTTGAACCATTTAACAGTGCCAGTAGTAGTAGACATAATAATATCCTTTCATTCAATAGTAATTTATAGCCTTTAAAATAAGGCCGATGTGCTGAAATGTGTTGCTATTACTTATGAAGAACCGGACGAGCTACTAAAGACGAGACATCGAAATGGTGTGCATAAATATAAGACGTACTTTCAAGCTGAAATGAGTATATACCACTTTATGCGGTAGTCAATGAGTATTCGTTGCTCTTCTATTCTTATAACTAGAAATATAACAACAGGTTAGACAGCCATTGTTCAACCTGCCGTTAGATCATGGTTAGCAATAAAGAAACAGCGTAGCAAATATGCTCAAAGTTGCATTATCGTTGATGGAGCGCTCTAACCTTCAGGATATATGACTAAAAGTACACAGCCAGTTTTTGATTGAGGCATATGTGACGTGCCAGCAGGGTGGTGGATAAATGTGCCTGCTTTATAATCGTTCTTGCCATCATTAAAGACCCCAGAAATGACAAAGACTTGCTCTGGTCCTGGCTCGTGGACATCAAGGCCAGGATAAACAGCGCCAGGCTTGAACTCAAACACCATTACTCTTTTGTCATTACTGCCCTGCCACAAAGCCCGCTGGGTAATACCCGGTGCTGCTTCTTCCGCTTCTACGTCTTGCCAATTGATTGAGACAACACCTTCTAAATTCATTTCTTCGTTCATGCGTAAACCCTTTATTATTTTTCGTATATAGAGACTGTATTTTTGTTTATGTGTTTATTATAGGTAGAGTAGCACAGCCTGCAACTTACCCGCTGCAGATGATTTTAGTGTTTAAATTGAAGCCTTAGATTCTCTGGCAGGTGGTAGCTTTTCTTGAGACCGTCGGCAGGAGAAGAAAATGAGAGGTAACATGAAGCCAGGCAGAGGTCGGAGGTGTCTTCATCTCCGTGGCCGTACAGTCTATCGCCGACAATGGGAAAGCCCTCTTCCGATAAGTGGCGTCGAATCTGATGTTTTCGGCCTGTTTCTATGGTGACGTCAACTAGGGATTGGTTGGTTGTAGAATTGTATGCAATAGCTTTTACTTGGCTCATAGCAGGTTTATTTTCGATATCAGAGTTCAGCTTAACCTCATCAGGAAACTCACCCTCAACAATCGCCTGATATTTTTTTTCGATATTTCGGTCCTGGAATAAATTAGAAAAGTAGGCCGCTATTTTTCTTTGGTGGGCGATAATAATTAAACCCGTGGCAGCACGATCAAGCCGGTGAACAATAAAAGCTGGGCGTTGTGGTTTAAGATTTTTCTCCACCCAGCGGTTGATGGTGCAATGGTCGCCCCACTTGGAACCTTGGCTTAACATCCCGTAGGGTTTATACCAAATACTGTAAAGCTCTTCATCTGCAATTAATGTCGCTGACATTGGTTGTTCGGCTAAAACACTTTGGTCAAAATAAAGGTGTAACTCATCGTTGGATCTTAGAGGTTTGTCGGCTCGACGAATACGTTGAGTATTTTTGTTCCTTGTTAACCAGACGGCACCTTTGGTCATCGCCTGTTTGATGGTTTGTCGGGCTAACTCAGTAGTTTCCCCAAGGGCATCTACAGCAGTTTTTTCCGTACCTTCTATTTTGAGGTGCTTTTCAAATTTCACCAGTCAGTCCCAGCAAGTAAATTATAATTAGGGCCGCACAAGTGTAACTTTATATGTGCATAACTTGCCGTCCATGGGGTCAACAGTTTCTGGTGTTGTATAAATAAGCTGTTCGTTTTCAAAGGAAATAAAGCGTGTTTGCAGTGTGCCAGTCCACAACTCATTCCAGCTTGCATCCAAGTTGTGGATTATCCTGTCGGATTCGACTGCATAGCTTCCAGCATAAGCAAACATGGAGTCAAAGAGTGCAACTTTCTCGCTTTCTGTCGGAGGGTTTTCTGAAGGGCAGGGTCTATCGCCCCGTAGGACTAATACCATTAAACGGCCGTCTGGAGAATAGTTGATGCAACCAGTGGGAGCCGGGCCAAAAGCATCAGATTCTTCTCCAGACTCTACCAGCCTACGTTTCCAGGCCAATATTTCCCAAGTACCAAGAATCTGCTGGTGTAGCGACGTTGTTGTATCTTTTACTGTTTTCATTGGGTTGGGGCATCTCATTTCTAAATGATTAGTGCTATTTCAGTTGCTATCCATAAGCCACCAAGTAGATGCACAAAGTGCAACAATACTTTCAGCCGTTGTCCGTACAGTTCTATTTCTAGGTATCTTTCAAATTAAAAGGAATATAACTATTCTGATGCTTAGCTTAATAAGTTATTCGCGTAATTTTATGTAGAGTTCACCGTCGCGAACCTGAATATCATCAACGCCATCCGCAAACTTTTTCCAAAATCCTTGGTCTCCAAACTCACCGACTAGGTCAACATTTTTTAAATTGCCGAGCCAAGCGTTCGGAATAGGCACACCCATGACGCTAATACCTTTTAGTGCGATTATAGGTCTGCGGGAAGCATCCAGCCGCACCTCCATGCCAGCATTTACCCGTAGAGTCTTGCCGGGCATGATTGGGAAGTCGTCCGGTACTGGTAGCAGGATTTTTGCACTGGCAAGGTTGTGGGACAAATCTATTGCAACGCGGCGGGCAAAATCTGGGTTGCCGCCGATCAGTGAATTGACTTCTCTCTCGCTAAACGTAACCTCACGATTCTCATCAGATTCTGTGTATGCCTCCGGCTGGGCAGGTTCCCCCTTGGTTGTATCTTGCGGTATCGATTCCTGTTGCCAGCCCAGTTTTCTCAACTTTTGATTCAGTTCTTGCTTCTCTTGGATATTGAGAGCTACAGGCTTCAAGTCGGGTGGGAAGATATAGGTGCGGATAATGAGAAATGTGATCCCGGCAGTTAGCACGATGACTGCGAGAATGATCAGTGTAAGCTGTGCGCCAGACAAGCCAGACTTATTCTTGCGCACCTGCATTTCATTTGATGTGGGATCTGTCATCAGACTACCTATACTTGAGTTCACAGCTTACATGGTACTGTTGTGCTGAGGAGAAAGGAATCTAACTATGCTGGCACTAAAGTTCAGTGTCTGGTTTGAGGCTCTGGTTATGGATTATTGCAGCGGCTAGTTATCAGTTTTAAATTTATCAATTCTTGTAACTATGCAAAGTAGTGTTACTTCTGTCATTAAGGTTTTCTTCAATAACGGAAGCTATAACAAGATGAGTAATTTTCTTTTAAACCTAGCTTAAAGGTACAACACCTTGTACATCATTGATAACGGGTACCACACCTTCTTTCGTTTCTTTTTTCATGTGTAGTTTATCCTTATGTCGGATATGTGAGTCGAGAAATGAGCGTTCCATTTCAGGAACCTGTTCTAAAACCTCATCAGCACCTTTGTTGTAGAAATCACGATTTCGGTCAGCAACCCCTGCTTTACGATTTAATTCATTAATTTTTTCATCCAGTGCCTTAATGTTGTCAGAGTTTTCATCAACACCACTATCTCTGAGTTCATCTTGTTGTGTTTTTAATTCGTGAGACTCATTTTTAAGGTCATACCCCTCGGTGGCATATTGATAGGCGAGTTCACGCTTTTTGAGTACACGGTCGAACTCTTTTGCCAACGTCGGATTATTTTCCATTAAATTTTCGTACAAAGAATCACGCGCTGCTCTTAATTCCAGAGGGCTTGATTCTTTGGTGGCCAGTGTTGATAAAAATGGCATTTCTTTGCTTAAAAAGGTGTGTAGGTGTTGCTTTTGTTGTTCTTCGGTTAGTTCTAGCTCATCAGGAACAACATCGAAATATAATTTTGTTATGTCATCAATCATTGCTTGGGTTAGCTCGACTCGCTCTTGGGTCGATCCCGCTGTCAGAATGGCCGGTAATTCTGTTTCGTAGGTATCGAAAAATTGATATTTTATCGTGGCGAGAGTGTTGTCTAGAAAACCGTATTCCATATCGATCATATTTTTTCGTTTTCTTTCAATCTCTTCGCCGATGTCGTCCATTGGTGAAAAATAAGATTTAGGGCTTTCTGTGCAAGGGCTTTCGCTGGCAATGGTCTGGTCAACTCTGTCGAGCTGGATTTTTCCATCGTTGCCCGCTGTCATAGTAAAAATATAAGGGTAGGTGATCACGGGGTCTTTTTTCGGGTCCGTGACATGCACTACTAAATTCATGGGTTCTGCGGCCAACATTTCCTCAGTAACGGGGAATACAGTACCTATTGACCGGGCACCACTGACTGCGGTGTTAAATCCAAATTGTTCCCAGAGAGGGCCTTCATCCGCCACTTCCCCGTATACCGTTTCTTCACCGCTGGCGAGCAGCTCGCTCCAGTTTTCATTCCAGCCGCCTTCTTCGTGCTTGACATGTTCACCGTCTACATAGGTGTCCTTTGTCCACGACACACTTAACTTCCAGTCGCGCCAAATTTCATATAGGTAGATGCCAATAGGCATTATTCTCCAGCCACGTGGATTTTCTAGGTAAATGGTTTGGAAGGTTCCGTTACCCGGTGCTTTTTTGATGTCGTTGCTAATCAATAAGCCTTCGGGGGTGAAACTGCCACCGGTAAGTAGTTCACGCTTAACATTTTTATCTTTGGTCTTGAGTTTATATTTCTTTTTAATTGGGTCTCTTTCAGTGATAGGCCCGTCATACTTACTACTGCCACCACCAATACCTAGTAATCCTGTGATAGCTTTAGTGGCGACACCGGCGACTTTCTTTTTGGTTTTATCCTTGAAGTTGGCTTTGCTACCTATTTCATTGTTGGGGCCAACCGTAATAGCTTCATTGGCTGCTGGTTCAGGACAGGTGCTAATTGGCATGCCTCCCACTGCAGGGATAAATCCAGCATCCTCCTGTTTTAATGCAGGACAAAATTTACTTTCACAACTTGGGAGTTGGGTGCTTAATTTTTTGAATAGCTTTTTCAGTGCTTCTATTTCAGCTTTTAGCTGTGTTACTACTTTGGCTGCATTACTGTAGTTCGTTTTATCGGGATGGTTATATGTTAGGAAAGATACTTTTATCTTGTTGGATTTTTCGATCATTTCGTAATATTTGAATGTAATTTCGGCTCGCTGTAATTTCATGTGTGAGCGAATCACCCAGCCAGGTAGGGCATTTAGTTGTGCAGCGAGTGGTTGGCATGGAGGACATTTAGTCCGGTAGGGGCCTTTCCAGTCAATTCCATATTGATTCAGTATAGAGTTGATGTTGGGTTGGTAAGATCCCGTGGTGGTTTCTCCACCAATTTTAATTCCCTTTAATTTACTTGGTTTTTTGACTTTACAGGCAGTTTGTTCGCACTCAATTAAAGCGGCAGACAAGTATTGAGCTTGTTGCTCTAGTGCTAATACAGCTTTCTTGTGTAACTCCAGTTGAGCTTGCTGCAGCTCAAATAATTCTAGGTTGGCCGCGACCGCTTTACCCTCAAAGTCAGTAATATCACCTTTGCCCGGCCAGAAAGGATCTTGTTTTCCCTTCTCACGGTGCTGTCCTGCTTCTCGCCAAAAGTGTATCCAATACCGGCTGTTTAGTAACTCCTGAACTGTCTCGTTATATTGAGAGGCCATTTTGGTGCATTTGTCACATTTGGTTTTTACTGGCTCCCAAGTAACCTGTTTAAGTTTTGGATATTTACCGGTCCAGCCCTGATGATTTGGGTCTGAAACAGTCTTGGCCTGCAGCTCAGTCGAAGCCAGAGCAAAGCCTAACAAGCTGATTAGAATAACAAAAAATCTTTTTAGCTCCATGGAAGAGCCTATTTTTGTGATTGCTAACATGAGCGACAAAACCTTTTTCTTTTGTCTAGTTATAGCATATTAATCGAGGTTTTTTTATGCAGAAAATATAGTGAAGGTTTGTTTTGGGTTTTCGCTAACGCTTAAATGCCTAGAGACGAGGCGGATATTAATGGGTTCCTTTGCTTGACTAGTTAGGTATTCGTTCTTTCATCACCCTCGCAATCAAAGTCTGCTTCTTTATCACGCTTCACTTTAGCGAGCTATATGTTGCGGCATTCCTTTATGACACACTTGCTTCAGTCAGGCGCAAATATTCGAACAGTTCAGCAGCAACTGAAGCATACTGATGTGATAGCCACAGAAATTTATACCCATGTACTTAAGTAGGGTGCCGATGGGGTGCGAAGCCCACTTAGTAATTTATAAAGCGAGACGAGTGCGGTTTAGATTGAAGGTTTTTTATGCCGCACCGTGTTTTTTTAGCGCGTCTACATACTCATCACCGTGACGGTGTTGGTTGACAATAGCGAGCACGGTTTCACCGTTGGGGTTTTGGGCATTAATGTCGCGGCCTTCTTCGAGAAAAAAAGTGAGGAAGGTTTCAAAGTTTTCTATGTTCATGCCACGATAGGCTTTTTCTAGTAGGTGAAAGTCAGCATTGATGCCTTCGGGTGCTTCAAACTGAAGGAAAGTTTTAATACGTTCGTCGTCAAAGACTTCGCCGAGGACTTTTTTCTTGTCTTTTTTAAGTGCCATAATTTTTTAATTTTCTTTAAATATTAAAAGTAAGTTATTAAATGAATTTTTAGAACTTTTATTATCAGAGTAAGTCGTTCAGTTTTTTTAGAAGAATGTCATTCACCTGTTGTGGGTTGGCCTGACCTTTTGAGGATTTCATGATTTGTCCCACAAAATATCCCAGCATTTTAGGGCGTTTGCTTTCGTCAGCATTGCGAAAGTTGTCAACTTGTTTGTCACTGTTGGCGATGACTTCATCAACCATGGCTTCAATGACTCGGCTGTCGGAAACCTGTTTCAGGCCTTGAGTTTCAATAATGTTATCGGCATCGCCGCCACCATTCCACATACCCTCGAAGACTTGCTTGGCCATTTTGCTTGAAATGGTACCGTCTGTTATGCGCTCAATCATACCTGCCAGTTGTTCTGCGCTGAGAGGGCTGTGTTTGATGGAGAGCTCAGCAGTATTCAGGCGAGCTGAAAGTTCTCCCATAATCCAGTTGGCAGTAAGTTTGATATCGCCACTGGTCTTAGCGGCGGTTTCAAAATACTGTGCCATATTGGCATCGCCACTAAGCATAGAGGCGTCGTAACTGGACAAATCGTACTGTTCCATAAAACGGTCGCGACGGGCATCAGGCAGTTCTGGCAGGTTTTTCCGAATGCTCTCAATATAGCCATCATCGAATACCACGGGTAACAAATCGGGGCAGGGGAAGTAGCGGTAATCGTTGGCTTCTTCCTTGCTGCGCATGGAGCGCGCTTGTTTTGTATCGCCATTGTATAGCCGGGTTTCCTGAATGACTCTGCCGCCATCTTCGATAAGGTCTATCTGACGTTCAACTTCCAGTGCAATGGCGTCTTCCATAAAACGGAAAGAGTTGAGGTTTTTAGTCTCGGTGCGTGTGCCTAGCTCTTCACCCGGTCTGCGGACAGAAATATTCACGTCAAAACGCATGGAGCCTTGAGACATTTCGCCATCACAGATACCCAACGAGGTAACTATGCTGTGTAGTTTTTTGGCGAAGGCAACGGCTTCCTCTGAATTGCTGATGTCCGGTTCGGAGACAATTTCTATTAGTGGAGTTCCGGCACGGTTTAGGTCGATACCTGACATGCCGTGCTCAAAATTACCTTCGTGCAGGGATTTACCGGCATCCTCTTCTAAATGAGCATGGTGGATTCGGATAGATTTTTTAGTGCCATCGGCCAATTCAATTTCCACATGACCAGGGCCTACAATGGGTTTTTCCAGCTGAGTGGTTTGGTAGGCTTTGGGGAGATCCGGGTAGAAATAATTTTTCCGCTCGAATACAGAGGTTTTGGCGATCTCTGCATCAATGGCCAAGCCAAACATAATGGCATAGCGAAATGCCTGCTCATTGGGAACGGGCAGGGTGCCGGGCATGGCTAGGTCTAAAGCAGAGGCTTGGGTGTTGGGTTCGGCACCAAAAGCAGTGCTGGAGCCGGAAAAAATTTTAGATTTTGTGGCCAGTTGTGCGTGGACTTCCAGACCGATAACAGTTTCCCATTCCATTATTTTTCTCCTCCCGCAACAGCTATATTCGCCGGAGTCTGCTGGTGCCAATCGGTGGCTTGCTGGAATTGGTGGGCTACATTCAACATCTTCGATTCATCAAAGTAGTTGCCGATAATTTGCAAACCGACGGGTTTGTTGTCGACGAAGCCGCAGGGAACTGACATACCGGGTAGTCCTGCCAAATTGGTGGCAATAGTATAAATATCCTCAAGATACATGGCGACGGGGTCACTACCTTTTGAGCCAAACTCAAAGGCGGGAGAGGGAGATGTTGGCCCCATAATCACATCTACTTGTTCAAAGGCATCCACAAAGTCTTGCTTGATCAGGCGTCGTACCTGTTGGGCTTTACGGTAGTAGGCATCGTAGTAACCGGCGGACAGGCAGTAAGCGCCCACTAAAATTCGACGTTTGACTTCGTCGCCAAATCCTTCAGCGCGTGTGCGCATGTAAAGGTCGCGTAAATTTTTTGGGTCTTTGCAGCGGTGGCCGTAGCGCACGCCATCAAACCGTGACAAGTTGGCTGAGGCTTCAGCCGGTGCAATCACATAATATGCCGGCACCGCCAGTTTGGTGTGAGGCAGACTAATACTAACCAGTGTGGCACCTTGTTTTTCCAGTGCTGCTAGCGCATCGCGCACCGCTTGTTCTGTACCCGGGTTTAGACCTTCTTCAAAGTACTCTTTTGGAATACCTACTTTCAGACCCTCGAGAGATTGATTCAGGTTGGTCGTATAGTCAGGCACTTCCCTGTCAATAGAAGTAGAGTCTTTGGGGTCAAAGCTTGCCATTACATTCAGCATTATGGCGCAGTCTTCTGCGGTGCGGGCCATTGGCCCGGCTTGGTCTAGGCTGGAGGCAAAGGCAACCATCCCCCAGCGGGACACCCGTCCATAGGTAGGTTTTAGCCCAGTGACACCGCAGAGAGCGGCTGGCTGCCGGATAGAGCCACCAGTATCTGTAGCGGTAGCGCCGGCTGCTAGGTGTGCGGCAACGGCTGCTGCGGACCCACCGGAAGACCCACCGGGAACCGTGTTGATATCCCATGGGTTTTTGACTGGGCCGTAAAAGCTGGTTTCGTTGGATGAGCCCATGGCGAACTCGTCCATATTGGTCTTTCCCAAGACCACAGCGCCAGCATTGGCGAAGTTTTCTACCACCGTGGCATCGTAGGGCGGCACAAAATTGTCGAGCATTTTTGAGCCACAGCTAGTGCGAATGCCGTTAGTGCAAAAGATGTCTTTATGGGCGATAGGGACGCCACAGAATGTGGGGGCATTGCCTTCAGCCCGGCGTTTGTCTGCGGCGGCTGCCTGAGCTAGAGCAGAAGCTTCACTCACAGTGATATAACTGTTGTAGGTGCTATCCAGTGCTTGTATACGCTTCAGGTAATGCTGGGTGATTTCGACACTGGTAAATTCTCTGACTTCCAGGCCGGCAATAATTTCAGCAATAGTTTTGTTGTGCAAGATTGAGTCGTTCATGGCTTGTCTTGTTTCCTCAATCGATCACTTTGGGGACAAGGTATAGCCCCGCTTCGGTGGCTGGAGCAATGGCCTGAAATGCGTCTCGATGATTGGTTTCCGTCACCTCGTCGGCACGCAAACGCTGGACTGCGTCTGTTGGGTGAGCCATGGGCTCTACACCTTCGGTGTCAGCTGCCTGTAATTGGTCAACCAGAGCCAGTACGTCGGCGATACTTTTTGTGGTTTCAGTAATGGTCGCTTCGTTGAGTTCAATGCGAGCTAATTCTGCGAGCTTTTCGATGTCTGCGCGTTCGATAGTCATGTTATAGTTTCTGCACTTTGAGCAGCCGACACGTTTAATCGTTTAAAATAGATTATGTCGGGCAGTTTTTGGGTCGGGACAAATGAGGGGCGTAAGGTATCACATTCGTCTTTACAGGTGTACTCCATAACGCGTAGTTAAGCGGTGTTATATTGCCGTTTTTTGGGTATGCTTCTGCTCTTGGATCAACAACTTAAAACTTGCTCTGAAACTTTGTGATTGGTAGAGTTGCGGGTTTTCGGAACCATCGGCGTTAGGGGCTTTCCCTGTGGCGGCCAACAAGGGAAAAGGTAAATGTTAAAAAGACTGCGTGGTGTGTTTTCGAACGATCTTTCCATTGATTTGGGTACCGCGAATACGCTGATTTATGTCCGGGAAAAAGGCATCGTGCTCAACGAGCCTTCAGTTGTTGCTATTCGACATCATCAAGGGCAAAAAATTGTTGATGCCGTTGGTGTGGAAGCCAAACGAATGTTGGGTCGTACGCCAGGAAATATCACGGCCATTCGTCCGTTGAAAGATGGTGTGATTGCCGACTTTCAGGTCACTGAAAAAATGCTTCAGCATTTTATTAAAAAAGTGCATTCCCATAGTTTGATACCACCTAGCCCTCGTGTGCTGATTTGTGTGCCTTGTTTGGCGACAGAGGTTGAAAAACGGGCTATCCGTGAGTCGGCCTACAGTGCTGGTGCTCGGGAAGTCTTTCTCATCGAAGAACCTATGGCTGCCGCCATTGGAGCCGGTATGCCGGTAGATCAAGCCTGCGGTTCCATGGTTGTTGATATCGGTGGGGGTACTACTGAAATTGCCATCCTGTCCCTTAATGGTGTGGTGTTTTCTGATTCAGTTCGTATTGGTGGTGACCGCTTTGATGAGGCTATCAGCAACTATGTTCGTCGCAAGTATGGCAGCGTGATTGGTGAAACAACCTCTGAGCGCATAAAAATGGAGATAGGTAGCGCTTACCCTGCTAATGAGGTGCGAGAAATTGATGTTCGCGGCCGCAATCTGGCGGAAGGTGTACCAAAAAGCTTTACCTTGAATAGCGATGAAATTTTGGAAGCATTACAGGAGCCATTGGCTGCGATCGTGCAGTCAGTAAAGCGTGTGCTGGAGCAATCGCCTCCGGAGTTGGCTTCAGATATTGCCGAAACTGGGATTGTTTTAACTGGTGGTGGTGCTTTGTTGCGTGATTTAGATCGGTTGCTGACCCACGAAACTGGGTTGCCTGTGATTGTGGCTGAGGATCCGTTGACCTGTGTTGCTCGGGGTGGTGGTAAAGCGTTGGAAACAATGGATAAACGCCATATGGATGTCATGTCATCCTGATCGTTTTTTCTTGGGATTGCTTTATTGTTTCCGCAGACCGTTGTTGCGCAGTATTGATTAAAAGTTTGATGGCTTTTTATAAGCTTATTGTTGTTCGTAAGCTTGACTACTGTGGGGTGGCAGCATAAAGAACCTTTTTTCTAACGGCCCCTCATCTGCGCGACGCATGTTGTTGTTGGTTTTTGTCGCCCTGTGTTTACTCCTTATTGATACTTATACTCGATGGTTGCAGCCTGTACGCCCGTGGTTGGCCGAATTCACTACGCCTATTTACTGGGTGGCCAGTTTGCCCCGGCGAATCAGTGAGCTGGGTGATGACGCGGTAGTAGGACGGGCAACACTTGAAGAAGAAAATAAACGACAAAAGACCGAATTATTTATTCTCAAGGGGCGATTACAGAGAATGGCCGGGTTGGCGGCGGAAAACGTCCGCCTACGTAACCTGTTGAATGCCACTGAGTTACTACAAGATAGCGTACTGGTTTCTGAACTTATTGGTGTTTCTCCGGATCCCTCTCGCCATACTATTTTGGTGAACCGTGGAGAAGATCACCGTGTCTTTGTGGGGCAGGCGGTACTCGATGCTGACGGTTTGATGGGGCAAGTGATTGAGGTGTTTCGCAGCAGCAGCAAAGTCTTGTTGATCAGTGACACTTCTCATGCATTACCCGTGCAAGTTTTGCGTAATGGTGTGCGATCGATTGCCGAAGGTACGGGAAATTTTAAACAGTTAACCCTGCGTTATGTGACCCCGACGACGGATATTAAAGTGGGCGACCAGCTGGTCAGTTCTGGGCTTGGGGGGAGATACCCTGTGGGTTACCCCGTGGGTAAAGTCACTTCTGTCAACATGGTCAGGGGTAATTCCTACCTGAGAGTGGAGTTGGAACCTTCTGCGCGGATAGATCGTAGTCGTTATCTGTTACTGGTGTTTTCTACTATGGAGACGTTTGGCGAGGGTGAGGATGCCCCAGAGTAGCCAGTTGAACTATATCTGGAGTGGTGCTTCGGTGATGTTGGGGCTGATGCTACAAATTCTTCCTATGTCTGCGACGATGGCGCACTGGCGACCACAATTTCTATTATTGATAGTGTTTTACTGGTTATTCAGAAGCCCATTTCAGTATGGCATTACCTTTGCTTGGTTGGCGGGGTTATTGTTGGATGGCTTTGTCGGTGAATTGCTTGGGCGTCATGCAATAGTTTTTGCGCTTTGTGCCTATTTATTACGATTGTTGCAGCAACGGCTCCACCATTTTGGGGTGTTTCATCAGGCTTTACTCGTTTTGTTCATGGTGTTGCTGAGTCAGCTGTTGCTACACAGTATTACACTATTATTTCGAGCGGGGTGGGATGGGGGTTTGTTAGTTGCGCCAGCAATCACATCTGCTATGGTCTGGCCGTTATTGGTTTGGTTGATCAATCGATTGTTAAGGATACAGCAATTGGGATCGCGGGCTTTTTCTTCAGACAATTAATGATAACGTCTCATACTGAGATAGCATGTCTGAATCAATGCAATTGAAACCATTTATTAGTTCGGATTTATTAGTAACCCTGTCATTGAACTTATACTGGATTCTTTCTGACCCACTTTTTGTAACCAGCTATTATTAGATCCGGCAGCAAGCTTATTATGTCTCTAAACCCTAATTTTATCCTTGCCTCGGCATCCCCTCGTCGTCGTGAATTATTGCAACAGATTGGCTGTCGTTTTCTGGTGTCCCCGGCCGCTGTCGATGAGGCTGTGCTTAGGGGAGAACCTCCCATGGCCTACGTGAAAAGGATCGCGCTACAAAAGGCACAGGTAGGCTGGGCCAGCAGTAATGATAGTTCATTACCTGTATTGGGTGCCGATACTGCCGTTGTGCTGGGGGCAGAGGGGCAAGGTGAAAAGATTTTTGGGAAGCCGCAAGATCAAGAACATGCTATTGCCATGTTATTGCAGCTCTCGGGTACAACACATCGTGTATTGTCAGCGGTGGCGATGGTGCAGGGCGATAAACAACAGGTATTGCTGTCTGAAACCTTGGTGACATTTAGATTATTAAATAGCAGTGAATGCGAGCAATATTGGCACACTGGGGAGCCTCGTGATAAGGCTGGGGCCTATGCCATTCAAGGGCTTGGTGCGGTGTTTGTGACATCATTAAATGGCAGTTATTCCGGTGTGGTGGGCCTGCCTGTCATAGAAACTTGTGAGTTGTTAACAGAGTTTGAGATACCTTGGTGGACACAAAAATGAGTTCAGAAATTTTAATTAATGTCTCACCAATGGAAACTCGTGTCGCCCTGGTTGAGAATGGTATTTTACAGGAAATCACGGTAGAGCGAACACAAAGCCGAAGTATTGTTGGCAATATTTATAAAGGAAAAGTGGTCAGGGTCTTGCCTGGTATGCAGGCAGCTTTTGTAGATATTGGGTTGGAAAAAGCCGGTTTTATCCATGTGGATGATATTCATAGACCTGAGCTTGGTCAGGGACGAGACAGCGTCGGTGAAAAAGAGCTGGATATAAAACAGTGCCTGCGTGAGGGTGAGTCGGTGGTGGTGCAGGTGGTCAAAGAGGCTATTAGTACCAAAGGTGCGCGTCTTACAACAAAGCTATCCGTGTCTTCCCGATATTTGGTGTATATGCCGGATGTCAGTCATATCGGTATTTCCCAGAAAATTGAGGACGAAGAAGAGCGGCTGCGTTTGCGCCAACAGCTGGATGCTGTACTTGAAAGCAATCAGCAGGGTGGTGGTTTTATCCTTCGTACTGCAGCAGAAGGTGTTGACGAGTCCGATCTAGCGAGGGAGGTTGAATTTCTACAACAGCTTTGGCGGCAGGTTTCCGAGATGGCAAAGGTGTTGAAGGCGCCGTCTTTGGTTTATGAAGATCTGCCTATGTTTTTACGTGCCATGCGGGATATGGTGCATCCCCTCGTTGAAAAAGTGAGGGTGGACTCCAGAGAAGCACATACCAAATTGTGTGAGTTTGCCCAACGGTTTGATCCGGAAATGGAGTCGGTCATTGAGTATTACTCTGCGGAACAGCCACTTTTTTATCTTTATGGTGTGGAGGATGAAATTACCCGTGCTCTGGAACAAAAGGTGCCACTTAAATCGGGCGGTTACTTGATTATTGAGCAAACTGAGGCAATGACGACAGTAGATGTGAACACCGGTGCCTTCGTGGGGCATAAAAATTTGGAGGAGACAACCTTTAAAACAAACCTGGAGGCGACAACCTCTATTGCTCGTCAGCTTCGTCTGCGTAATTTGGGTGGTATCATTATTATTGATTTTATCGATATGATGGATGCTGAGCACCAGCGTCAGGTCTTGAAGGCATTAGAAAAAGCGCTGGCTCAAGACCGTGCCAAAACAGGGATAGCCAGTGTCTCAGCTCTAGGACTGGTGGAGATGACCCGTAAGAGAACCAGTGAAAGTTTGGGGCGTATACTTTGCCAGACATGCCCGACCTGTGAGGGAAAGGGACAATTAAAATCTGTTGAAACGACCTGCTATGAAATATTGCGTGAAGTGCTTAGAGAGGCACGTACATTTGAATGTAAGAAATTTTTGATCTTGGCAAGCCAGTTAGTGATCGACCGATTGTTGGATGACGAATCATCTCATGTAGCCGACCTTGAAGCCTTCGTTGGGAGAATATTAGAGTTTCGGGTAGAACCGATATATTCTCAGGAACAGTTTGACATTATTCCTGTCTAGTAATGGTCATGATATTGAGACAGACATTTCAGGGTCGGGACAGTAGATGTCGTTATTTCATCTGCCGTTTTCTGATGCGTAGTTGTCGCTGTGGAGATACATTTTTGTATGGTATTTTATTTGCTGACTGCTCGCGTATCATTCCGTTTAATATGTTCCTATTATCCCAGTATCTTATTAAGTTTCGGTTGCCTGATATTGTCACCATTTGTTTTTTTATGACTGGTTTTGTTGTGATGAGGTTCAGCCTCAGAGGCCGTTCTTTGGACAGGACTGTACCGACAGAGGCCAGGTGTAATCTCAGGCTCAGGAGTGCCTTTTGACCGGAGTTCAATTACTAAAAAAAGTTACTCGACGAATTTTGCTGTTATCAGCATTTTTGGTGATTGGGCTGGCCTTATTGGTGTCTATTGGTCGTGAAACCATTGATGATCTTGAGCGCTATCGCCCTAAAATTAATTTCTATGCGTCTGAGATTCTAGGGCTGAATCTAGAGAGCCGTCAATTAAAAGGGGAATGGCATCAATTTACCCCGAAGGTGACCGCGTTTGATTTGGCTATTTATGCTCCAGGCCAAGACGTACCCGCGATCACACTGGATTACGCTAATCTGAATTTAAATTTGGTACAAAGTATTCTGTCTCGTCAATTAGTTTGGCGAGAGTTACATTTGGGTCAGGTTAGCCTCACTGCGAAAGAGGATGCCGACGGTGCTTGGACTATTGCTGGGTTACCTCTTAACGGCGGCGGTGGTGATAGCAGTGGTTTGTTAGATATCCTACTTTATAGTGCATACCTTGATATCAAACTGGTTTCTTTGAAGTTGGAGTTTTTCTCTGGCACAGAAGCCATTTTGGAAGCACGCGATATCCTGTTGGAAAACAGTGGTGATTTTCATCGCCTATTAGCCTCGGTTAATCTGGCTGGAACGGAACATTCAGCCCAATTGATTGCTGAAGGAAGGGGCGATCATCGGGACATAGAAGGCTTTGATGCCTTAGCATATCTTAAGCTTAACCGTATTGACTTCAGTGGTTCTCTTAATGCTTTAGCTAAAGGTTGGTTTCCGGAAACCGTAGCGCGTATTGGTGATATCAAGACCGACATTGATGGGGAAATATGGATCAAGTCTGTAAAAGGAGGACAAACCGATTTGGTGGGACGTCTTTCTGCGGCAGAGATTCCCCTTAACTGGCTTGAAGATGCGACCCCGATCACTAACTTTAAGGCGGATGTCACCGGTTGGTTTACCCCTCGGGAAGATTGGGGGCTACGCTTCCAGAACCTTGATTTTGATTGGGGTGAGTTACAAATCGAACCACTGACGATTAATTTTCTTCAGAAGGTCGGTACACAATGGGGTACAGGTTCTCTCGCCGTTAGTCAGATGAATTTGGCACTGTTAGATGACATGCTGGAAAAAACCCGTCTTGCACCCGCAAAGGTGATCAATGTTGTTCAGGAGCTACAACCTGCAGGAAGTGTACGTAATCTTCACTTAAATCTGTCTCTCGAAAATGACGAACCAGATGTCCGGCTGAGAGCTAATTTGGACGATGTTTCTGTGGCGTCATGGCAGGGTGCCCCGGCAGGACGCCAGATCAATGGTTACGTTGAAATGCATAATGCGGCGGGCTTTATTGAGCTGGATAGTCCTGATGGCTTTGCGCTGTATTACCCGCAGGTTTTTGATCAATACATGGAACATAGCTCCATGAAAGGGCAGGTATCCTGGCGTTGGGATACTGAAAGCAAGGTGGTAAAGGTCTCTAGTGGCCCGCTTGAAATGAATGGGGAGGAGGGGCAAGGGCGCGTTTACCTGTATTTAAACCTTCCCATGGGTCAGCCAGACCTTAAGCCGGAAATGTATTTGTCTGTGGGTGTTCGCAACACACATTCCCGTTATAAAGATCGCTATATACCTAAAAACTTGGATACAGGATTACTCCGTTGGTTGGATAGTTCTATGGGGGATATGGATATTCCTGAGGTGGGCTTTATCTGGCGTGGCCCTCTTGTGCATGGGGAGGGAGGCTTTCGCTCTATACAGCTTTATTTGCGTACCGTTGACGGTGAGCTGAAGTTTCAGCCGAACTGGCCTGCGCTGGAACACTTGAACGCAATAATAGCACTTGATACCGGTGAGCTTGATGCTGAAGTGCTTAGTGCCTCCTTGGGTAAGGCAAAGGTTAAGCAGGCCAATATATTGGTCAGATCGGGTGTTGCCAGCAAGAGCCAAAACTTATTGATTACAGGGGTGGTGGCAGCAGATCTGGGAGATGCCATTGATGTGTTGGTTCAGTCTCCCCTGAAATCCAGAGTGGTAGGGCTGGCGGGTTGGGATTTATCCGGGAGCACAGGTATTCATCTGGATTTAACCATTCCGTTGCAATCAAATGCTGGGAGTGGTTCTTATAAAGTAGACACGAACATTCGTAATGGGTTGATGTCACTACCCAATACTGACATTGCATTTGAACAACTGCAGGGAGTCTTGAGCTACCGCGATGGCAGGGGTCTCTATGCTCAGGAAATTAAGGGGAATTTTTGGGGCGAGCCTGTGGCAGCTGAGTTGACAACCTTAAAAGATACTTTATCGATCGATGTAACGGGTCGGTTTTCCATGCCGGCGCTAGGGAAGTTTCTAAAACTTCCATCAGATCAGGTGTTGTTAGGTAAAACGGATGTCAGTGCGAAGGTCTTAATCCCATTGGAAGACGTTTCCATACCCATTCAATTACAGGTAAACAGTCAACTAAAAGGTGCGGAGATTCAGTTACCCGCACCATTTGGTAAAGAGGCTGATAGTGAGAGAAGTACTGTAGCCCAAGTGGTTTTTGCCGACACCATGGACCTTCAGGTGACCGTAGGCGAACATATTAAATCGCACCTAGCATTAAAAAATGGTTCGGTTATCCGTGGCTTACTCGCCATTGATAGTGAGCACAATGACTTGCCTGAAGAAGGACAATTGTTGGCTATTGGGCACCTGGAATCATTTTCTCTGTCCCAGTGGCAGAAAGCCTATCCAAAAATTCTGAATTTCAAGGGTGATCAAAGTGTTGATAGTGACGTCAGTTCTGATCAGACGTTAACCCCCGTATTTAATGTCGCCATTGATGCGTTGGATGTGGCGGGCTTGGCAATAGAGCAGGCTGTGGTTAATGGTGGTTACCTGGATTCTGAATGGCTGATCGGAGTTGAAAGTGATCGTGTGGAAGGCCATGTTTTGATTCGTCGGGATCCGGAAGCTCCGATGCTGATTGAATTGGAAAGGTTGTCCTTGCCGACACCGACAGAAGCTGGGGGTGATGCGGATGAGATGAGTCCAGCATCGTTACCCCACATAGAATTGACCATTAAAAATTTCAGTGTTGGAGATAAGCGGTTTGGTGAGGCGAAGCTGTTAATGGAGCCACAGCCAAATGGCGTGAAAATTTCTGGTATTGATGCAAACCTCCTTGGCCTACAGGTAGGCGGTAAAGAGCACGAAACCGCCTTGGAATGGACTGTAGATAATAACCGTCATTACACGACTTTTGATGGCCTGCTCCGTGCGGGAGACATCGGTAAAGTCATGGAGGCATGGCGGTTGCCCGCTATTTTAGACAGCAAAGAAGCACACTTTTTTGCTGAGCTAGGTTGGGACGGCAGGCCGTGGGAAATATCGCCAGCATCTATGAATGGAGCTATGTCTTTAAACTTGGAAGCTGGGAATTTTTACAAAGCGCCGACAGGTGCTGCCAATGCTCTCATTCGTTTGGTGAGCTTGTTTAACTTTGGCAATTGGGTGCGACGTCTGCAATTCGATTTCTCTGATCTCTTTGGAAAAGGCATGAGCTACGATGAAATGCATGGTGGCCTAGTCTTTGACAGTGGTGAGCTGACCTTTGATGCGCCACTGGTGGTAAAACTACCTTCAGGTCGTATCAAAATGGAGGGTATGGCAAATCTGATTTCTGAGGAGATTGATGCCCAATTGGTGACCACATTACCTGTAGGTACCAATCTTCCCTGGGTGGCCGCAGCTATTGGCGGTTTACCTGCTGCGGCAGGGGTGTATCTCACCAGTAAAGTGTTTAAAAAGCAGGTGGATAAACTATCCAGTATCAGTTATCGCTTGAGTGGACCCTGGGGTGATCCGGAGATACAGGTACAGAAAATTTTCAGTGATAATATGAGCACAAAAAAATCTAAAAACCAGCCCGCTATATCTGAAAAAACGTCTGAAGGCGAAGGCTCGTGAGTAATAGGGCTGCTTTGTCAACGGTAGCCGCCCTGCAAATGACCGGTGGTGACAGTAATGGCAATAGCAGCCTCGAGGCCAATTTAGTGCAAGCAGCGGCACTTATTGACCAAGCGGTTAAACAGGGGGCAGAACTCTTGGTGCTTCCTGAATATTTCGCCTACCACGGTTGTGGGAATGTCTCCTTTATTGCCCAGCAAGAGCAGTCTTTAAATGGTCCTGCCCGTCAGTTTTTGGCAGAGCAAGCACGTCATCATAACGTGTGGATTGTAGGCGGCACCATTCCCGTTAAACCTTCTTTCTCAACAAGTTCAACACCAAACCTGCCCAATGATAACCGTGCAACAGCCAGCTGTTTTGTGGTGAATGACCAAGGCATTGAAGTTGCGTGTTATCAAAAAATGCATTTGTTTGATGTACAAGTGGATGATGCCAAGGGCAGTTACCACGAGTCAGAGGATTATTGTCACGGTGATCAGCCTGTGGTGGTGAATACGCCATTTGGCAAGCTGGGCCTTACCGTTTGCTATGACCTGCGTTTTCCAGAACTCTACCGCTATCTTGCAGAGCAGGGCGCTGAGATAATCGTGGTCCCCTCCGCATTTACTGCAAAAACAGGTGAAGCCCACTGGCAATTATTGTTGAGAGCTCGAGCGGTAGAAAACCTCAGCTATATCGTGGGTGCCAATATGGGTGATAGACACCACCCTAAACGACCCACTTGGGGCGGTTCTGCCATTGTTGATCCTTGGGGTAACGTATTGGCCGAGTTGGGTGATGGCCCCGGTGTTATCACGGCAGATGTTGACCTCGATTATCTAAAAAAACTTCGTCAAAAAATGCCGGTAGATGAACACCGACGGTTTCGTGTGGTCAAACCTACCAACTAAATCTCTTCTACTTTCAGGCAGCAATATTTTAGGTTGTACATATGAACCGTTTTATACCTCCCGTGGTTACAAAACTGGCCATTCCTGCATCACTGATAGCGATGGTGCTATTGTTCTCGCTACTCTCAATGACTTCTAACGGTGCGCTGGCTGACGAGGAGGCTCGTCAGGTCGGTATGACCATCGAGCACGCCCAGACATTGATACAAGAAGGACGTGATTTGAAGACCATCCCCGAAGATATCTGGAAACAGATCCTTTCCCCTAAACAGTTTAATATTTTGTGGGAAAAAGGAACCGAGCGTTCATTCACCGGCAGTCTGCTAAACAACAAACAAGCAGGTACCTATGTGACGGCAGGGTGTCGTTTGCCGGTCTTTCACTCTGGACAAAAATACAAATCTGGCACTGGCTGGCCGAGCTTTTGGGAAATGCACAACCCAGAGAATATTGTATTAGAGGATGATTGGTCATGGACGGGTAAGCGCACGGAAGTTGTCTCTGCTTGCGGAGAACACTTGGGGCACGTCTTTAGCGATGGCCCCAAACCAACCGGGTTACGCTACTGTATAAATTCTGAAGCGCTGCTATTTATTCCAGATAAAGAAGAGTGATTGACAGGAGTGGTATAACCCGGTCTTCTAATTAGGGGTGGTACCTACTATTGAATAGATATAGTATCCAAACCCGCCAGTTATGGCTCTAATATAAGTAATAGCAGCACACACCGATAAGTTAGCAAAAAGCCAGAAAATCTGAGTTGTTTACTCCCCCCAAAGTTGGACTTTTTCGGATGACACATTTTTGGCTGTTACGATTTTGTGCTGTTAGAAAGTCAATAAAAGGTAATTACTATGACAACAGAATTTAAGTGCGCTACTTTTGATGAGCTTGTTCTACTGATTGACGGTGTCGAGTTTAAATATTCTGACTGTACCGTTATGTCAGAAAGAGAACATAAAAAATACGCCCATGTGGAGCTTGTTCTCAAATCACCCTGTGGCCATTTTGCCGAAGCGCTTGTGACATCTCATGATGATGTGCCCGGTAAAAGTAATATTGTTCATGGTGAATATGACGGTATGCTTGTAGACGAAGATGTTGCCCTAAGTTTGGCAAAACTCGCCAAGTCTTACTAAACAACCCCGCAGTTATGCCACCCACAACTTACTTGATGGGTGGTAGAGCTCGAAAGTTGATGTGTATCTAGAATCCTTTCTGGATTTTATACCCTCAGAATAATCACCTCTGCCTATCTCCCTTGTTTTTTGAATCGAATGATAGGGGGTAGTTGGTTGTGTCCGGTGCTTTTACGTACGAGTTCTCTTGCATGCATGACGCTTATTTAGCACAGGGATACCTCCTGGTTGCTACAATTGGCAGAAAGATAGGTAGATAAAAGGACAAAAGGGCGGAGTGTATAGGCTAATCACAGCTAGCCTTTGCCTTCGACCCACAATTCAATGTTACAAAAGCTAAACTATCATTAAACAGTTGGTGCCGGAGATCACATGAATCCACACAGTAAAAGCGTTTGCCGATGGTTTGTCTTGTTGCTACCTCTAACCTTTGTTGGAGTCGCCGTTGCTGCTGTTACCGATAGCGCTCCACCTTTTAGGGGCGAACACTTAAACGACAGTATTCTGCTCGCCATCTATGTTGCTGTGGCATTAGTTTCCTCCTTTCTGTGTTCTGTCGCCGAAACAGTACTATTGAGTATTACCCCTTCTTACATAGAAGGCTTGAGAGAGAAAAATCCCGACCAAGCGAAACAGCTAAAGTCATTGCGTCAGGAAAAAATAGATCGCTCTCTCGCTGCCATACTAACCATGAACACCATTGCCCATACCATGGGTGCCATTGGGGCTGGGGCACAATCTGCCATCGTATTTGGCAACGCCTGGGTAGGGTTATTTTCGGGCATCATGACGTTAATGATCCTATTCCTTTCAGAAATTATCCCCAAAACACTCGGTGCAGTTTATTGGAGAAAGCTGGTTGGCGTTACCACGCTGTTTATCCGAACCCTGATCATCATGTTGTACCCTTTAGTGGTTGCTTCAGAAGGGATGACGAGACTGATTACCCGAGGGAAAAGTGTTCATCGGTTTAGTCGCGATGAATTTCTCGCCATGGTTGGGTTTGGACACAAGGAGGGTGAAATTGACGAGCATGAGTCCAAAATTATTCAAAACCTGTTTCGCTTCAGGTCCCTCAAAGTGACCGATGTAATGACGCCTCGTGTCGTTATTACCGCACTCTCCCAAGACATGCTCGCAACAGAAGCGCAAAAGGCCCTGCGTCACTGCCCCTTCTCCCGGTTACCGTTGTATGGAGAGAACATTAACGACATCACGGGCTTTGCCCTGAAAGATAAAATCATGTTGTACAAACCCATAGAGAGGGATGAGCTCAGACTTACGGCATTTAAACGGAAATTGCATGCGGTTCCCGATTCCATGTTGTTGCCAAAGCTATTAGACTTTTTTCTCAATAACCGACAGCAGATAGCCATCATTGTCGATGAATATGGTGATGTGAAAGGGCTTGTTACTCTGGAGGATGTGATAGAGACATTACTCGGTATGGATATTGTCGACGAGACAGATAATGTAACAGATATGAGAGCATTGGCTCGGCAGCAATGGAGCAAGCGTGCTGAAGCCTTGGGTTTTGAACTTCCGGAAGTGCTGGGGGCTGATGAAGACAAAAAGCCTAGAGATGGTGGGGGCAAATAACGACTAGATACGTAATGCTCGGCGCACAGGCGAGCTTATGATAGTTATCGGTGATAAGGGTGTCCCGCATTAATAGTTCCAGCACGGTAAATTTGTTCCACCAATAAAATGCGTACCAGTGGGTGGGGCAGGGTCAGAGCAGATAGGGACCACTTGCTGTTGGCACGTTTTAGGCATTCAGGTGCCAGCCCATCGGGACCGCCCACCAGTAAGCTGAAGTTGTCGCCAGAGAGTTGCCACTGTTGCAGCTTGCTGGCTAACTGCTCGGTGCTCCAGGGTTTGCCGAGTACATCCAGTGCAATGACATGATCCTGTTCGCCGATAGCTTTGAGCATAGCTTCTCCTTCACGGGTAATGGCGCGATTGATATCGGCACCTTTACCCCGTTGTCCCAAGGGCAATTCGATAATTTCCAGATTGAGCTCTGATGGCAGTCGCTTCAGATATTCATTGCAGCCAGCCTCAACCCAGTCGGGCATTTTGGTGCCTATAGCAATGATTCTAAGACGCACGAGTATTCATCCTTTTTCGAAATCTTTGTTTTTTATAGATACTAGTTTTGAGTGTCTTCGTCGGTAGGGTTGTGATCGCCGGGGCGTACAGACCAGAGTTTTTCCAGGTCATAAAATTCACGGGTGGCGGGTTGCATTAGGTGGACAACGATGTCGCCAAAGTCGACTAATACCCATTCGGCAGTGTCCATACCTTCTACGCCTATGGGCTGGAATCCTGCTTTTTTACCTTCTTCGATGACATTGTTAGCCAGTGCTTTCACTTGGCGGTTTGACGTACCGCTGGCCACAACAAGGGTGTCCATCACATCAGTAAGGTCGCTGACATCCAGTGTAGTGATATCTTTACCCTTGACCTCTTCGAGGGCGTTCATCACGATATCTAGTAGATTTTTACTCATGTAGCTTCCTGTTTTGTTGTGTCTTTTTTGTCTGAATACAGCTGATGCTGCCTAATGTAATCAATAACCTGATCGGGTACCAGATAGCGGATCGATTCTCCCCGCTGAAGAGCCTGGCGAATACCTGTGGCCGAAATGGGCAGCAGGGTCATTTCCATCATTAATATTTTTCCTGCAGGGGTTTCCTGCAATTGTTCAATACTGGTGGCTCGGTGTTCTCGAACGAATTCCAATACTTCACCACTTTTGGGTAAATGCCACCCGGGTCGTGCTGCTACCACAATATGGGTCATGCTGGTGAGTTCTCGCCAACGGTGCCATTGGTTGAGTTCGATCAGTGAGTCCATGCCAATACAGAGGAACAAGGGCGTCTTGGTGCCGATTTCTGCACGAACCTCTGTCAGTGTGTCCATTGTGTAGGAGGGGCCTTCACGGCGCAGCTCTCTATCGTCGGCGATCAGCTTCGGTTCCGCTGTGTTAGGCCCTAACCTATGACCTAGGGCCAGTTGTAGCATTGCCAGCCGGTGTTCGGCGCTGCTATCGGGTTGCGTTCTATGGGGCGGACAGGCACTGGGTATCAGTCGCATTTCACTGAGGCTCAGCACTTTCCGTAATTCAACCGCTGTTCTGAGGTGACCGATATGCACCGGATCAAAGGTGCCACCAAACAGACCAACACCGTTTGAATGATTCGAGTTTTGGGACATATGCGATTAACCCGTACAGCACTTATTGACGAATTTCACCGTGGCCATAAACAATCCATTTTTGTGATGTCAGGCCTTCCAGTCCGACGGGACCACGAGCATGAATTTTATCTGTTGAGATACCAATTTCGGCACCCAAGCCATATTCAAACCCATCGGCAAATCGTGTCGATGCGTTGTGGATCACAGAGCTTGAATCTACTTCTGCCATAAAGCGGCGAGCTCTATCGTTGTCGCGGGTAACGATAGCTTCGGTGTGCTGTGAGCTGTAATGGGCAATATGTTCCATGGCTTCATCCATATTTGCCACTATTTTGATGGAGAGAATGGGAGCGAGATATTCTGTGCCCCAGTCTTCCTCAGTTGCCGCAGCGCAGTCGATAATACCACGCGTTTTTTTACAACCCCGTAGTTCCACACCTTCTGCTTCATAAGCTTTGGCCAAGCGGGGCAAAATATCTGTGGCAACGCCTTCGGCAACCAGCAAGGTTTCCATGGCATTGCAGACACCATAACGATGGGTTTTGGCATTGACGGCAATATTAAATGCCATCTCTAGGTCGGCTTTGTCATCGATATAAACATGGCAAATGCCGTCCAGGTGTTTAATTACTGGCACGCGGGCATTATTGCTAATGCGCTCGATCAAACCTTTGCCACCACGGGGAATAATCACATCGACGTAGTCGGACATGGTGATTAATTCACCTACCGCAGCACGGTCGGTGGTATCAACCACCTGTACGACGGATTCAGGCAACCCGGAGGTCGACAAACCTTGTTTGATACAGTCGGCAATGGCCTGATTCGATTGAATAGCTTCACTGCCACCACGTAAGATGGTGGCATTGCCAGATTTCAAGCACAGACTCGCGGCATCAATGGTCACATTGGGGCGGGACTCATAAATAATGCCAACCACACCGAGAGGAACACGCATTTTTCCTAGCTCAATACCACTGGGGCGCTGGGTGAGATCGGTGATTTCTCCAATGGGGTCGGGTAGGGCTGCCACCTGTTGAAGGCCCTCAATCATGGCATCGATTCTGGCATCGTTAAGTTCTAGGCGATCCAGTAAGGCTGCATCGAGGCCATTCTCTTGTCCATTTTTTAAGTCGACAGTATTCGCGGCCAAGACCTGTTGACGATTGTGGTTGAGCGAATCTGCGATGGCCAATAACGCCGAGTTTTTATTTTCGGTGCTGGTTGCGGCAATTACTCTTGAGGCGGCGCGTGCTTGCTGCCCCAATTGTTGCATGTATGATTTGATATCCATGGAATCCAGTGTCGATTCAAATTTCCAGAACCGCCCATTATAGCGTTATCGTGCAGGATGTGGCAGAAGCGTTAGGTGTCTTTAATCTCTTTCTCTTCTGTTATGTTTATTTGATGGTTTTTTCTCAAACAACTTGGGCGGTGTGAGCAATTTAGATTGTGGAACCAACACAGATCTGTTGTTTAAATCACGTTTTATATAGGTAGGGGGTGAGGGATCACGGTGATCTGACCATCGGGGGTTGAAGCGACGCCCTCCGCGATAGGGATAATTCGTGTGATAGTGCTCTTCTCTGTAAATGAGGGGTGGCGCTAATTGTTGGCGAGCAAACGCTAATTCTTCTTCAGCCCGGCGTGCGTCATCTCTTTCTTTTCGGTCTTTTTTTAGTCGATCTGCTACCTGAGACATTTGCTCAATGCGCGCTGCAGATTCCGCAGCAGGATTCTTCACACCGACGACATCACTAAATTCGAGTGTTTCAACTAATTCTTCAGCAATGGCGGGCTGATCGCTGTAGGTGACCGTGCCGCTAGCATCCACAGACTTATAAACGGTTTGTCCGTACGCTGTTGTGGTGATTGCCGCGAATAACAGAAGTGCTTGTTTCAGGTGAATTCTCCAAGCTAGGTTTGTTGATAATGCTTTTGACACTATAGAACATCCAAAGTTGTATATTGGCACAATTCACCAAATTGTCATGTTTTGTACATCTGGTTGTAACAATACCTGCCTAGTGTCTGCAATATGACAAATACTAAAGCATTACAAGCGCTTCATTCCTTTGATGTTATTACTTTTCTAAGTATTGTTAAGTGGAATACAAGGCGCCGAATACGGTTGATTGCAAATGTGGTATCGACCAGTGCAGATGGCTGGTTTTACCTCTTTATTCCTGTCTTGATAGCATTGATTTCAGTTCAGTTAGGGTGGGTAGTCTTCGTCACTTTGGTCACTGGGTTTGCCATAGAGCGACCCACCTATTTTTTATTGAAAAATAGTTTTAAGCGCAATCGGCCCCCCAATATCATTCCGGGTTTTGAAAGTGTGATCACGGCTTCGGATGAGTTCAGTTTCCCTTCCGGTCATACCTCTGGTGTTTTTCTTGTGGTTACGGCGTTAGTTCTGCTGATGCCCGTTGGCATGTTTGGTCTCTACCTTTATGGCTGGGCGGTTGCCGTAGCACTGTCTCGTATTATCTTGGGGGTGCATTTCCCTATGGATACTGTGGCAGGCGCATTGCTTGGTAGTGGCATTGCCTGGTGTGCGATTCAAATAGTGGGTGTTGTATTGTGAAAATATTTTACGGAGTTCAAGGTACGGGAAATGGACACCTTTCTCGTGCACGTGCGATGGCCCATGAACTTTCAAAGTATCCTGATATAGAAGTGAATTGGTTGTTTTCTGGTCGACAGCGTCAGTCCTATTTTGATATGGATATGTTCGGTAATTTTCAGTGTCAGACCGGACTGACATTCCACTCCCATGCCGGGCGAATTCAGCCTTTAAAGACGGTATCTAAAGCACGCTTGATCAGGTTGTGGAAAGATATTCGCTCACCGGATTTGAGCAGTTATGATTTGGTGATCAGTGATTATGAGCCCATTACTGCACGAGCGGCTCGTCACCAGAAAGTACGGTCAGTGGGTATTGGCCATCAGTATGCTTTTTGTCATCAAGTCCCTGAAAGAGGGGGCAATCTGTTAACACGCGCGATTATGCAGAAATTTGCCCCGGTGGATGTCCCTGTCGGGTTGCACTGGCATCATTTTGACCAGCCTGTGCTGCCGCCTATTGTGGATCTTGATGATTTGGTGGCACGGGGAGATACGATAAACAATGTGCTGGTTTACCTGCCTTTTGAAGACCAATCGAGCCTATTGCCACTGTTTCAGCAGTTTCAGCAGTTTCAGTTTTATGTCTATGGCCCGAACTTGGCTTGGAGAGATGAACGTAATGTGCACACTAGGCCCCCCAGTCGAGATGGTTTTCAGCATGATTTGGTCAATTGTCAGTGGGTTATCTGTAATTCGGGCTTCGAGCTTATTAGCGAAGCTCTTCAATTAGGTAAGCATATTTTGGCCAAACCGCTTAATGGTCAAATGGAGCAATTATCTAATGCTGCGGCGCTCGAACAGTTGGGTTACGCCACGATTGAAGAGCGAATAGATTATGCCTCGCTAGATTTTTGGTTTAGTTGTGAATTGAGCTTGGTTAGGCCGGCTTATCCTAATGTGGCTGGCGCCTTGGCAGATTGGATACATCAAGGTTGCCATGACAGCGTGGCGTCGCTCAGTCGTCAGTTATGGGCCGAGACAACTTATTGGTCATCGAACCCCGTGCACTGGCAAGCGGCTTAATCAGTTTTGGCTATCGGCAGATCGTTCCAGTTTGTGGTGTAGCAGGGTGAACGATGCTCTTGTCTCATTGGCCAGCGTTTTCTTATCCCCTCTCCTGCGAGAAAAGCAGACCCTTGGCCATAGCGCCGGTTAATGTCGTCCAGCGTCTTCATGAGCGTATCGGCACTCTTTCCCTGTGACGCTTGAAAAATATCTTGTTGTTGATACTTTTTGGGTACCAGTTCGATTAGCCCAACACCGGACTTTAGGTATTTATGCCCCGGGCGATAGAGTGAGCGAACAGCTTGCTTGGCGCTGGCGGTAATTATTCGACTGTCGTCGGTGGGGTAGGGAAGTTTCACCACGGTACTATTGCTGTAGTAATTGGGTTGATAGGGCGAGGTATGAATAAAGACATGAATGGAGAGTACCAAGTGCTGCTGTGCGCGAAGTTTTTCTGTCGCACGGCATGCGTAGAGTCCCACTGCCTGAAGCAGTGGATCTAACTCAGAAGGTTTTTCACCAAAAGAGCGGCTACAGTAAATCTGTTTTTTGTCTGGAGGCATGTCTTCCAACTCAAGGCATACTTTGCCATTGAGTTCTTCAATGGTTCTTTCTAGGCACACGCTGAAGTGGCGTCGAATCGTTTTTGGGTTACTGGTGGCTAAGTCTCCGGCTGTGTAGATAGAGAGGTCAGCCAGCTTTTTTCCGGTACGTAAACCTACCCCCCAGACTTTCGTCACAGGCACTCGTGGTAATAACCATTGCCATTTATATGGGCTGTCCAGCAAGCAGACCCCTTGGCATTTTTGAATATTTTTAGCGGCATAATTGGCTAATTTGGCCAGGGTTTTACTGGGTGCGATACCGACACTGACGGGCATTCGGACTTGTTTCCACAATGTCTGTTTTATGGTCTGACCATAGTTGTGGAGTGGATGGTTCATCCCGGCAAAGTCGAGAAACATTTCATCGATACTATAAATTTCAATATTGGGACTAAAGTGGCGCAAGGTGTCCATTACCCGTTGGGATATATCACCATAGAGTCGAAAGTTACTGGAAAATACCGTCACACGATGACGTTTAATCAATTGCTTCACCTTGAAATAGGCATGAAGGTCAGGAATACCTAATGCTTTGGCTTCTTTCGAGCGGGCGATGATACAGCCGTCGTTATTGCTTAAAACGATGACCGGTTTCCCCCGTAAATCAGGCCGAAAGATTTGTTCGCAGCTGGCATAACAGCTATTGCAGTCGACTAGCGCAAACATCGGTGATGGCGTACGGAATGAATCACCACACCCTCAATTAATAATTCAGCATTGTCGTGTAATTCAATGGGCTGATAGCGAACATTGCCGGAGCGCAATAACTTTTCGTGCAGATCCAACATCTTGCAAGTGAGTTCACCGTCAATGGCGGCGATCACCACATCCCCATGTTGTGGCTGTAACGCGCGATCTACAATCAGCAGGTCACCATTAAAAATTCCAAATCCAGTCATAGAGTCGCCCTCAGCGCGGGCAAAAAAGGTTGCTGATGGGTGTTTTATCAGATGTTCCCTGATGTCTAGTGACACCTCTACAAAATCATCCGCAGGGCTGGGAAACCCCGCACGGACTGCCACGCTAAAGAGTGGAAGAGTTACTGCTGACCCGAAGGTGGGTGGGGGGGGGGTGGTTTTCATACCAGCAAAGATACTGTATATATATCCAGCACACAAGAAGAGTTATGCTGAATAGGGCTAACGATACTCTCGGGTTAAAAAGGATTAAACAATTTCTATATTTACCGGCACCGCTTTAAATGCTGGTGTTTTACTGCGCGGATCTTGCTCACAGCCAATCAACACATTGGCTTCCGGAAAATAGGCCATTAAATTGTTGTCGGGTAAATCAAAGGGGTAGACCCTGACGCGGTCCATTCGGCCATAATTAGAAACCAAGTTAACA
>JASJGJ010000034.1:0-7693 GCA_033791605.1 Porticoccus sp.
CCTCAAAAATAAAACATTAAACTTACTACCACTACCCAACCAACCCTATTTTCACAAAACCGCTCGTATAGCAGCTAATCTGGGTAATCCAAGTAAAAACTCTTCGATTATTCTGAATTAATTAATACCCGACAAACAACACATTCATCTCTATGGTTATTGCTTATTCCCACAATATAACTGATAATGATTATCATTTGTACACGGAGATATCCACGGTTTATCCCTATGAATATGCCCTTTAACCAGCTGCAAGTGGGCGACAAAGCCCGAGTCAATGATTTCAAGGATGTTCCTGAGTCTTACAGGAATAGACTAATGAGTCTGGGCTTAACACCTGGCACACCTTTTTTAGTACAACACCGCGCACCGTTGGGAGATCCAGTGGCCATCCTTGTGCGAGGGTTCAGACTAAGCCTCAGAAGCCATGAAGCAGCGGGGCTATTGGTAGACAAATTATGAGCCAAGAATTCACTATTGCCTTAGTGGGCAACCCTAACTGCGGCAAAACCACACTCTTCAACGCCCTTACCGGCACCCACCAAAAAGTGGGCAACTGGCCTGGTGTTACTGTAGAACAAAAGATTGGTCATTTTAAGCATGCCGGCGCCAACTTTAAGTTAGTAGACCTACCTGGCACCTACTCGCTGCATGTTTCCTGTGAAGACGACTCCATAGACCAGCAAATTGCTCAACAGTTTATCTTAGAAAACAGTGCCGACCTGATCATCAATATCATTGACGCCTCAAGCCTTGAGCGTGGTCTTTACCTAACCACACAATTAATGGATGCAGGTGTTCCACTGGTTGTTGCACTGAACATGATGGATGTCGCTGATCAGAATGGTATCCATATAGATCCCTATGAACTTTCGGAAAAAATTGGTTTTCCTGTGGTTTCACTGGTAGCCAGCCGAAGTGAAGGGATAGGAACTCTATTTGATGTGGCCAGCAATTACCTTCATAAGGATCACCTCCGCCCCCACCCCGTCACCGTATCCGAGCCACTTGAGAATACGGCGACAAACATTCTATCCTTAATTAATCAACACACTTCAGGCTCATCCAAACTTCAAGCAATGGCTGTTATGGAACGAGATGCAGCAGTGCTATCTCAGTTCCCCGAAGACCTACAGCTACAGATGACAAACGAAGTAGATTTACTTGAGACACAACTGGCATCCAGTGCTGCGGACACCATCATTACCGATCGGTACCACTGGATTAATAAAGTTACGGCCGATGCTGTCCACTATGACACTCAAACTAAAAAATCAATATCCGATTACCTAGATGCTGTACTGCTAAACCGCTATCTCGCCTTTCCCGCATTTCTTGGGGTGATGTACCTGATGTTTATGATGACCATCAATTTTGGTGGTGCTTTTATTGATTTCTTTGATATGACGGCAGGAGCAATTTTTGTTGAGCTTCCCCGACAAATACTCACAGCTCTGCATTTCCCTCAATGGCTAGTAACGTTTATAGCGGATGGTGCAGGGGGAGGCATACAGTTGGTAGCCAGTTTCTTGCCCGTAATAGGAACACTGTTCTTATTCCAGACCTTTCTGGAAGACTCGGGCTATATGGCCCGCGCTGCGTTCATTCTTGATCGTTTAATGCGCAGTCTCGGATTACCAGGCAAATCGTTTGTTCCATTAGTGGTGGGATTTGGCTGTAATGTACCCTCAGTTATGGCCAGTCGTACACTGGACACACACCAAGATCGCTTACTCACAACGCTAATGGCTCCCTTTATGTCCTGTGGTGCCAGGCTGACAGTTTACATCTTATTTGCCACCGCTTTTTTTACCGAAAATGGCCAGAACGTAGTCTTCGGCCTGTACGTTATAGGTATTGCTCTTGCTATGCTAACCGGCTTATTAGTCCGCCGAAAAATGCTGAGCAGAGATATCGCACCATTTATTATGGAGCTACCTAACTACCACACCCCTACACTGAGAGGGCTTCTCATTCATACATGGCATCGACTTCATGGTTTTATGATGCGTGCGGGGAAGGCCATTGTACTCGTGGTAATTGTTCTAAATTTTGTAAATTCTATCGGCACTGATGGCAGCTTCAATAATGAAAATACCGAACGCTCATTACTCTCTGCCATTGGCAAAACAATCACCCCAATTTTTGAACCTCTCGGCGTAAAAGAAGAAAACTGGCCCGCTACCGTAGGTCTTTTCAGTGGCATCTTTGCCAAAGAAGTGGTCGTAGGTACTCTGGATGCGCTTTATTCCGATATGGCTAGAAATGAAAATGGTCACGAACCTAGTGCGCCAATCAATATTGGCGATATGCTTTTTGAAGCCGTGGCTACGATCCCTGCAAACCTTGCTGAAGTGAATACTATGTGGGGAGATCCCTTGGGGCTTAATGTCGGTGATTTGGCAAACCAAGAAGCCTCGGCCGCAGCACAACATGTAGAAGTTTCAACTATCACATTAATGCAGCAGTTATTTGAAGGTCCTTTGGCAGCCTTTTGTTACATCCTTTTTATTCTCCTTTATATGCCCTGTGTCGCAACATTAGGGGCTATCTATAAGGAGGCTGGAGGCACCTGGGCCTTTTTCTCAGCTACTTGGAACACTTTGTTAGCCTATTCTGTGGCTGTTATTGTCTATCAAGTAGGCACCCTACCTGCACACCCCCAGCAATCACTATTATGGACCGGAGCCATGATTCTAATGATGGTTATTGGTTACCTGTTACTCATGCAACTCGGTAAAAATCAGGCCAAAAATGACAATCTAATACCGGTAGTTAACCTGCATTAGGGGAAGTTTTAAGCTTGTCTGCACCGCTGAAAATCGCAGATACTTTGGCCAACAAAGAAAATATTAGATCATAGAAGCAACCAAATTTGGTTGCTTCTGATAAACAAAAATACTGTTTATGGAAAGATTAAGAGCGGGGAAATTTTTCGACGGCACGTAACAACTGACGACAAGTAATTTGCCCTACCAGTTTGCCATCCTGAACCACAGGACAGCGACGGAATCTTCGCTTCAACATGTCTTGCGCCACATCCACAATATCTGCATGAGGCGACACTGAATAAACATCTGTGGACATAAAATCCTTCACCAAACCGACACTCGTCTCATCGTTATACATAGCAGTGAGGATTGCCTCTAGGCAATCCATTTCTGAAAGTACTCCCAGCAAATGATTCTCGTCATCTACCACACAGACACCTGAAATCTTGTATTCAAGAATCGCTTCAACAGCATCAAAAAGATCGGCATCAGCCTTAACTTTAACGGGGTTAGAAAGCATGTAATCTTTGAGTTCTACGGAGTGCAACATAAATAAAGGCCTTTTTTATTTTTTACCTACTTTGAGAATACAAAACATCCCAATAAGAGCAAGTAATAATTGTTAAAAAAATTCACCGATATAAACCATGATTGGCTGGGGAAAAATACCAAGCCAGACGACCAGCACCGCAAGTAATAAAGCTACAGACTCACCCAACCATGGGATCGCACTGCCAGTGATTTTATTATCTTCCTGAAGGGTCATGACATAAATTATTCTCAAGTAGTAGTAAATACCAATGGCACTACCAAGAATGAGCGCACCTAACAATATCCAAAGAGCGCCCTCAATTCCTGAAGCGAACACATACAACTTGCCAATGAAGCCTGCTGTCAGGGGAATCCCAGCAAGAGACAACAATGACAATGTTAACAAGCCTGCCAACAAAGGACGCCGCCAAAATAACCCCGTAAGATCCGTTACCCACTGTTTCTCGCCTTCGCCTTCACCATCACTGGAGAGAACACTGATTACGGAGAAAGCCGCAAGTGTCGTCACCACATACGCCACCACATAATAACTTGCAGCCTCCACGGCAAAATCACCGACACCCAACACGCCACCAGCCACAAGAGTAATCAACAGGTAACCAAAATGAGCAATAGAGGAGTAAGACAACAATCGTTTCACATTTTGTTGCTGTAATGCGAGCAAATTGCCCACCAACATAGAAGCCACGGCAAGTACACTTAATGCGACCAATAGTGTCTTGTATTGATGCAACTGCGCCTCCATAAATAAGCGTAGTAACGCAGCAAAAATAGCCCCTTTGGATACGGTTGCCAAAAATCCAGTAACAGGCAACGGCGCGCCTTGATAGACATCCGGCGTCCACATATGAAATGGCACAATAGATAGCTTAAACCCTATACCTGTCAGCACCAGTCCCGTGCCAGCAAGAATGAGCACTTCATTATCTGTCGCTGACACCAAACGTTCACCCATTTCCACAAAAGACATACTGCCGAGAGCCGCATATAAAAGTGCAAAGCCGAACAGTAATACAGCGGAGGCGCACCCAGACAATACCAGGTACTTAATGGCAGCCTCTAACGGCAGCTTTCCCTTGTCGGGATAAGAGATCATTGCATACAAAGAAACGCCCAGAAGCTCCATACCCAATAGTAATGACACGACATGGCTAGCAAAGGCCAGCACCAACGCACCGAGCGTCGCCAACAATAAGAGTAAATAATATTCTTCATTACGCCCGCTGCGGTGGCGCAAGTATTCCCAAGACAGTATGGCACTCGCCAGTGAGACGCCCAGTAGCAACACCGCGAAAAAAATACCGTAGCGGTCAATACTCAACAACGTCATTTCTTGCTCACCCACAGCTACCGCTATGGGTATAGACAGTAACGTGCAGAGTAGTCCTGCCACAGTAAACCCAGCTGTTAACCCATGGGTTCGCTTGAAGGCAACAACCAACATCAACACGACAATGACCAATGTTAATACAATTAATGGCAGGATCGATTGCAGCTCAATCAAACTCATCACTGCGTTCATGGCAGAATTTGTCACTGAACTCATTGCGGCACTCATTTCGTTATCCCCGCAACTTGAACATTACCGGGATCTCCCGCGACCTCAGCTACTGGACCCACTAAAGCGATCAAACTATCCAATACGGGCTGAGCAGTATCCAACACGGGCTGAGGATAAAGTCCCAACCACACTAGGCCAACAACCATTACCGCCATGGTCAGCATTTCCCTAGCGCCATAATCCGGCAATCGCAAACCCTCATTGGGCTTACCCTGAAAAGCACGCTGCATCATGGCCAAAGAATAAATAGCCGCAACCACTAAACCCAGCGCGGAGACTGCAGCCATCACTGGCGCGACTTTAAATAACCCCAGCAACACCATAAACTCCGCAACAAAATTGCCTAATCCCGGCAACCCTACTGACGCCAACATAAAGAACATTGCCATGGCACCCATACGTGGCATGTTTTGCCATAGGCCACCCATTTTGGACATGTCCCGGGTATGAAGCCGTTCCTGCAATGACCCTGCGATCATAAACAACGCAGCTGTGCTCAAGCCATGAGCAACCATCTGCATCACTGCACCCTGAAGAGCCAGTGCGTTCCAGGCAAACACTCCTAGAAGCACAAAACCCATATGACTGACACTGCTATAGGCTACCAGGCGCTTAAAGTCATCTTGCCCAAAGGCCAGTACTGCGCCGTAGATAATACCGACCGCACCTAATGCCAAAGCTATAGGGGAAAAGGCCATAGCTTCATGGGGAAATAGGGGCACCACAAAACGGATAAGACCATAGGCTCCCGTTTTCAACAGAATACCTGCAAGAATGACACTGCCCGCAGTAGGCGCTTGGGTATGAGCATCGGGCAGCCAAGTATGAAAGGGAAACCCTGGAAGCTTGACCAAAAATGCGACAAAGAAGCCCAACATCAACACGTAGGCCATATCACCCGTGACACCATGTCCCAACAAATCAAAATAACTAAAGCTATACGAACCGGTACTACGTTGATTCAGTACCACCAAGCCTAAAATCGCAAACAGCATCATCAAGCCACTGACCTGGGTAAAGATGAAGAATTTCATGGAGGCATAACCCCGACCTTCGTGTCCCCAAATGGCAATAATCAGATACATGGGCACTAACATCACTTCCCAGAACAGGAAAAACAGAAACAGATCCAGCGCTAAAAATACCCCAAGTACGCCAGCTAAAGTCCACAGTAAATTTGCCTCAAAGAACCCTGTGCGCTGTTTAATATCAGTCCAAGAAGCACTGACTGAAATGGCACCCAACACCAAGGTTAGAACGACCATTAATAAACTTAACCCATCCATGGCCAACTCAAAACTGATACCAAAGCGTGGTATCCATTCTGCTTTGTAATGTATTAACCACGTGGCTGCTTCAGATGGATTAGGTACAACAGAAATTTTGCCCCATGACAGATCAGACGCTGCTATCAGGTAACCCAGATCAAACACAATCACCAGCAATGCAATCCAGCGAGGCAATCCCGGATGTTGGCGTTCTGATATCCAAGCAATCACACCACCAACTAGTAAAATAAGAATGAGGTTAACAAGGATCATTTGATCACCCCCTGCAGCAGGGCAATGACCAATATCAAACCAAACACCATACTGGTGGCATACCACCGTAATCGACCCGTCTGTGTATGGCTAAGTGCCATAAAAAGAAATTGGCATAATTTAACGATGGTGTTGTAGATATAATCCAGACACTCCCGCCTCAAAATATAAGCGAGAAACTTATAGGGTCGGACCCATAACTTGTCATAGAACCAATCCATGGCCCAGCCACTGAACCAGAATTTTTTCAGCACTTGGCCCGCAGAAGAGTTAACTAAGCCATCAACTTTGAGCTGGCTGCCGAGGTAAACAAAGTAAGCAATGGCCAAACCAATGAGCGGGATGGCAATAGAAATACCTTCTATCAAGTGACTGGGATGATGTTCACCTGCAACAGGAAATACAGACGTCAATGGCACCAACGGCAGGGCAAAAAACCCTCCAATCAGCGACAAAACACACAGCAGTGATAACGGCACGGCCATACGAGAACCCGGTTGCTTGTCAGGCTCCATTTTTGTTTCACCAAAGAACACCACAAACACCAGCCTGAAACTATAAATGGCTGTCAGCAATGCCCCAAGCAAACCACCTGCCCACAACCAAGGGCCAACACCGGGCAGTTCATAAGCCTGCAACAGGATCATATCCTTGCTAAAAAACCCAGAGGTCAATGGCAATGCCGCCAATGCCGCCGAACCAATAAGGAAGCTCCAGAACACCACCGGTAAGCGAGTCCTCAAACCACCCATTTTGAAAATATTATGTTCATGGTGCAGACAGTGAATTACTGCGCCTGCGGCCAAAAACAGCAACGCTTTAAAGAATGCGTGTGTAACCAAATGAAAAATGCCCGCGGCCCAGGCACCCACGCCCAAAGCCAAAAACATATAGCCAATCTGACTAATAGTGGAATACGCCAGAATCCTTTTGATGTCGTGTTGGTTTAGAGCCGTAAAGGCTGCCATCAAGGAAGTGATCAACCCTACGAGTGCCACCGCCAACATCGCCGGGGGCGCGAGCAAAAATAGTTCATGAGTTCGTGCAATCAGATACACGCCGGCTGTCACCATCGTTGCCGCATGAATCAATGCACTGACGGGTGTAGGACCAGCCATGGCATCGGGCAACCACGTATGTAACGGCAACTGAGCCGACTTGCCCACTGCACCGCCCAAAAGTAATATACAAGCAATAACCGGCAAGGTATCTCCCACTTGCCACTGAGCTTTGGCAGCCTCGGCCATAGGTTGTATATCCAGCGTTCC
>JASJGJ010000035.1:0-3137 GCA_033791605.1 Porticoccus sp.
GCAGATCTACACAATTCCCGTTGACATTGAGAAGCTTCCCTTTGACCCTGAAGAGGTGAGTGGTCAACCCATTCCGTTTTCGGCAAGTGAGCAGTAATTCGAATAACTTCTCAAGGTATCTCGATAATACCGAAGGAAATATGAGCCAGTTGCAAGCTCCTCTATCATGTTTTTTGTTGCTGGAGGAGCTTGTTATCAACTCAAACACAATTTAGATGAAATATCAGAGAAGTGGCATGTTATTCTCAAAGTTGATATTGGAGGTTTTGGAGTCGGCTCTAATTTTACTTGGAACCTGCAGGGTGGATTTATCTGGGATGCAACTGACTATTTGTCACTCGTGTTTGAATACCGTGCATTGTCGGTTGATTATAGTACAGGTCAAGTAGGCACCCCAAACCGATTTGCTTATGACACAATTACCCATGGCCCCCTGTTTGGGCTAGCGTTTCGCCTGTAGCTCACAAATGGAGACACCTATCGTTTTGTAGAACATTGATTTTCACTATTATGCTTGCGCTTATAACTAACGTATCTTTTGCAACCAAAGATCTCGCAAAAAATCTCAGAATCCTGTTGAGTGGCCCATAGTTTCTATACCAATCTGAAAGTTAGGGCCGCTCATTGACTCTATTCCTGATCAGGTATTCTCAGCAACTGAGCATTGAATTTGACATCGCACGTAACAAACCACACTATTAGTCAATATTTAAACCCGTCATTTTTTTGCAAATTTCTGGTGATAGAAATAGATAAGGCAAACAAAATAACATGCACTACGTTCATTGCAGCAGGAAGCAGCCAGGCACCCAGCCTGGGTGAGATATAAAAGTAAATAATAAAAATAGCAGCCAACAATGCGATTGGGCTGAATAGTGCCATCCAGCGTGGATACAAGGTTTTACCTCGCGCCACAAGAACAATCCACAAGATGGAGACAATCAACATCGCCAGCCGCAAGGCGTTGACTAATGGTTCGTTGTGATCTCCAAAGGTTCCAAGCAATTCAGTCAACATGTGGGTTGATTCAGGAGATGCAGCGCTGGCAATTGCATGCGCAGTGAAGGCGAGATAGACCCTGCCACCCAGCCAGGCAGTACCTACAACGAAAGCATAGCCGCCAAACAGTGTAATGAACCAGCCTGCCATTACACTGCCACCACGAACAAACATCTGGCCGAGATGCCAATAGCCTGCCAAGTATAACGGAGCTGCCAGCACACTAATAAAGTGGCCGTAGGTCAGTCGTGTCTCGGAAATGCGGGCGAAGTACACATAGTTCTCCGCCTCGTAGCCACCCAATGGGGAAAATTGCAGGGTAAATTCGCCAACACCTACAAATAAGGCGCCGATTAATCCGATCCAACCGGCAAGAAGCAGCTGGTTAAAATTTATGTCGGTATTCATTGATCAATTTCAACGGTTAATAAGCTATCAATGGCCGGGCTTTCGATAATTTTCTTACGACCATCCTGGTACCTTACACTGAGGCTTGATAAAGAGGATATATCGCCCAATCCAAAAAATAGCTCATGGGTCTGGTCGGACACTAAACCTTCCCTGGTATAGACTTGATTCACATAGGTCTCACCACTCGTTACCTCTAGTTCAACAATGGCACCCAAAGATTCAGGTGAATCCGGCAGCCGTACTTTCAGCCAGTGATTTGAACCGCCTTGATTGATGAAGGCACGAAGTTCACTGTCGAGATTACCCAGCACCACATCGGGCCAACCATCGCCATTAAAGTCAGTAACCACCATGTTGACACCGAAGCGCTCATTTGAAAGGCCGGCCATTTCCTCCACCGCTTTAAATTGACCATTGTTGTCCTGTTGCAGTAAACGTCCGGGATACAGGTCAAATAAACCGGTTTGCGCACCGGGAAAACGAATGTAATTTTGCGAAACAAGGTAATCGGCCAGAGTATCATTGTTAAAATCAAATGACACCAGGCCCCAACCAAAACCGTAGACAGCTGCATTGCGTTGCTTGGCAGTATCTTCAAACACCAGGTCGCCCTTGTTTTCTAACAAGATATAGTCTGTATTGAGCTCCTGCTCATCTCTCAAGTCGCCACGGAGCAGTAATGTTGGCAGCGTCGGCCCTACATTGCTAAAATATAAATCCAGCCAGCCATCGTTGTTGATATCGCTAACGGCAATTCCCATAGGATAGCTGTTAGTTACTGGCAGCGCCAGGTCAGTAAATGTGAGGTCGCCGTTATTTTTATAAATCGAAGGCACACCCGTGTCATGTGCGACCACCAACTCACTGTGGCCATCGTTATTCAGATCAACGAAAACAGCGAGAAAACTATTGTGTTGATGATAAAGGCCCGACTCACGAGTAATATCGGTAAACGTATTATCACCATTATTTAGCAACAAGTTGTTAATACCGCCGTAGTCCAAATCATTGAAAATGGTTTCCCCTTCCACATACTCAGGCCGTATGTAATTGGAAATATAGAGATCCACCGCTCCGTCCTTATTGATATCCCCTGCGGCAATAGATAAGGGCATCGATTTTTCATCGAGTGGAAAATCCACCTGACCACCGTGGAAATCAGTGCCGGTATTCACGTAAAAATAAACCCCCGATTCGCGCGCCACAAACAAATCAGCAAGGCCGTCACCAGTAGCATCAATCGACATAGCGCCATAGGTTGGGTCGTTATTGTCTTTGCTTATGGAGTGAGCGTGATCAGAGGTGACGAGCGCTGTGCCGTTATATGAGAGGATGGCGTCTTGCTGGCCTATGCCGCCACCGACAAAAATTTCATCAACCCCATCATTATCTACATCAATTGCAGACAAGCCAATAAATGGCAGAGCAGCCTTAAATTCAGAAGTATGTTTAAATGATGTATCTATTTCCTGATATCTGAGCTCGGTTTCACCTTGCTGGACTTTGGGCCCTTGCAAGGTCTTTACACCTTCTTTGCCAAGCTTAAAAAACACAATAACGCCCAGGACAACCAGTACCGCGGAAATAGCGAAGGTTTTTTTCATAATATTAATCTCTTGCAGATACTCTATTTTTTAACGTAACCCAGGTGTCTCCAATAAAAAAACATAATCCCAACGAGAGGTAACACAAAGGAATCCCACTTGAAGAGATCGGGCAGGTACCAT
>JASJGJ010000036.1:0-25902 GCA_033791605.1 Porticoccus sp.
GTAGAACGTAACCCTGTTGAAAAAGATATTATTCCTGCTACTTGGTGGGAAGGTGGTGCTATGTTCAGCGGTGAAATTGCCGAAGGTTTCAGCTATGACGCCGGTGTTCACTCAGGGCTATTCATTGACCCGAATAACGGAAAATCAAAAATTCGCGATGGCCGCCAAAAAGTCAGTGAAGCTGAAGGTGATGACCTCGCATACACTGCACGTATTAAGTACACAGGGATGCCAGGTCTAGAATTAGCCGCGACCCTTCAACACCAAACAGATGTTTGGCAGGGTGAATCATTTGCCGGTGAAGATAGTGCCGATGCTAATTTAGTTGAATTACATGTTGTTTATAATAGCGGCCCTTTTGGGGTCCGGGCTCTCTACGCACATTGGGATATCGATGATGTCATCGAAAATGTGGCATTAGGTGCCGATGAACAGGAAGGCTTTTATCTCGAACCGTCATATCGCATTAACGAAAAGCTAGGTTTTTTTGCCCGCTTCAGTGAATGGGATAACCAGGCTGGCGAAAGCAGTATGGATAGCGAAAAACAACAGTATGATATCGGCTTCAACTACTGGCTCCACGAAAACGTCGTCTTAAAAGCCGACTACCGACATGACAACAACGAAGGTAGTTCCGATGAATTCCGTGGATTTAACCTAGGCGTAGGCTGGAGCTTCTAATTTTCAACATAGAGCCAACCCAAGAAATAAAACAATTTATTTCGAACACCTCAAAAAGGAGGGCCCTTCATATGGTTCTCCTTTTTATGCTGCTCATTCTAATATTTATGGGTTCAACTTCGGCGTACAGCAAAGGTGTGTACCAAACTGGGCCGGACTTTATCGCTTCATATTTTCAGTCTTCACCACAACCAACATCACTATGGCTAACACCAGAGTTGAAAGATGCCGCCAGTCAGATTCTTGGTCACAGGGTACGAGGAATACGAGTCAGGTACTGGAAAGAGGAAGACAAAACGGCCTGGATTATGGAAGAAATTGGCAAAGAATTGCCCATTACTATTGGCGTGCTCGTCAAAGGAAGTCGAGCAAACGCCCATATAGAACAAGTGAAAATTCTCGCCTTTAGAGAAAGTCGCGGCTGGGAAGTACGCTATTCAGCATTTACGGATCAATATCAGAATGCCAAAATAACGTCTGACCATAACCTAGACCAACATATTGATGGTATTACTGGCGCTACATTATCAGTACGCGCTGTGACCAAAGTTGCCAAGCTTGCCCTTTTCTATCACCAGCAAGCTATCTTATTAGATTCAAATCAGGTAAAAACCCGATAGAACAACGCCAAAAAGACAGACAAGAGAACACACTCGTTGCCCCTAAATCTCCGTAAAACCATTATTATCAATTTGCGCTGGCACCGGCGTATTGGGTTATCCATCGTCATTATGGTGATCTTTCTCGCCATTACCGGTCTACTGTTGAACCACTCCCCCAATATCGGGCTCAGTAAACAAACACTGCGAACTCAGTGGCTACTGGACTGGTACGGTTTTGAAACAACACCTCTTACGGGATTCAAACTGGAGAACCAATGGCTCAGCCACCCGGGTGGCAATGACCTGTTTCTGAATACCGAACCTGTAGCGAGTTGCCGAGCTCCGCTATGGGGGGCATCACAAACCCAATCTTTGCTATTAGCACTTTGTCAGGACGAACTGGTGATATTGACGTCACAGGGAGAATTAATAGAAAAACTAAGCTTACTCAAGGGCTTACCAAAAAACACCACTGCCCTTCAGGTGGCAGATAAAGAGATATTCATCCTATCCAGCGGACAAACACTGTCACTTAACATTGATACCCTGGAAACCCAAGAGAGCAATACCCCTGTGACGGAATGGAGCAGCGCTTCCCCCCTGCCCACAGAGGTAATCGAACAACTTTATCAACGAGCAGAGCTGCCCGGCATCTCAATGGAGACTCTGATTCTGGATTTACACAGTGGACGCTTCTTTGGCACGGCCGGTGTTTTATTGATAGATTTGGTTGGACTGTTAATCTGCCTATTGGCACTCACAGGACTCTGGGCCTGGTACAGCCACCATAGACTAAGAAAGATCGGGGGTTAAAACCCGAGAAACACTATAGGTTGGCAACCATTGCCAACCTATAAAAATCCTTATAGTATTCTCCCTTTAATGGGCAGCAAGTAGCTGCCTTTTTTCGTTTTTGAGGTTTTATTGGGGTGTATAAGTCTCGTCGTACTTAGGTTCACCTTAGCTAAAACACCTCATCGCAGTAGGACAACAGGCATGACCAGTGACGCATTAATGAACAATTATGGCACCCGTAAAATTACGCTCAGCAAAGGAGAAGGCTCCTGGGTTTGGGATGATCAAGGAAATCGTTACTTGGATGCTATATCTGGCATTGCCGTCTGTGGACTGGGCCACGCACACCCCGCTGTAACAAAAGCCATTACAGAGCAAGCGGCCACCCTTACCCACTGTTCCAATCTCTATAACATTAAGGCGCAAGAGGATCTGGCAGAGCGGTTGATAGATATCTCAGGGATGAGCAAAGTATTCTTCAGTAACTCTGGTGCTGAAGCAAATGAAGCCGCCATCAAATTGGCCCGGCTATTCGGTCACAGTAAGAATATTGCTGAGCCCGTCATTATTGTGATGGAAAAAGCCTTTCACGGCCGCACCCTTGCCACACTGTCCGCCACGGGAAACCGCAAAGTGCAAGCCGGCTTTGAACCCTTAGTCAGAGGATTTGTTCGGGCACCTTTTAATGATCTTGATGCCGTTAAGACCATTGCGGAAAACAACAAAAATGTTGTCGCTATTTTACTCGAGCCTATTCAGGGTGAAGGCGGCATCAGAATCTCCGACAAAGATTATTTACCGGGCCTTCGTCAAATTTGTGATGAAAAAAACTGGCTATTAATGCTGGATGAAATTCAAACTAGCAATGGCCGTACTGGTCGTTATTTTAACTACCAGCATTACCCCCTCATGCCCGATGTAGTCACCATAGCTAAAGGTTTGGGCAACGGCGTCCCCATTGGCGCTTGTCTTGCCGGAGACAAAGCCGCAGACCTAATGCAACCTGGAAGCCATGGTTCGACCTTTGGCGGCAATCCCCTCGCCTGTGCTGCCGGTCTAGCCACAGTGGAAACCATCATCAATGAGGGCCTCTGTGAAAAAGCACAGGCCACCGGCCATTACCTACAACAACAATTCGCCAGTAAACTGGCAGATTGTCCTAATGTGGTGGACATTAGAGGCCAAGGGTTAATGCTTGCAATTGAACTGGACGCCCCCTGTACAGAATTGGTCGATAGTGCAGCCAAACAGGGGTTATTGATTAACGTCACCGCAGAATCGGTCATCCGGTTGCTGCCGCCCCTTAACCTAACCAATGAAGACGCTGATCAGCTGGTCGATATTCTCAGTGGTGTGATCAGACAAGGGTTATAAACCCTCCGGATAAAACAATATGGCACTAAGACATTTTCTAACACTACAAGATCTATCAAAAGATGAGCTTCAACAACTGCTACAGCGTGCCATTGAGCTTAAGGCTGCCCGTCGTAATGGTACCGCTGAACGTCCATTTGCTGGCAAAGTAATGGCGATGATTTTTGAAAAGTCCTCCACTCGCACCCGAGTCTCTTTTGAATCGGGTATGGCTCAATTGGGTGGCAGCGCACTGTTTCTCTCGCCCAATGACACCCAACTTGGCCGCGGTGAATCTATCGAAGACTCAGCACGTGTTATCTCGAGAATGGTGGATATCGTCATGATCCGAACTTTCGGTCACGACAAAATTCAGACATTTGCAGAATACTCCTCTGTACCCGTAATCAACGCCCTTACCGATGGCTATCATCCCTGCCAGTTATTGGCTGATATGCAAACCTACATTGAGCATCGGGGTAGCATCCAAGGCAAACGCGTCGTTTGGGTTGGCGATGGTAATAATATGTGTCAGTCCTACATGAACGCAGCAGACATGCTAGATTTCCAGCTGGTAATTGCCTGCCCAGAAGGTTTTGAACCCTGCTCTGAATTGCTGGGAAAATTCAGCGATCGCGTCTCGATTGTTCGCGATCCTGTAGCGGCAATTTCAGGGGCCGACTTAGTGGTAACCGACACATGGGCCTCTATGGGCCAAGAAGAAGAAAAACAACAACGGGAGGAAGCCTTTACTGGCTTCCAAGTCAATGAAGAGGTGATGTCTCTAGCCGCCAAAGGTGCTCTATTTATGCATTGCCTTCCCGCATACCGTGGCATGGAAATAAGCGAAACTATTTTGGAATCAAAATGGTCCGTAGTTTGGGACGAAGCCGAGAACCGACTTCATGCACAGAAAGCATTAATAGAGTTTTTACTCAATGAAACTACAGGCTGAAAATCATTTAAATACAACCCCTATTTAAGGCACTCTAGGGGTTGTAACCTTTGATTTTGTTTTACCCTAGAACAAACCATTACTACAGATAATTATATTTTTCCCCCGCCTCATTCTTATCACTTCTTTAATCGTCTTTTCTTAAAATTGCATGTTAATCCACTTATTCCAGATCCTTTTTCTCCACGCCAACACCTACCCTTTGACGTTGATCTAACTTCATAAAACTGCTCTTTTATGAAGCAAGCACTGACTTAATTGCACCGAGATAAAGCATAAATTTAGAAATAAAGCTCACAAAACACTAATAACACATTGATTTTATTACAACTAATCACATATCCATATTTATGGCACACCGATTGCTGTGATTAAGGTATGTAAGCAGGACAACACTTCTCCTGAACAACCTAAAATAATTCGGACAATGGCGTCCACGCTACCCACTCATACGGGTTTGTGGTCACCCACATTTTATATTCCGTATAGCGGGTAAAACTCTCGACAAAAGGCTTGATTGCCTCTACTCAGAGGTCAAATTTATCGGCAATGTTTATCAAAAAATGAGGAAAGAAAAATGTCTTATTTAGTTCCATCCGAATTTGTAACCAAAATGGTGGATGCAGGGGAATCCAAAGTCCACATGTCAACCCGGGACACCTTGATTAGAGCGTACATGGCAGGTGCCATTTTGGCATTGGCTGCTGTCTTTGCCGTCACCGTCGCCGTTCAAACCGGTGTCTTTTTGATTGGCGCCCTTCTCTTTCCTGTCGGATTCTGCATGCTTTACTTGATGGGTTTCGACCTATTAACGGGGGTATTTGTACTAACACCCCTAGCACTATTAGACAAACGACCCGGGGTGACAGTAAAGGGTATTCTGAGAAACTGGGGCTTGGTTTTTACGGGTAATTTCGGTGGCGCATTAACAGTCGCCATTATGATGGCCTTTGTTTTCACTTACGGTTTTAGTATTGAACCAGGAGCGGTTGGACAGAAAATTGCAACTATCGGCGAGTCACGTACTTTGGGTTATGCTGAATATGGTCTAGCGGGATGGTTCACTATTTTTGTACGCGGTATGTTGTGTAACTGGATGGTTTCCATGGGTGTTGTTGGTGCCATGATCTCCACCTCAGTTAGCGGTAAAGTAATCGCAATGTGGATGCCAATCCTAGTTTTCTTCTTCATGGGATTCGAACACTCAGTGGTCAATATGTTTCTATTCCCTTCTGCCATGATTATGGGCGGCGATTTTTCAGTCGCAGATTACTTTATCTGGAATGAGATCCCCACGGCGTTAGGTAACTTGGTCGGCGGCTTGGCATTTACTGGTTTGACGCTCTACACCACTCATATCAGAACTGTTAAAAAACCTAGCGCAGCAGGTACTCTCGCTTAATCGTTAATGAACAAGACCCCGGCCCGACGATTTGGTCGGGGTCTATGGCAACCCTATGACGAGTCCCTTGAAAGTATCCGTCGGACAGTTTTCTGATAAAGGTCGAAAGGAATCCAATCAGGATTTTCACGGCTTTTGTTCACCGAAAGAGCCTATGCTGAGCCTTAAGGGTATGGCATTTGTAATGGCTGATGGCATCAGTAGTAGCGATGTAAGTCATATCGCCAGTGAAACTGCGGTTAAAAGCTTTTTAGATGACTACTTCTGTACCTCCGATGCCTGGTCAGTCAGGCACTCCGTAAGCCGTGTATTATCAGCCACCAACTCATGGCTCTATTCACAAAGCCAAAACAGCCCCTATCGATACGATAAAGACAAAGGCTATGTCTGTACGTTAAGTGCTTTAGTTATCAAGGCAACAACTGTTCATATTTTTCATGTAGGCGACACTCGAATATACAAGCTCCACGGCGAAGCATTGGAACAATTAACCAATGACCATCGTCTTTGGGTCTCAAAGGAAAAAAGTTACTTAAGCCGAGCTTTGGGTATTGAAGCGCATATTGAAATTGATGAACACGTGATGCCAGCCAGCATCGGGGATATTTTTATTCTAGCCACCGATGGTGTCTATGAACATATCGAAGCTCAAGTACTCATCAATACCATTAATGAAAATATCAACGACTTGGATACCGCAGCTAAAAGTATCGTCAATCACGCATATGATCAAGGCAGCTCAGATAATTTAACCATTCAAATCATACGAATCGAGGACCTACCGCAACAAAAGTCAAATGAACTGCAAGAACAAATTGATGAACTGTCTCTACCTCCAATATTAGAACCTAGAACAGATTTCGATGGCTATACTATTATCCGAGAAGTCCATGCAACTAGCCGCAGTCATGTGTATCTCGCATTAGACCAAGAGACCAACACACAGGTCATCATCAAAACGCCATCCATCGATCTACGGGGTGACCCAGCTTACCTCGAGAGATTTTTAATGGAGGAATGGGTTGCTCGGCGGATTAATAGCGCACATGTTCTTAAAGCTGGATTACAAACCCGAAAACGACATTACCTTTATACCGTCAACGAGTTCATCGATGGACAAACACTAAAACAATGGATAATTGACAACCCAAAGCCAGACATTGAAACAGTACGAAATATCGTTGGACAGATCATCATGGGGCTACGCGCGCTTCATCGCATGGATATCCTGCATCAGGATATCAGACCGGACAACATCATGATTGATCACTCAGGCACGGTAAAAATCATTGATTTTGGGGCCGCCAGAGTCGCAGGAATTATTGAGGCAGAAATATCGCGAGAACAAGAACCCATACTTGGTACTGCCCTCTATACCGCGCCCGAATATTTTATTGGCGATGTAGGAACATCTTGCTCAGACCTCTATTCTCTCGGCGTATTGACCTACCATATGCTATCGGGGAAATTCCCCTATGGTACACAGGTATCAAAATGTAGAACGGCAGCGGCACAACGAAAATTAACCTATATATCCGTGCTTGATGACGAGCAAGAAATTCCAGCTTGGGTAGATGATGCGCTCAGAAAAGCTGTTCATCCCAATCCTTATAAACGATATCAAGCGTTATCAGAATTCATTTTTGATTTGCGCCATCCCAACAAGGCATTTTTAAATAAAACTCGTCCAGCATTAATTGAACGTAATCCTGTTCAATTTTGGAAAGGCATCTCCGCCCTACTTGCAGCCATTGTGATTATTTTGCTGGTCAAATAGACGGCCTAGATCATTTCATTTATCACGGGGAAAGCTCCCATTAACCTTTCAATCAAATGTATAAATTAGCCTCAGAGGAAGCCACTATGATCAGCAATCGTGACGAAGTAACACAGACTCTCCTGTCAGCTAAAGTCGCCAAAAACATCAAATGGAGCGACGTAGCCGATGCTATTGGCCTTTCCAAGGAGTGGACTACTGCCGCCTGCCTTGGACAAATGACCTTTAATAAAGAACAAGCTGAAATTGTCGGGAACCTGTTTGGCCTCACCGACGAAGCTATTGCATGGTTACAAGTAGCTCCCTATAAAGGCTCACTGCCAACGGCCGTCCCAACCGACCCGCTCATCTACCGATGGTATGAACTTGTAAACGTGTATGGGAGTACCATTAAAGAATTAATTCATGAAGAGTTCGGTGATGGAATCATGAGCGCCATTGACTTTTCTATGGACCTCCAACGCCAGGAAGATCCAAATGGAGACCGTGTCAACATCGTTATGTCGGGTAAGTTTTTACCCTATAAAACCTATTGAGCTTACAAACACCTTGGGTACTCCGCATAGAGTACCCTTACCTTCTCCGCTCTCTTTCAAGACCTTGATGACAAAAACCCGTTGAAGAACATCAATTGAGAGTTTGCTTACAAAACACCTCTTTGCTGAACAAGAGATGTTTTCATTAAAAGCACGTCAAGGCGTTCAGACAAGAAATACGTCCTTCAAGCACTAGTCACAAAGACGTTGAGCTTCGGCAACATCCAGGGTGCCTTCGTAAATAGCTCTGCCAGTAATCGCTCCCAATATTCCCTGATCAGCCACTTTATGAAGAGCCACGATATCATCCATATTCGTAATACCGCCTGATGCAATCACAGGAATAGATGAAGCCTGGGCCATTGCTACAGTAGCTTCGACATTAACCCCCTGCATCATGCCATCGCGATCAATGTCTGTGTAAACAATAGCGCTAACACCATCAGACTCAAACCGTTTAGCCAGATCTGCGGCTTTTACCTCGGTGACTTCAGCCCAACCATCCGTCGCGACCAAGCCTTTTTTAGCATCAATGCCTACAATGATATGACCAGGAAATTGCCGACACATTTCGGTGACAAAATCGGGTTCTTTTACCGCCTTCGTGCCGATAATGACATATTCCACACCCGCTTTAAGGTAAGCCTCTATGGTTTCCCCACTGCGGATACCGCCACCAATTTGGATCGGTAAATTAGGATAAGCTTTCGCTATATCGGTTACCACTTCACCATTGACGGGCTCACCCGCGAAAGCACCATTTAAATCCACCAGGTGCAAACGGCGAGCACCGGCATCAACCCAACGGGCAGCCATATCAACAGGACTCCCTGCAAATACAGTGGAGTCTTCCATACGACCTTGGCGAAGACGAACACATTCACCGTCTTTCAAATCTATAGCGGGGATAATCAGCACGAATCAATTCCTGTCACATCTTGGGTTAAAAGTAGCGTATTTATATAGGTTATAGCCAAACTCATATAGCCACTGAGTGGCCTATTGAGATCCACGCCAGGTCACAAAGTTACTGAGTAACTGAAGACCCGCCGTGTGGCTTTTTTCAGGGTGAAACTGCACGGCAAACAAGTTATTTCGAACCAGTGCAGCCGCAAATTTTACCGAGTAGTCGCAAGTACCCGCCACCAGTTCCTGATGGTTCTCATCCACAAAATAACTATGGACAAAATAGAACCGGCTATCTTGCTCTATGCCATGCCACATGGGGTGATCAATGGTTTGATGAACACGGTTCCAGCCCATATGCGGAACCTTCAGTTTTTCACCGCTGGCATCATGTAGATTGCGACCAAAAAACCGCACCTTACCCGGCAGAATATCGAGACAATCAACTCCATTATTTTCTTCACTGTGTTCCAGTAATGCCTGCATGCCGACGCAAATACCCAGTACCGGTTTTTCCTCAATTGCCTTGGCAACCAGCTTATCAAAACCAAGCCGGCGAATTTCTGCCATACAATCCCGGATCGCACCCACACCAGGGAATACCACTCGGTCGGCATCAGCTACCTCTACAGGGTCAGCCGTCACAATCACCTCAGCTCTTGGAGCCACATGCTCCAAAGCTTTGGCAACAGAATGAAGATTGCCCATACCATAATCCAGCACGGCAATACGTGTACGAAAGTCTGTCATAGAAAATTCAGCTTTATCATTAAGGACTTTTACCCGGAGAACCTTCTCTAGAGCACCTATTCAGAACTATTGTCAGTTCAGAGCGCTTAGAGCGTTCCTTTTGTCGAAGGCATCACGCCAGCCATCCTAGGGTCTAGCTCAATAGCCATACGTACAGCACGACCAAAGGCCTTAAAAATTGTCTCTATCTGGTGGTGCGTATTTTTGCCACGCAGGTTATCGATGTGTAGAGACACGCCAGCGTGATTCACGAAGCCTTGAAAAAACTCATAGGCTAGATCTACATCGAAACCACCGACTCTGGCACGGGTAAAATCAACAAACATTTCCAAGCCGGGGCGACCAGAAAAATCGATAACCACACGGGACAAAGCCTCATCCAAAGGCACATAAGCGTGACCATATCGACGAATGCCTTTTTTATCACCTAGGGCTTTCTGAAAGGCCTGCCCCAGAGTAATGCCAATGTCTTCTACCGTGTGGTGATCATCAATCTCTGTATCACCATTGGCTCGAACACTGATATCAATCAAACCATGACGGGCAATTTGATCCAACATGTGGTCAAGAAAGGGAACACCGGTATCAAAACTGGACAGCCCAGTACCATCGAGGTTTATCTCAACTGTAATCTGGGTTTCTAACGTGTCACGACTCACGGCCGCTGTACGTTCCACCATGCTGCTCTCCTCTGTTGCTCACTGACGTGCGCTTATGCGCACGGGCCTATGCCCAATGAGCTATTCATTACCGATGATCAAACAAGTGTGAAACGATCGACTATAACTTATTCACCAGCCCGTTGATTCAACGTGTTTAACACCCACCCCACAAATAACCCATGGAGAGGAGGTGCTCAAGGCGCATATTATAGAGCCACCACCCAAACCCTTCCATAACAAGCGTGAAGAGATTACACTCACACACCATTTCTGGGCCTACTAACTGCCATCAAAGGGCATAAAACTTCGCAATATGAGTTATCGTGACGCTCACATCGATAATCAATACAAACTAGCCCCAATAGCAAAGAGTTCTCTCTTTAGAAATATTGCGCTGGTTTGTCTGCTGTCGTTTGCCACATTATGGCTGAATACTGCCACAGCAGCCCATATACACCTCCATGAGCACGCAGTCCATTGCGATATGTGCCTCTCCTCCAGTTCGGGAGGTGCAACCCTAGAAACTCGCCCACCCACACTGAAGATTGAGAAAATTACCTCTGAGCATGTGGTTTTCAACTATGACAAACCACAGCTGGTCCCCGTTGCACCCCGCAAAAGTCGAGCACCACCCTTCAATCTATAGCCACAAAAACAACCACTTTCCTTTGTTTTAGCTATAGGACGATAAACCATGAAAAATACTTTTATGGCGGCGCTGGCTCTTTCCAGCCTGCCCTGCATTGTGTCGGCAGAAAATACACCAGAACAACATACACCCACTGAAAAGCATCAACACAGTTATCAAGAATTAAATGAAATTGTTATCTCAGCCTCTCCCCTAGAAGAAAATTCTGCAGGAATCAATCAAGCCACCAGCGTGCTAACCGGCGAAACTCTGCACAGGAAAGCTGCCGCTACAATAGGCGAAACACTAAAAGATGAACTCGGTGTCACTAACTCAGGTTTTGGCCCGGGTGTGGGAAGACCCGTTATCCGTGGACAAATGGGTAACCGAGTCAAAGTCATGCAAGACAGCCTCGGCACATTGGATGCTTCATCCGCAAGTGGTGACCATGCCATTACCACAGAAGCACTGGTCGCTGAACGCATAGAGGTGCTCAGAGGCCCAGCCTCCTTGCGCTATGGCAATGGCGCCATTGGAGGAGTTGTCAATGTTATCGATAACCGTATCCCCGACAAACTGCCAGAAAAACTTAATTCCGCGGTCGAATATCGATACAACAGTGCCAACGATCAAAACAGCACTGTTTTCCTAATGGAAAATGCGTTAACCGATACAGCACTGGGTAATTGGGCCTGGCATATCGATGGGGTCTACCGAGACAGCAATGACATCGAAATCGAAGGGTTGGCACAACGTCCGGAAGATGGAGAAGACCCCTCTGAACATGAAACCACTCATGGTTACATTGACAATACCGACACTCAAGCACACAACGTAACAGGCGGCTTGTCCTGGATAGGTGAGAACGGATTTATCGGTCTTTCTGTCAGTAGAATGGAAAACAATTATGGCATTCCGCCCGGATCACATGAACATGAGGATGAGGCCCACGAGGAGGAGGAAACGGATATTCGCATCGACATGGAACAGACTCGGGTAGACCTCAAAGCTGAATGGGCAGATATTTTACCCGGGTTTAATCTGGGGCGGGTTCGTATCAGTTACAACGATTACGAACATACGGAACTCGAAGGGAGCGAAACAGGCACACGCTTTACCAATGAGGCGATTGAAGGCCGTGTTGAGTTACTGCACCAGGAGGTGGCTGGCTGGACAGGCGCCGTTGGCCTTCAGGTGGAAGACCGGCAATTTGCCGCCATTGGCGACGAATCCTTCATTCCCAAATCAGACATTCAAAACGGTGGTCTTTTTTGGGTGGGAGAAACCACTCACGACAACTGGAGTTATGAAGTGGGGTTGCGTTTAGATCGACAAACCATTGATCCGGAAAACCGCTCGGAAATTGACCATAACACACAGAGCCTATCTTTTGGTGGGTTGTGGCAAATGACAGAGGACCAGAATATCAGTCTATCCTTTACCCGAGCCCAACGTGCGCCATCCGTGGAAGAGCTGCTCTCAAACGGTCCTCACCATGCCAGCGAAAGCTTTGATATTGGCGATGCCAGCCTTGATGAAGAGACCAGCCATAACTTTGAAATTGGCTATCAATACCAGGGCCCGATCAACCTGAGCCTTAATCTTTTCTACAACAGCATTGACGATTTTATCTTCAAGGAAAATACCGGAATAGAGGATCACGATGAAGAATTAACGATTTACCAATACCAACAGGAAGATGCCACCTTCCGAGGTGCGGAAGCAAGTGTAGGCATCCCCCTTAATGACAATTGGGATATCGAATTCTTTAGCGATTATGTCAGGGCAAAATTGGATAAAAGTGGTGATGTTCCCCGTATCCCACCGCTACGATTTGGCATGGCGGTGAATTATTTCCAAAATCAATGGAATGCTGGACTAAAACTCACCGAGGCGAAACAGCAAAACCATGCAGGTGATTTTGAAGAAGACACCAATGACTACACACGGCTGGATGGGCATGTGCACTATCACGTTGACACCGCCAGTGGCCAATGGCTTCTATTTTTGAAAGCCAACAACCTGCTAGATGAGGAAATTCGCAATTCAACCTCTTTCCTCCGGGAAATTGCTCCAGAACCGGCCATGAGTTTGGAACTTGGTGTCCGTATGAGCTTCTAATACATATCTGCCTTAACCGATGCAGCAAAGCTGTATTCTATAAACAATTTTGGCCATTGAGGGTAAGATGATTACCCTCAATGGCCAAATGGTTTAACAAACAGAACCGGATCAAAGGCAATCACATCAAAAGGAGCATTCGAGTTGAAATGGTTAAAAGGCTTTTTCACCGTGGTGGTTATACTGGTATTAGTGGTCATCGCAAGTGTGACCTTTCTATTAATAGGAATTGACCCGAACAGCTATAAACCTGAGCTAGAAAAATTAGCCAAAAAAAATAACATCGAACTCTCCATTGAGGGAGACCTAAGCTGGTCTTTTTTCCCCAACCTGGCAGTGCAAGCTGGCTCTACCTCTATCTCCGGTAAAAAGGTAGACATTCCCGACATTCACTTTCAGCAAGCTGACTTTATTCTAGACTGGAAAGCATTGCTGTCGAGAACCATCCGCCTCAGGGCAATTGCCATAGATGGCGCTGACATTTCAGTCGAGACGGCCAAAGAAGCCGCTAATATTGCAGCTTTACCCGGTGCTGCGGTCTCAACGCAATCTCAACAAAGTACTGACACGACATTACCCTTCGAGCTTGCGATTGATGAACTATCACTCACAAACAGCCGAATTACTGTCATCACGGCGGGTGAACCAGACCAGGTTATTGAAAAAATAAACTTCACCAGTACAGGGTTAAACCTAGACGGACAACCCTTCTCTGTAACACTGAAGGCATCAACCACACTGCCGGAACAACCATCTCTTTTAGAGATTGCGTTCAACTCCCAGATCAAACTTCATCTTAAAGAGCAAATAGCTGAACTCACAAGTTCACAGCTAACATTGGATGGCTTTAAACACCTACCGGTAGCTCTTAATTTTAATGCCATCTACAAGGGCCAGGAAGACTCTCTAAGCCTGACCAATGTGACTGGCAAGCTAGGTTCCGCTAGTATTAAGGGCGAGATCAACGCCCTTAAACTACAGACCGCACCCTCTGTTGCAGGCGAACTCTCCATTCAAAATCTGTTGTTAAGTGAACTACCCCTAGACGAACCACCCCAAGGCTTTAAAAAGCTAGGAATTAACACCCAATTTTCTGCTTCAGGAGCATTAGTAAAACTTACTCAACTCAAGCTAGCCCTCGACAGCTTCAATATTGGAGGCAATGTTTCCTTAAAGCTCGAAGGACCCCGTCAGCTAGAAATGGTGCTAAAAGGTGACAATCTGGTATTACCAACAACCAAGGGAGACAGTGAAGCAACCAGTAATCAAGCAGCTTTATTGACGCCTATTCTGGCCCCCCTCGCCCTCTTGGATGGAGGCAAAGGACACATAGAGCTAAACCTCAATAGCATCACCAGCGATAACATCAAAATTGATCAGCTCCACCTTAATTTATTTGTCAACGGAAACATTCTGGAAATAACCGATCTATCCGGAGCCATTTTTAATGGCACATTCCAGGCCACTACAAAAATTGACCTCAAGGAAAAAACACCTCGGGTTCAATTCTCCAAACAATTGGTCAATATTGATATTCATAGCGCCCTATCCACCTTGGCCGACCAATCAGATATCCATGGAAGCCTGACCATGGACTTTAGTGGTACCACCCGTGGTGATACTCAAAAAGCCCTTATGGCGAATGTAAATGGCAATGGAAAACTCAGGGTTAAAAGCCTGAAGATGGACAATATCAATGTGGAACGCAGCTATTGCGAAATGGCAGCATTAGTAGAGCAAACAACACTAAATCAGACCTGGTCCAACAGTACCCAGCTCAAAGACTTACAGGGTACGTTCCAATGGCGAGAGCAAAAAATCACCCTGCCAGGGTTTACCACGGGTTTGGGTAATCTAGCCATATCCGGTAACGGCACGGTCAACCTGGAACAAGAAATGTACAACATGCTGATCACGGCCAACCTTCAAGGTGAGCGTACGTCAGAAACCGGTTGTCTCGTAAAAAGCAAACGTATACGAAACCGTGATATCCCGCTTCGGTGCACCGGATCTTTTGCTGAAAATGGCAAAGGAACCTGTCTACCCGACAAACAATTCATCAACCAATTGCTGCAAGATAAAATAAAAGAAACGCTGATTGATAAATTCCTGAAGCCCCAAGCTGACAAGGCCCAACCACAGTCTTCCGATCAGTCAACTAATGCTACTGAAGAACCTGCGGCGGAAAAACCCAAAGATGCCAAAGAGCAAATGATAGATACCTTGCTAAAGGGTATTTTCCAATAGTGAACAGCCGTTTCTCCCAACGTCTACTCACTTGGTTTGACCAACATGGACGAAAGGACCTGCCTTGGCAAAAAAACACCTCTGCCTACCGGGTCTGGGTCTCAGAAATCATGCTACAACAAACCCAAGTCAATACCGTTATTCCCTATTACCAGCGGTTCATGACCAATTTTCCCACAGTAGAAACACTGGCCGCGGCTTCTCAAGACCAAGTGCTCCACCACTGGACCGGGCTTGGCTACTATGCCCGCGCCAGAAACCTGCACAAAACGGCACAGCTTGTCGTTAATGAAGGGAATGGCCGCTTTCCAAAAACCGTTGAGCAACTAGAAACCTTACCGGGTATTGGTCGCTCAACTGCTGGCGCTATTTGTGCCATCGCCCATCAGCAACCCGCCACTATTCTCGATGGCAATGTAAAACGGGTATTAGCCCGCCATCAAGCCATTGACGGTTGGCCGGGGCAGTCTGCTACAAGCAAACAATTGTGGTCACTCGCAGAGCAGTACACACCGCAGGAAAGACCTGCAGACTACACTCAAGCCATCATGGACTTAGGCGCCACCCTCTGCACTCGCACCAAGCCACAATGTAAAGAATGCCCCCTATCTGATGACTGCAAAGCATTTGTGGCGGGGAACCCCACCGACTATCCCGGGAAAAAACCCAAAAAAATACAGCCCGTTAGAGAATGCCTGTTTTTAATTATTCGCAACCCCCGAGGTGAAGTGTTATTAGAACAACGTCCCGCCAATGGACTTTGGGGCGGGCTATGGGTGTTTCCACAGTGTGATAGTGAAACAGACATACCGCATGTTTGCGAACAACTCAGTCATCCTGTAAAAACTTGGCAAGCCCTACCAAGACAGCGCCATACATTTAGCCATTTTCATCTAGACTACCAACCAGTACTTATAGAAACCACGCAACAATGCTCTATCATGGATAGCAGTGGCATTGTCTGGTATAACCCTAATTCACCTCTAGAACTCGGTACGGCTCAGCCCGTAAAACAACTTCTGGAACAATTAACAACATAAGGTATACATCAATGGCACGTATGGTTCATTGCAAAAAACTGGGCAAAGAATTGGAAGGCCTCAACAATCCGCCCTTTCCCGGACCAAAAGGTCTTGAAATTTACGAAACCATATCCAAACAAGCTTGGGAAGAGTGGCTGGAACACCAAACCCGGCTGATTAATGAAAAACATTTAAATCTGATGGACATGACCGCCCGAACCTACCTAAATGAACAAAGAAACAAGTTCCTTTCCGGTGAAAAATTCGATGAAGCTGAAGGTTATGTCCCTCCATCAGAATAATTTCCAACAACGCCCTTGACGACATAAAGACGAGAAGGTTTAATACGCGCCTCTTGTAACACGGCGTGTGTAACAAGTAGTGCCCAGATAGCTCAGTCGGTAGAGCAGAGGATTGAAAATCCTCGTGTCGGCGGTTCGATTCCGTCTCTGGGCACCATATTCTAAAGGCCTGCGACCAGTCGCAGGCCTTTTTGGTTTTTGGATTGTGCCAAAATTGTACTCTTATATTTCTCTGGGCTCGGGTATCTCATATTCAGATGATGTCACCCGCCATTTCTATTCCGTCTTAAATGAAACATCATGAATGCATTCTATTTTGTTTTCATATTTTGAAAGAAAAAGTTGCTAATCAAACAAGAAGGATACTTCGTGATAACAAACATGGAGCAATTGCCTTACACCTCTACTACTCTCAAACTCTAGTGCATTGATCGAAAAGCCTGACTGAATAACGCCATAGTCTTTAGATATAGAACAAAAGCTATACCCTAAACAACTTACGATTAAGCCCTATGGGCGCCCTAGCTACCAAGTAGCTTCTCTTATAAACGACAATCATCCGTTATTTTAAGATTTTTTGGGTTGTCGATTATCTAGGGTAATGGCATGTAACTATCTAGACGAGCAGGAGAAAAATATCTATTTCTAGCGTGACAGATGCATTAAGACTTCAGCTACTTCAATATCGAAAAAGGTACAATATTGATCTTATAATTATCGCGCTATTATAGACTCAATTTTTTTGATCGATCCATTTCCCAATAATAGCTTGTAATTCTTCCAGTCTAGCCGGTTTATTCAAGCAACCGTCTATATCTAAATCTGCGTACTCTTCATCAGTATTGGCCAGCACATTGGCTGTTTGCAGGATAATTGGTATACGAGCAACACCCTTTTCTTCTGCCCTGATTGCAGCGCATAATTCATAACCGTTCATATCAGGCATTTGCAGGTCTGTTAGCAGCAAGGCGTAGTCGCCGTTTCGCCAATCTTCCAAGGCTTGGTGGCCATTATCTGCAACATGCCCGTTGTATCCAAGTAAAGCAAGTTGGCGCAATATTACTTTCTGGTTAATTTTACTGTCTTCGGCAACAAGGACTGCTGGGCCTTGAATAATAGTAGCTGCTGTTTCGTCAATTTTTTCACATTGTCTGGCTACATGAAAGAGGGGCTCAGATTTAGGGAATTGCCGTTTGGCAACTTGGGCCACATCGCGAATAAAGCTACTCTGGCTCATGGCGTTGCCATCCAAACTTACTATATTAAGCTCGACTTTTGGTTCGCACTTAACCCCGCGCTGCACAATGATAATAGGTATATCACCAGCTGCATGTTGGACGAAATTTAGTTCAGTGTAGAGTTTTTCCTTGGAGGAAATTGTTACCTCTGTATCAATAATCCATAGCCACTCTTTGGTATCAGTGTTGGCTTTTTCCCATGCTTCAGCAGCATTAATATCTTTTACCCTCTCTATATTCGCTCTGGCATGAAGCAGATAGACAGCAAGGTCAGAAGCATGACTTTCATCAGTTCCGATAAGCAGGCATGACAAGCCGTGTACATCAGAAAGCAACTGTTGATCCAGAGTTACTGTTGGGGCAAGAGCAAAGGGAATCTGGATTCTAAATGAAGAGCCTTGATGCAAGGAACTTTGTACGGAGATCTCCCCCCCCATCAACTTCACCAGATTATGGGTAATAACCAAACCGAGTCCCGTGCCACCAAAAATTCGGCTGGTGGATGAATCTTTTTGCATGAACGCTGTAAATAGCCTGGCTTGAGTATCTTTGTCCATGCCAATCCCATTGTCCTCTATTAGAAATTCAACCATAAGCTGGGTAGAAGACTGTTCTAGTAAACTTGCACGCACTGACACACGACCGATCTGGTTTTCTGTACTACTAAACTTTATGGCATTGTTTATCAGGTTGATAAACACTTGGCGCAAACGTAGGCTGTCGCCTATTACTTGGCCGGAAAGCTCCGGATCTACAAAAACAGTTAATGCAACGTTCTTTATCTGTGCCAAGCTATTCAGCATGCTGCAGACACTATCAACACTTTCAATCAAATTAAATGGGTGTACATCAATGTCTAACTGGCCCGCTTCTATTTTTGAGAAATCCAAAATGTCGTCGATGATTCTTAACAAAGAATGTGCTGAGTCTTGGATTAAATCAACCATATCCCCTTGTTTGTCACTTAGTCTGGTTTCACGCAGCACGTCTGTCATGCCGATAACACCGTTCATTGGTGTGCGGATCTCATGACTCATATTGGCCAAGAAATCAGATTTTGCCCTGTTCGCTTGTTCCGCCTCCACCCTAGAAACTGATAGCTCTTCATTTACTTGGCGTAACTGATTCTCGGCATATCTGCGATCAGTAATATCAATAGAAATACCCAGCAAGTGCGTTGGTGTTCCATCAGAATCACGCAAAGCTACTTTGGCGGTTCTTAAATAAATTGTTTCTCCACTACTGGTTTTTATAGGCTCTTCAAGTATTTCTAATACTTCATGACTGTTAAGTACCCCCCGATCTTTCTCTGTAAAGAAATCGGCCTGTTCTTTGGTAAATAAATCATAATCATTTTTTCCAAGTAGATCCTCACGGGAAATACCCAACAACAATTCCCCCCCGCGATTAAAACGTTCAAACCTAAGTTCTTTTGCGCTCTTCATAAATATCATCGCAGGGATACTTTCGATAATTGTGTCTAATATATTTTTTGTCTGATCTAGTGCTTTTTTTCTGATTTCATCTTCACCGGTCATTTCCCGTCCGATAACAAAAAAAACACCCTCCTCGGGAATCAGTTGAATATCCATTCTCAGTCTTGCCCAGGAACTATCTTTACAATGCCATCTATATTCAACCTGTCTGCTTGATTTGATTCTGTCAGTTTCACTAAACTCAGCGGTCAAATTGGTTAGGTCATCCGGGTGAGCAAAATGATAGATAGACTTTCCTACTATTTCTTCAGGGCTATAACCTACAACAGCAATACAGGCAGAGTTGATTTCAACAAACCAGCCCTCGCTATCAATAATGACCATCAGATTGTCGGATAGCTTAAAAAAATCCCCCAAAAGAAACCCTTCCGACCTTTTATTTTTCACACGAATCGCCCATTTCTTCTTATTATGATTTTATTAGAATGAATACTTTTTATCGGTTTTTGAAGCTATTACTAAAGTGGGGCAAAATGGTTCTCTGCCATTTATCTGTTCAGTTTAAACACCTCTACGAAGATAAGACCATTAAGATGTCCATTTTGTGGCCAAAGCCATAGCAACAACAAAGAGACAGACCCTTCAAAATAGCTAAAACAATATCACTACATTAACGTCAATGCACATACTTCACAAAAGGAACACTCTGACATTATCTAGGAAAATACCGCCTGTATCGACGAGACACCAACTACAACCATATTAACTACCGCTATATACGCCACTCATTTTTGTAGATATGCCGAACACTCCGTTTATGTAAGATAATTAAGAATTTTAGGGTGGGTAAAAATATGTTTCTTTCCTCATAAACTCGCTTTTTTCTTTCTTTAACTTGCAGGAAACCGTGTAGATTATTTCACCTAAGACAAAACCTATTTGCCTTTTATGACCGCCGGTCATATTATGACCAACAGTCTAAACAGGGCCTGGTATGATAAACCCCACCAGAAAACAACGTGAGTTTGAGCGCAGAGAAGAAGATATTTTCGATGCTGCTTTAGCGCTTTTCTCACACCCCAATTGGGAATCTGTGACTATTGAGCAGATAGCCAAGCGGGCTGGAGTAGGTAAAGGTACGGTATACAAGCACATATCAAGTAAGGACGAATTGCTTTTTAAGCTCACGCTTCAATTTTATCGGGGTCTGTTACGAAGCTTTCAACTAGAAGACACAGATAGCAAAGATGTGCTCCAAAGTTTTAAACATATCTTTAAAACTGCCTTCCAATACCACCTAGACCACAGTGAATATCGCTACATCGTCGAATACACCAATAGAATTGACTTCAAAGAAAGAGCAGACGAGCGCTGGCATGATGCTTTTTTGGAACTGGACAACGCTTTTAGCCAGTGGGGAGACCCCCTACTAATTGAAGCGATGGACCAAGGGTTTATCGCCCAACGTCCGCTCGACCACATTAGTATAGGCATGCATGCCTGCTTTGATGGCACCGTTAATATGTTGTGGTCAGGTAAAGATTGGTGCTCCCACGGAAGCAAAGAAGACATTGTCGAGGCCGCCACCGAATTTATGATGTCTGGCCTTGTTGGGAAAAACTAATCGGTTATGTTCCTTCGTCATCATTAGCCAGAAATTAGATTGAGATGATTATGAAAAAATCGACATACCTGTCATTGGGACTATTACTCCTCGTTGTTGTTTGGATGTTAAGTGGTATATTTGCAAGTGCACCAGACTCCCAAACGACCACAACGTCCTCATCTACAAGCCCAACCAAACCGCAACAAAAAATGACCGTTGGTGTTCAGGATATTGAATCAGAAAGTGTCGCTCGAGAAATTGTTATCCAAGGGGAACTCGAACCCTTGCGAGAAGTAGAACTTAGGGCCCAAACCACCTCACGCGTGCTTAGTCTCCCCGTAGAAAAAGGTGAATACGTTGCCGCAGGTACCCTTCTTGTGCAACTGGCCACAGAAGATCGTACCGCCCGGCTCAAAAGTGCTGAAGCTGAAGTGACCAATCAACAACTCGAAGTAGCGGGTGCAAAGACACTCCTAAAACGTGGACTACAATCAAAAAATCAGTTGAGATCCAGAGAAGCTGCCCTCGCGGTTGCTGAGGCCACATTAGAAACAGCCGAACTGGAACTTGAATACATTGCTATCAAAACGCCCTTCAGCGGTATGCTTGAAAACCGCTATGTGGAGCTTGGCAGTCACCTCGAAAAAGGGGACAAGGTTGCATTAATCATTGATGAATCCACAGTTAAGGCTGTGGGTTACGTGTCACAACAAAGTGCTGGCCAGCTACTTCTTGGTCAGCAAGTCCACATTCGCTTACTTGATGGCCGGGAAGCCTCAGGTGAACTCACCTATATATCCAGTGTAGGAGACCCTCAAACCCATAGTTTTCGTATTGAAGCCAAAGTGGATAATACCGATGGCATGTTAAATGCTGGCGTGAGTATTAAATTAAGTATCACAACGGGCTACGAAACGGCTCACTTTGTTTCTCCAGCGGTTCTCTCTCTTAATACCAGTGGTGAAGTGGGCATTAAAAGTGTTAATCAAAACAGCATTGTTAACTTTCACCCAATTAAATTACTTCGCACTGGAGCAGACGGTGTCTGGGTCACAGGTTTACCCGATAAAGTACGTATCATTACTCAGGGTCAGGGCTTTGTTAATGTTGGAGAATCTGTAACAGAGATTCCAGCCTCTTGAGGGCAATATTATGAATGCCATCATTGATCTTGCCTTTTCCCGTAGCCGAACCGTATTACTCAGCCTGCTCTTTATTCTGGTTGCCGGCGCCCTCGCCTACCAAAATATCCCTAAAGAAGCTGAGCCAGATATTACAGTTCCCTTCATTTATGTCTCTATGACCCATGAAGGCATCTCGCCAGAAGATGCAGAGCGCCTATTAGTTAAACCCATGGAGAAAGAACTCCAGTCCATTGAAGGGCTGAAAGAAATGAAGAGTACAGCTGGCGAGGGGCACGCCTCGGTGCAATTAGAATTCAGTGCAGGGTTTGATAGCAAACAGGCCCAAGCGGATGTCCGCGAAAAAGTCGATATCGCCAAAATAGAACTTCCAGAAGACACTGATGACCCTGAGGTCATAGAAATCAACGTTGCTTTATTTCCTGTATTAACAATCTCCCTCTCCGGGCCGGTACCAGAGCGTAGTTTGGTTACTATTGCCCGAGAATTACAAGACCGCATTGAAGCACTACCCGGTGTATTGGAAGCTGCCATCGGCGGCGATAGAGAAGCACTGCTTGAGATCATCGTAGATCCCGCAGTGATGGAGACCTATCAGGTTCAGTATGAAGAGCTGTTTTCCTTCGTTAAGAATAACAACCTACTGGTCGCGGCCGGAGCAATGGACACGGGTGCAGGCCGCTTGGTACTAAAAGTACCGGGCGTTATTGAGGACTTAAACGACCTATTAGGTATGCCCGTTAAAGTAGATGGAAACCGTGTGGTGACTTTTGGGCAGGTGGCCAGCATACGCCGAAGCTTTAAAGACCCCGAGAGTTTTGCCCGAGTCGGTGGGCAGTCTGCCGTCACATTGGAAGTAAAAAAACGGGTCGGTGCCAATATCATCGAGACGATTACTCAGGTGCGGCAAGTGGTTGAAACCGAGCGGCAACACTGGCCTGAAGCACTTGACGTTGCTTATATGCAGGATAAGTCTGATCAAATTCGGGATATGTTAGGCGACCTGCAAAATAATATTCTGTCGGCCATCATTTTGGTCATGATTGTGATTATTGCCGCCCTGGGTTTACGTTCCGCCTTCCTTGTAGGACTCGCCATTCCCGGCTCCTTTCTGGCCGGCATCCTCGTACTCAATGCCATGGGTTTTACCATGAACATCGTCGTACTGTTCAGCCTAATTCTCGTGGTGGGCATGTTGGTCGATGGCGCCATTGTTGTTATTGAGCTGGCTGACCGACGAATGAGCGAAGGTCAGCACCCAAATACAGCCTATGCCTCTGCAGCCAAACGTATGGCTTGGCCAATAGCGGCCTCAACCATCACAACCCTTGCCGTCTTTATGCCACTGCTATTTTGGCCTGGGATGGTAGGGGAATTCATGAAGTTCCTGCCCATTACCGTGATCATTGCATTAGCCGCATCCCTCTCTATGGCACTGATTTTCATTCCTGTCTTGGGCGGAGGTATTAGCCGAGAACAAAACCATCCTGAAAAAATGGTTGAAGGCCCAATAACAGAAAATTACGTCCAGCTATTGGGAAAATTATTAAAACACCCAGGGAAAACACTCATGGTGGCCATCGTCGTGATGGCCGGTGTTTATATCGTTTATGGGAAACTTGGCAAAGGCGTTGAATTCTTCCCAGAAGTCGAACCCGAACTGGCTTTGATTCAGGTTCACGCTCGAGGTGATCTCTCTATCTATGAAAAAGATGACATCGTCAGGAAGGTAGAACAGCGTGTACAAAATCTGGATGAATTACAGTCTGTCTATGCCCGATCTTTTAATAGTGACAACGGTCAAAATACAGCGGAAGATGTCATTGGCATTATTCAATTGGAATTTATTGATTGGGATAAACGGCGTCCAGCGGTAGAAATTCTCAATGAAATGCGTCAGCTGACTACAGATATTCCCGGTATTCAACTTGAATTTCGAAAGGCTGAGAATGGCCCCTCCGAAGGAAAACCAATACAAATTGAATTCAGTGGGCGCGACTTTTCCCGGGTACCTGCAGTCGTATCACAAGTCCGTACAATCATGCTTGAGCAAGGTGGGTATGTCGATATAGAAGATGACCGGCCACTACCTGGTATCGAGTGGCGTATTGAGGTAAACCGAGAACTTGCAGCCCGCTATGGTGCAGACATAGCGACATTGGGTAATGCCATACAAATGATTACCAACGGCATTAAGGTGACCGATTATCGCCCAGACGACAATGATGATGAAGTGGACGTCAGAGTCCGTTTTCCTACCAGCAATCGACATTTGGGACAGCTGGATCAGTTACGCATCGCCACACCGACTGGCATGATTCCTATCAGTAACTTTGTCACCATCAAACCTGCACCAAAGAGCGGCACCCTAACACGGGTAAATGCCCGGAGAACGACGACCATTAAAGCGGATGTTGCCGAAGGCGTGCTTCCAGATAGCCAACTAAAAGGTTTGTTAGCCATCCTGTCAAAAGCCCAACTCGACCCACAGGTCTACATCAACTTCAAAGGAGAGGATGAAGATCAACGTGAGGCCATGGAATTCCTTATGGGCGCATTCCTGACAGCCCTCATCCTGATGGCCTTAGTATTAGTCACCCAATTCAACTCGATCTATCAGGCGCTCCTAGTACTCTCAGCCATCGTTTTTTCCACTGCGGGGGTTCTTCTTGGACTTCTGATAACAGCACAGCCCTTTGGTATCGTCATGGTCGGGCTGGGTATCATCGCTTTGGCGGGTATCGTGGTAAACAACAATATTGTCTTAATTGATACCTATAACCGAATGCGCAGGAATGAACTAGATGCCATCAGCGCAGCACTGGAAACAGGCCGTCGTCGGCTTCGTCCAGTATTTCTAACGGCTTTTACAACCGTTCTAGGATTAATGCCTATGGTGCTGGCCATGAACATTGACCTGATCAACCGCGATATTAGTTTTGGTGCGCCTTCAACCCAATGGTGGACACAATTGGCCAGTGCAATTGCTGGCGGCCTCTCATTTGCCACCTTGTTAACACTGGTTTTGACTCCCTGCCTATTAGTAATGGGAGAACAGCTTCTAGCCCGTATTTCTTCGACAAAAGGACGTATATCGTCTTTTATATTAAAGCTGTTTAATCGAGAAAAATCAGATGCAGAGAGTACCCACTGATTCTGTTAAAGTGGGTACTGTTTGGCTGGCTTCTATTTAAAGCAACCAGCCATCCCACCCTTTAACAATACGCCTACACCCTTTGAATCAGGAATACCCCATTGTCTCTGTTGCAATCTTTACCACTACATAAACAGCTTTTTAAAGCACTTGAAAAACTCACCTTTACTGAAGCGACAGCCGTTCAGGAGCGAGCTATCCCTCCGGCTCTCGCTGGCAAAGACCTGATGGTATCAGCACAAACAGGCAGTGGTAAAACCGCCGCTTTTCTATTACCCATATTACAGCGCATGCTGACCTTAGATTCACCAAAGAGCGGAACAAGAGCATTGATACTCCTGCCCACTCGAGAGCTGGCGCTACAAACCCAAAAGCACTTTGAACAATTAGCCGCGTTTACCTATATCAAATCTGGTTTAATTATCGGAGGTGAGGCGTTTAAACATCAGATAGCAACACTCAGAAAAAACCCAGAAGTATTGATTGCCACACCCGGTCGATTATTTGAAAACTTGGAAAGAGGCACTCCTGATTTTAGTGATATGGAAATACTGGTAATGGATGAAGCGGACCGTATGCTCGATATG
>JASJGJ010000037.1:0-3926 GCA_033791605.1 Porticoccus sp.
CGCTTTGGATGTGGCAGATGATGCTGTGGCATTTACGCAAGAATTCTCACAAGCGGGTTACGCAACAGATCCTAATTATGCTAGTAAAGTCATGAGGATTGCTGGCAGCGAACCACTTCAGCAAGCGCTGAAATTGGTAAAGATTTAAACCGTTTAGACGATAACCATTTTAAGGTGTAACGCAAAATTTGAGCGTTCTCATCTAAGATCGATTGGAGTATTTCATGGCTAATATGTTGAGTATTGGGATATCTGGGCTTCAGGCATCCCAACGTAACCTGGCGACTGCTGGGCACAATATCAGCAACGTAAATACGGATGGCTTTAGCCGTCAGTCTGTTGAGCTTGCGACGCGCACCCCAAATGTTTTTGGCAGTGGGTTTATTGGGGCGGGTGTTGATGTTGTTTCCATTAAGCGTGTTTATGACGAATTTCTATCCTCCCAGGTCACCTCACGCAACTCGGCATTTAATCAATTGGACACTTTACAGCAACTTGCTTCTGGTCTCGATGGATTGCTTGCAAATGAGGATGCGGGTTTGAATCCGGCGTTACAAAATTTTTTCAACGCTCTGCAAGACGTGTCAAATAATCCAACCTCAATTCCTGCGCGTCAGGTGGCTATTTTAGAAGCGGAAACACTGGTTGATCGTTTTTCATCCTTGGATAAACGGATCGCTGATTTACGCAGTACGGTGAATGATCAGCTGGGTGCGGTAACGACGGAAATTAGTAATATTGCATCATCTGTTGCCGAATTAAATAAGAGTATCACCCTCGAAAGAGGTAAGGCAGGAGGACAACCACCCAATGACTTATTGGATAAACGCGATGTTCTCATTAATCGACTTGCGGAATTAGTTTCTGTCAGTACGCTTGAGGGGGATGATGGTTCGATCAACGTATTCATGGGAAACGGCCAGACCTTAGTGCTTGGCAGCACTGCAACAACAGTAGGTACAATACGCAGTGATTTCGATAAAAGCCAATTCGAGGTTAGTGTTAGTAATGGCTCAACGAGTTATTCGATTAGTAGCCAAATCTCTGGTGGTAAGTTAGGTGGCCTTCTTGCGTTTAGAGATCAAGTATTAAATCCGGTGCAAGATTCTATGGGCAGAGTTGCTGTCGGACTTGCTGCAACATTCAATACCCAGCATCAGTTGGGCGATGATGTTAGTGGCAATCCGGGTGGACTTTTCTTTAATAACATTATTGCGTCTAGTCCAGTGGTTTTACCCAGTTCAAATAATAATCCAGCCAGTGGGACAGTAAGTGTTTCTATAACGGACACCAATTTAATGCAGGCGAGTGAATATCGACTGAATTATGATGGTGCAACGTTCTCGGTGAAACGGTTGAGTGATGACACTATAGTGGATAGTGGCTTTGCGATTGGCGATTTCCCTCGTACTGTAGCAACCGATGGTCTAACGCTGACCTTAGCCGGTAGTGTTGCTGCTGGCGATAGTTTTTTAATTCGCCCAGTCCGTAATGGTGGAAATGATATAAGTGTAGCGATTAGTTCAGCCGCAGAAATTGCAGCGGCCGCTTCAGGAAACGCATTGGGTGATAACAGTAATGCTTTGGCATTGGCAGCCATGCAATTGAAGAACGTGATGGGTGGTAGCACAGAGACATATCAGTCCGCGTATGCAAAATTGGTTGCTAATGTTGGCGGAACGACAAATCAGGCCAAAGTGAATGCGGATGCCCAGTCGGCATTGCTTAACCGGGCTATTGAAGAGCAACAGAGTGTCTCCGGTGTAAACTTAGATGAAGAGGCGGCAAACCTTATTAAATTTCAACAGGCGTATCAGGCAGCCGCACAACTTATACGTATCTCAGATGAAATTTTTCAGACCTTGATAAATGCGGCAGGCCGTTAAGGCGCCTTAAATAATAGTGGGCTGTAACAGGTGAAATGAAATGAGAATCTCAACAACGCAAATGCAGGATCGTGCCGTAACAGCCATGTTGGAGCGACAATCCGAGTTGAGTGTCACGCAGCAACAGGTGGCATCCGGGAAACGTATATTGGCGCCTTCGGATGACGTACTTGGCAGCACGCAGGTTCTGGCGTTAAATAAGGTCATCGATACGCACCAGCAATATGGAGAAAATGCGGATGCCGCTACTGGGCGTATCAGCCAGGAAGAAAGTGCGCTAACACAAAGTATTGATGTATTGCAGCGCGCCAGAGAATTGGCCATACAATCCGAAAGTGTCTCATTGAACCCAAGTGCTCGTGCAAATATTGCGATTGAGATTCGTGAACTCCTCAAAGAAGTTATGAGTACCGCCAACGAAAAGGATTCAAACGGGGAGTTTATTTTCTCAGGCTTTAATGTGGCGACCACGCCTTTTACGGCCACGGAAGCTCCTGCGGGGAGCGGGCTGTTTACTTATGCCTATACTGGTGACTTGGGTCAGCGTAATGTGCAAATCGGCGAAACACGTTTTATTGCAGTAGGTGATCCGGGGCAAAGTGTCTTTATGGATATTCCAGAAACAGGCGGCGGGACTCAAAACATTTTTGAAACACTGGAACAGTTCGCCCTTGATCTTGAATCCGGTGCGCCCAGTGCGAACATTGCGAATGATTTGAGCTTGGCGATGGAACACCTGAGTGGTTTCCGTACGCAGACCGGTGGTAGACAAAACTCTATCGACAGCCATCGGGTGCTCAATGAAGATATTATCTATCAGGGGCAGAAGACGCTTTCTTCCATTGAAGATCTGGACTTCGCGGAAGCGATAAGCAGATTAAATTTGCAACTGGCTACATTGCAGGCTGCTCAACAGAGTTTTGCCAAGATTCAGAACTTGTCGTTATTTAATTATTTATAATTAACATTTTGTAGTGAAAATAGCGTGATGATTTCTTCAGCGCTCTCTATGGTTTTTTCTTCATTATCATTAGCTAGTAATCATCTAAAAAGTGAAGCTCGTATTGCGTATCGTAATGGTATAAATAACAGTGTCGCCACCTGAGATTTGACATTGGTTGGTCATTTTGATGATACCAATTTCAGGCATCACAAACATATTGCCACTATGAGTGATACGATCGGCGCTGGTACCGCAGGCATCGCGAATATCACCCAAAAAAGTAAGAGCTGGCGTGTCGACAGGGATAGTTCCACCGGAATAACTGATTTCAAAAGGATTGGTGAAGATGCCAAGGTTGGTGCCAATTTCTGTTGAATCACCCACGGTGTCAACAACATCATCATTGAATTGGTAGATTTCGTTGTCGCACAGGTTGGAGCTGCATTCCATTATTGAGAATGACTGTGGTGAAGAATTGCCGATCACCAGTGGAGACTCAAAAACAACAGGAGTGATCACTGGTGAGCTCGGAGGTATCGTTCCGTTGATGTATGGCCAGTAGTCTGCGTCGAGTTGATCATCGATGGCGTGCAAGATGATACTGCCTTGGTCAGGCGCTGCTACCGGAACAGTGTTTACCTGGCTGATGTAGCGAACGGCGATGGCATCGGGCTGGGAGCTGCCGTCATAAGTTAAGGTCGTGGTTTCTTTTAAATCCGGGGAAATTGACAAGTTATCAATGGGGTTGGTTAACTGCCCTGTAGTTGCCCATTCAATGCGCATGGTGCCAAATTGAAAGACAGGTTCGGATGTGCCCGAACTAGTCACTGCGGTGACATCGTATTCAATAAAATCGCCGGGCTGGTAAATACGCAAGGTATCTGTGGAGCGTGAGATTTTAACGATATCCTCAGGTTTCTTCTTTTCGACCAGGCAACTACTCAGTAGGATGCTGATACTCGCAGCGAGCATAAACATGCCCAGCTTATTCCGCATTCCCGTCGTTTCCATTACCGTGTTCGAACTTGGTTTGAGCAACATAATACGTCCTCTCAACGCATGATTATTTGATGTTTAACGCTTAAGTCTTAATAGCG
>JASJGJ010000038.1:0-5070 GCA_033791605.1 Porticoccus sp.
GTAGCGTCGCCCGTTCCGTAGCCCCGTCCAGAACGGTGTAGGGCGCGTTGACGGCGCGGTTGGTGTAGGCTTGCCAGGTGGCTGAAACCAGGTATTGTCCCGGCGTCAGGTTGTTGAACGTCCAGGTGGCCGTTGCCGTGCCGTTGCCGACTGCCTTGTAGAGGAAGTCACCCTGCAGCCCGGCCCCCGTGTAGCTGGTCCAGCCACTGGTGGCGCTGAATCCCGCTTCACCATCGTCGATGATCCAAATTTGAGGAGGTGGCACCTGTGTGAACATGACATGAAATCGATCCTCAAATGGTTCTCCTGGAATGCCATCCCGGTCTTGGTCCATGACACGGCCGAGGCTGTCCTCGATTTCGGGACCGACTTCAACATCGTATACACCGAGAGCTGTTTGTACGGGGAAGAGCACCTCAAATACGAAATCATTGAGGCTTATGACATCGATAGGCGCAATGGGGCCATCTGGTCCAGAGATACTAATGTCTGCGGCAGTAATGGTGTTTGCGTTAATGACATGATCGAAAGTCAGATCCACACGGTCTATAGGCGTCGTTATGTCACCGATTGGGCTGGCTACAACAATACGTGGGCCAGCACCACTCGGCGAATTAACGCTTGAGAAAGCATCTACCATGCCACCAGTGGCTATCATACCGGCGAGGTCTGGAAGTGGCTTTGCCGTAGATAGAACACGGTCAACTAGCCATATAGGTGACTTGTCGGGATAGAGCCCGGCTAGTAGCGATGTTACACCAGCAACGTGGGGAACTGCCATGGAGGTCCCGCTCCAAAGTATATAATCTCCACCGAGTCCGGTACTGAGGATACTCGCCCCCGGAGCGGCGATATCTACTGTGGTCAGTCCAAAGTTTGAAAAGCCAGACAGGCTTCCACTGGGATCGACTGAGGCAACGCTGATCAGGTTGGGCAGATCAGCGTATGCGGCTGGATAGTACGCGAGACCGGGGTCGTCAATATTGTTCGAATGATTGCCTGCCGCTGCAATAAACACCGCACCGTTTTCTCCCGCCCATGCGATCGTATCCTTCAGTGCCAGATTGTCTGCGTCAGTTCCCCAGCTCGCGTTAATCACTTTGGCACCTTGCGACACAGCATGGTCGATCGCCTGGATTAGCTCTGAGACATGCCCACCACCTCCACTATGGAAGCGTTCGGGTAAAAGCTGGGCGCGCCAGTTAACCCCGGCGACCCCGATCCCGTTGTTACCCCGGGCTGCTATGATGCCTGCAACGTGGGTACCATGCCCATCCGTGTCCATAGGGTTATTGCTATTGATTAGGTAGTCCCAACCGGTGAGATCATCAACATAGCCGTTGCCATCATCGTCGATCCCATCGCTCCAGGGGGAAAGCAGCAAATCGCCCGCATCAATGTACCCATTCCCGTTTTCATCAGTAACAAAGGCCTCATTGAATATCGCGCCAAAGCTGTCTACTGTGGCATTGCCTTGTGCGTCGAGTGAGTTGAGATCGTAGAAATCGACCTGACCATTGGCGTTAGTATCTACGATCTGGCTAAATAAAAAAGAAGGAATCTCACCGTTATTGATGGCGACGGCTAAATAGAGGTCTGGATGAGTGTAGTCAATCCCCGTATCCATCACGGCCACAATGGTCTTCTCGTTGCCTGTCGACTGGTCCCAAGCCAATGTTGCATCGATATCCACGTCTGCGGTATTGTCTAGCGCCCACTGAGCCTCAAACTGGGGATCGTTCGGGATGAATTCTAACAGGTTGATGGAGTGGTCAGGGACGGCGTATTGGATCTCAGGCATTGCCCGTAGAGCATCTAACGTAACCTCGACATCTCTCCCCGATTCAAGCATCACTAAGCCGAAGCGACCGTCACACCAGGTCTTTGTGATGTTGAGGCCTAAAGAATTCATGGCTGCCTTAGTTTTCGCCGACAGTCCTTGTAATATCGACTGAGGAGAAATACGGGAGCCTTTCCCTTTTAGAGTAGATAGATTCGAATCAAAGCGGATAATCACTTTATCGACACTGCTCAGCACCGACCGATTTGCGAAGCGTTCCATTCTGTATTTTGCATTGTTCACACCCTCACCAATACCGGCAGAGTCAGTGCGAATTGAAACATGCTTCCGCTGAATGGAAGCAAACGAGTCGCCAGGGTTGAGCGTGACTTCGACTTCGGACATCGTCTCGCTGATACCGTCCGAAACAATCACGCGTAGCGTGTATGGACCGGCTACCTGGTTGCTGAAAGTAGCAGTCGTTACATATGCGTCTTCGGTGTTATTCGGTGAGAAATCCACTTTACCTGAGGGTGGGCCGTTCAATTGGATCCAATTGTAAGTTAATGCTTGCGTGCTTAGGTTGTATTTGTGAGCGTCAACCTGAAGCACTATTTGGTTTATTGGGAGCGTGGCCTCAACCGGATCAGCCCAGGCTTCGCGATCTATATTTGGTAGGATTGGAGGGTCAATTGCGAGCCGAGACGTTTCCGTGGCATCTTGGGCGAAACACAGGGTTGGCAGGATTAGGGTGGATAACAACAAACAGACAGAGAGCACTATAGAGAACTTAAGACGTGTATACGCCTGCAAGCCTATTTCGTTCAAAAACAGGATCGGCATTTGTTTCATAAGACTTGACCCATGGTTCCATTCAGACTCAAGGGCTTTGTCGGGGCAGCTGTTTTGCCGATTCTATGTCGAGCTTTAAAATAACGGCAACTGGCCAGGTCGTGTATCAACATACTTATACTCTGTTTAGTGTTTGTCTTAAATATGCAAATACTGGGCCAAATTTACTAACTTACTAATTTTTGTGATTTTATGGGGATAGCTCGGCGTTGAGATTGTTTATGGTGTAAAAAATATTGACACTTTTAAACGCTCCAGGCCAATCTACTGCCGACGCCGGCCGAAAGCGGGATTGCCCCACCACTCGGATCGGGGGTCATATTATACCAGTAAGCCTTTCAGGCGATTACTCAAAGCCCACGGCATTCAAGGCAGCATGAGCCGAAAAGGCGACTGTTGGGAGCGCGAAGCCTGCCCTCAGGGTGCAACGCGGTGGTTGAAAGCTTTTTCGATAGTTTCAAGCAGGAACGCGTTCAGTGGAGGAACTACCAGACACGCTACCAAGCTCAGCAAGACATCCTGGAATATATTTCCATGCTCTATAACATCAAGCGGTTGCATTCGTATCTGGACTACATGTGCCCCAACGATTATGAACGCCAGCTGATGGCGCAGAAAAAAAGCGGCTTAACTGGGTGTACCAAAATCCTTGACCACCTCAACCACAAATGATGGGTCAAATTTGGACACAATTTAACAGTATATACACATAGCGAATATTTGGGATCGTCCGAAAAGGATGGCGGTCGAAAGACTGAAAACTGTATAAAATATAATTTCCAATCAATCGAGGTTGCCGTGATTGTTTTTGTCCACTAATGCTCCAGGGAGCCTGGTGATGCTTGCAGACCGAATTGACTATTGATCAGCATATTATATTTAATGATACAAATTTTTCAGTTTATCATGCTTAACTAATCTGGTTTCACTCAGCAGGTTTAAATCAGTTTATTGTGAAAACACTAATTGTTACAGAATGGCGTTTGCTGTTATTCGGGTTTTTGATGTCTTTCTGGTCAAGTCCGGGACAGACTTTTTTTATTTCATTGTTTAGCGGCGCTATTCGCGAAGAGCTGTCACTGACCCATGGGCAGTTTGGTGGGATTTATTCTTTAGCAACGTTATTGAGCGCTGTGGTTATAATCTGGACTGGTCACCAACTCGATCGCATTGATTTAAAAAAGTTTTCAATGGTGATCGTAATCGCTACATTTTTCGCCTGCTGGTGGGTATCGTTGAGTAACTCAATTGCTGGTTTATTTCTCAGCCTGTTTCTAGTCAGACATCTTGGACAGGGTTTACTTAAATTGACCGGTGTCACTACCATGGTGCGATATCTTGAGAAATCCATGGGTAAAGCAACAGCGATTAGTATAACCGGCTACACATTTGCTGAAGCACTTATGCCGAGTATTATCATTGCGTTATTGATTTCGGTTGGTTGGCGAACGACCTGGAAAATTGTGGGTATCACATTAATTCTTATGATGATCCCCGCAATTTTAATTTTACTGAAAAACCATTCAATTCGTCATTCGAAGTATGTAAATGAACTTAAGGTAAATGAAAATAACCCTGACAAAAATCTTAAGCGCCGCCATTGGAATCGAAGTGAAGTATTAAAAGATAAATACTTTTATTTGTTTATGCCTGGCCTGATGGCGCAAAGTCTGCTTTTTACAGGGTTTATTTTTCACCAGATACATCTGGTTGAATCAAAGGGTTGGTCATTAGTTATGTGGGGTGGACTGTTTACACTTTATGCTTCTATCGCTTTTATATTTACTCTGACAAGTGGTTATTTAGTTGATAAATTTGGTGCAGTTAAACTCGTGCCAATCGCTTCTTTGCCACTTGGGATAGGGCTATTATTGCTTTCGTTTTTTTCTAATCCATTAACAGCTGTCCTGTTCATGGTATTGCTGGGCATTAGCTCCGGTATTATTAATACCATATCCGGACCTTTCTGGTCTGAAATGTATGGCAGCAAGCATCTTGGATCTATAAAATCACTTGCCAGTGCTTCGGGGGTATTCGCTTCGTCTCTTTCACCCTTTATACTGGGATGGTTTATTGACTTTGGCGTCAGCATTGAATCGCTTGCTTTTGGTGGATTTATATATGTTGTTATTTCCTCAGCGCTTGCGTATTACGCTTATCTTGCCAGTCGTTATATTCTGCGATAAGAATTTACCAGCTCGGGTTGTATAAGTTGTATGGTTGTCGGTTTTATTGTATGTACTATTTGCCGAAGGTCCGCCCCACATATCGGACATTGGTAGGAAATCACTAAAACCGAACAAATTCGCACAAAGGTGACATTGGAAGATTAGCCTCGGGAAGAGTAAACGGGTAAAAACCCACCAAATTGCAATGAGGTATACTGATGTCCGAGCTAATATTACAACGATGACTTAAGTTTAATCAAAAGGGAACTG
>JASJGJ010000039.1:0-3589 GCA_033791605.1 Porticoccus sp.
GGCACCAGTCGACGCCAATACAAAAGGCTTCAACAACTCTGCTGCCTGCAACAGACCTGCTGAACAAAGCAACAAAGCAACAACTAACACACCACGAAATTTTTCAATAAACATCCCAGTAACTCCTATAAACAAAATCAATCAACCTTCGGACAAAGAAAAAGGGGCATGAATTACATGCCCCTTTTTTAACTCACTACTGCTTGTTCCTTAGAGATCAGAACTTAACTGCCCAACTGCCTTCCAGTTCCCATTGTGACATTTCCAGCTCGATGGTTTGAGCGGTATTTAATGGATTCGTTCCTTTTACGCTGGAATTAGGTGCATACATTGCCGCGAAATTAAACTCATTATCAGCTCCCACTTCTTTTGTGAAACCAAACGTCAAATGTGTTTCCATCACAGCAGGTGCCAGGATATTAAACATGGTTTCTTCCTTGGGAATAGGCTGATCGCCCTTACTCAAGCCAGCACGCCATGTCCAACCAGCACTGCCGGCCCATTGATAACCTAACTTTAAAATGGTCATATCTTCCCAACCAAAGCCAGCACCACCCGACTCGCCTAAACAACCACTACCTGTGGGCAAGCCACCTGTAGGACTGGGTGTACAGCTCCCAGTTAAATTGGCGATTGGATTCGCAATAGAATTAATCGCACTGTAGTAGATTTTTTGTATATCTGCCGTTAATACGGTTGACGGCGATGTTTTCCATGCAACGCCAAGTGTTGCTGTAGCTGGAATATCAAAATCCCCTCCCTCCGCAAACAAACCGGCATAATCCTTTAATTCACTCATGGACATCTTTGACTGATAGGATGCAGCAAGCGTTACACCCGGTGCTGCCTCACCCTGAATACCCAGCTTCAGACCATAGCCTGTGCTGGTGTCCACACCATTATTACTCAGTTTAGTTGGATCAGAAGAGAAAGGAGCAAACGATCCCACGCCTGTCGCCTCAAAACGCTGATAAACAATAATGGGGGTTACGCCCCATGATGCATTGTCATTGATTTTTCGGGCATAGGTACCTGCGATGAATAATTGCTCAAGATTCACGCCCGTTTTTCCCGCGCCATAGGTACCCGAGGGACTCACAAATGCCGCACCATCAAAGTACGTTGCAGTACCACCCTTGTACTCGGTGTTCATACCACCATTACCGTAAACACTTACGCCGATAGAACTATTGGCATCCAACATCCAGTTGCGGCCAAAATGGGGAATCAAAAAAACGCCATCTTCACTATCAACACTTTGCGGGCCGATGCTAAAAGGACAACCACCCGGACCACAAGCAGTCGCCGCAGGTCCACTCGAAGTATAAGAGCGCGGATTGGGACTAAAAATCGCTGCACCCACATCAAGGCGGTTACCAACAAATACCATACCCGCTGGGTTAGTTGCAGCAATCATCGAGTCTTGAGGCAAAGCGGCACCACCGCCAGCTAGACCTTTATTTTTAGTACCGTAGCCATGAGCAAAATAACCATTGGTCGCCATTGCCGCCATCGGTGCACACAACGCTGCCGTTACTGCTACTGCGAGAATATTTTTCGTTGTTCGTTTCATTTACCGCCTCCGCCTATGAATGATTAGAAAATTGTATTAACTCATTCCCATGCAACTCATTGCTCATCCATGCATACAATCCATACATACTGTAAGTGTGTTGGCTCACTGTCAATAAAGAATATAGTCGAATTATTAAATAAGGATATAAACAATTTATTAGTTACGCATAACTGAATATTCTGATTTTCTAACATCTTTGCGGAAAGATTGTCGCTCCACCCCTTTGTAGGCCGTTTCTGACATCACAGAGGCATTTTTTATGATTTAATAGCGAAAAATTTCACTGCTATTTTTTCACTGAGAATATTCAAACAAGCTTTTTGATAAAAATATCTTAACCTTCCACGCGGAGTCCGCACCCCATGCATTTCAATCGTCGTATTCTGCAAACCAGCACATTCATATGCTCTAGCGTGATGATGCTATCCGCCACCGCTTCCGGTTTTCGGTTACCCGAACTGTCTACCGCAGGCACTTCACTTTCGAGCGCGGTGGTTGCCAATCCTGATTTACCCGGTGCACTTCCCTACAACCCGGCCATCATGGCCTTTCAAAAAAAGGGACAGCTAATCGGCGGTGTTGTGTTCGTGCAACCAGATATCAGCGCAAATCCTGACATAGGTACCGCATCAGATAGTCAGGGGAAAGACCATATTGCGGTGCCTAATGTGTTTGTCACAAAGCATATTGATGAAAAATGGTCCTGGGGTGTGGGGGTCAATGCGCCGTTTGGACTGGAAACCAAGTGGAAGGATGAAACTTTCGAGGTATTTGATTTAGCTTCCGATGCTTTTGAGCCCGAACACAGCAAGCTTAAAATGCTCAACATCAACCCTAACGCTGCGTACCAACTTAATGCCAACACTAGCCTTGCTTTTGGTGTTGATAATTACCGCGTACTAAAACTGATTTTCAACACGCAAGACATTAACATCGACGGTAGTGGTGATGGCTTCGGTTGGAATCTCGGCCTGCTGCATGTACAGAATGATTGGAGCTTCGGTCTTTCGTATCGCTCTAGTGTAAAAGTTACTATTGATGGCACTTTGGATCCCTCCGCCTTAGGACCAATACCTGCCTCAGATGCTAAAGCAAAAATTGATTTCCCAAGCCTGCTGCAAATTGGTGGTCGCTACAAAGTAGATGAAAGATTAGCAGTTGAACTCGATATCGAGAAAACAGGCTGGAGTAGTTTTGACACGGTTGAAATCAGCCACAGTAGCTCAGGTATACAAAACCCCGTCAACAGCGAAAGCAACTGGAAAAATGCTATCGCTTACCGATTGGGAGCAACCTATGAGATTTCGTCCGCCAATCAGCTACTAGCAGGTTATGCTTATGATAAGAGCCCAAGCAATGACGATTTTTTCTCCGCCCGACTACCCGGCAATGACCGACAAACGCTTAGCGTGGGTCTCGCACATAAGCTGGCCAACTGGAACCTCGAGTTTGCCTACATGTACGTCAAAGCTGATGATCGCAAAATAGCAGCCACAAACCCCGAGACGATCCCCTATAACGGAACATACCAGTTATCAGCTCACCTATTTGGCTTTGGGGTAAACACTCAATTCTAAAAAATGAATAGAACATCTCAGACCACTATTCTATTTTGTCAATTTCGCGACGCCATAATAATCGTAACGTAAAAAAAGGGCGGCCTTCGCAGGCCACCCTTTTTTATATCAACTCAAGCGATAATCAGATAAACAAACAAATATCCGATTCACCCGCAAACTCGAAGAAGGTCGCGGCGCCACCGTATTCAAGACCATCAATGAAATCATCAGTGCTGAACTCAAACAAGTCCACAGTCATCTGACACGCAATCAATTTCACTTCTGCTTCAATGCAAAGCTCGCGCAGCTCTTCCAAGCTGGCAACGCCTTTGGATTTCATCTTCTGCTTCATCATCACGGTCATCATCGACTGCATGCCTGGCAATGCCTGCATCAACACCGGCATTGGCATCGGCATCGGCATGCCAGGATTGCCCAATGACGTCACCTTCAT
>JASJGJ010000040.1:0-58775 GCA_033791605.1 Porticoccus sp.
TTTGAGTATTTCAAATTGCCGCTGGTGGGCATCACGTTCGTGCATGAAAACGGGCAGTTGTAATTCAGCGGCCAGCTCTAGCTGCATCTCAAAGGCTTTTTCTTGCTGTGTGGGTGTGGAGAAGTTGCGTTTAAAATCCAGTCCTGTTTCACCAATAGAGACGACTTGTGGGTTGGATGCTATTTCTTTTAATATGCCGGGTGTTTCTACGGAGAGGTGCTTTGCGTCATGGGGATGTACTCCGCAGGTGGCGTAGAGCATGTCGGGGAATTCGTCAGCATACTGTTGGCATAGTTGGAGTACGTTCTCGCTTTCTTCTTCACTGGTGCCGGTCAGTATTAGTTGGCTGACATTGGCTTGTTGGGCCCGTTGTAATACAGCTTCAAGCTCACCGTTAAAACTTTTATTGCTGAGGTTTACACCGATATCAATGAGTTGGGCTGGGCTGGTAAGCAGGTCTGTCATATGCGTCGGTTTGTCATAGTTGCTGATTTTTTTCTTGTTTGCTGAGTATGTGTTCATTGTTGCCTAGGTGATGGGCGTAGATCACTGAAAAGGCCAGTACATTTTGTACGTAGTTTCGGGTTTCTTTGTACGGAATGGTTTCTATCCAGGCATCGAAGGGCAGTTTGCCCTCTGTTTCTTTTTGCCAGCGACTGACTCTATGTGGTCCGGCATTGTAGGCAGCGGTGGCAAGTATTCGGTTGTTGTCAAAACGTTCAAGCATTTCTTGGTAGTAGCTACTGCCAAGGGCAATGTTGATGCTGGGTTTAAATAGATCGTTGCTGTTGTGATAACGAATATTATTTTTGCGGGCAGTTTGTTTTGCCGTGCCGGGCATGAGTTGCATGAGGCCTTTTGCTCCAGCGGGGGAGGTGACATTGTGAGAAAGGGCGCTTTCCTGACGGGCCACGGCAAACAATAGGTGGATAGGCACTCCGGTTTTCTGAGCATTTTTTTCAAAATATTTTTTGAAAGCCAAGGGGAAACGTAGGTCGATATCATCCCAATAGCCTGCTTGAATCATGCTGGTGACGACACCGTTATGCCATTGCCATTGACGGCTAAGGTGGGCGGCGGTAATCCATTGTGTTTCGCTGAAATTACGGGTGGCCTGCCGCCATTCTCGGTTTGCATACAGGTATTCTTTTTGATGGAGTAATTCTCTGGTGCGGGTTATGCCGGGCAGGGTTTCTAGTGCAGTCAGTTGTTCCGGAGTGACCGTAGTGCCTCTGTGGGCCATGCTGTAATCGTTGCCTAGCCACTCACTGCTAATGAATCCATAGAAGCTACGACCAATGGACAGCGTTTCATAGGTGCCACTGTTAGCACTCTTCGTTGTTTTAGTTTCTGGCGTGTTCGATTCTGTAGCCGTGGCAAGTTGTTGAGCTCGGTATGTCCAGTATTTCCAGCGGTCATCTTGCTGAAGTTCTTTCGGCATATGGCCAATCCACAGTAGCACCTCCTGCCAGTTAGCCTTGCGCATGGCTTCTCTTGTTCGCCACTCCAGTAGTGAGGTGTTTACGAAGTCTAGGTTGTCCGCGAGGTATATATCGGCTGAGGCTACATGGTCCCGGTCATAAAGGCCTTTTACTAATGCGGTAATAATTTGGCTTTTCTGAGTGGGAGTAAACGGGTAAATCTGACGATAGCGCCCCCAATGTTTGAGTGCGGTGACGGCATCCACATAAGCTAAATGGCGAAGCCCGTGGGTGATGACGTTGTGAATTTCTTCGCTGTTCGTTTTTACATAGTGTTGACTGAAAAACTGGTAGTCGCCAACCACTCTGTGATCGCGATCAATACGGTAAAATTTGTCTGCTAACTCTTGGTAGTTGGGTGTTGTAAAAAAGCGTTGTAGATAACGCGCAAGTTGATACTCGTGATTGAAAATGGCATCGGTATAACGCTGCCAGGCGATGGCTTCAGTAATATGATTATTTTTAATCAGAATCCCGAATAGTTTGTCACAGCCTTTGGGCTGGGATTTTCCGACGGCCCAAAGTTTGATGGCTGCGGCGACGGATTGAGTCTTTTCGCCATCCCGAAAGCGTGCCAACTGGTAGTAACATTGTTGTTCTGTGGAGGCAGTTTGTGCGTTGTAATCGATGAGATAGTCCTGCCAGCGATCACGTTTTTTTAGTGTTTCCAACCATCGGTATCGAAGCATTGCGGCAATGGGGCTGCCGTCATGCTGGGATAAAAATTCCCGAACGTCGTGCCGAGGATAGCTGTTTAATCGGTCAAACAGCGCCATGGCTTCTAGGTAGTGCTTAAGTGGGTAATCCCCCATTTTGGTGAGGGTATGCCGAAAGTGCGTTTGATTGCTAACCTTAAGTGCGTGCTTGGCCTCTTGGTAGAGTTCACGCTGCTTCTCTAATGAGGGACCTTCTGTTGAGCCTCCTAGCGAGGAGAGTTTTGCTTGGGCGTAATGGGGTAGGGCTATAAAAAGTATTGTTGCAAACAGCAGGTTGAATAGAGCTGAAAGCGGCAATGACGATTGCTGTAGCCGAGTATTTGACTCCGTACATTGGTCCATGTTGATTTGTTATCGCCTGTAAAACAGAGGGTTTGTGAGAAAAACAAAAGGTCGTTAGATCGCACGCTATGATAGTCAGGTCTCAGCTGATTAAACAGAGGAATTTTAGCCAAAGAACTCTTTTTAAAGACCTGATATGAAGACTTGAATTTATAAGCCCCTCCATGGAGGGGCTAGGATAAAAATTCGGTAGCCGATGGGGTAGGGTTAAACGCGTACAGCTAACACATCACATTCGGAGCCGTGTAAGACACCAGTAGAGGTGGACCCAAGAATTAGGCTTAGACCGTGACGGCCATGACTGCCAACGATCACGAGATCCACGCCATGTTCTGTAGCAAAGCGATGTATTTCATGGGATGGCTGGCCAATGATGACGTGTTGGTCTTCTAGCTCAATGTTTAATTCTTCTCCTATGGCCTTTAAACGGCTTTTAGCGCGCTCTTCGAGTTGGTTTTGGACATCGGTGAGATCCATCGGTATATCGCCGCCGTAGGCAAATGACAGCGGCTCCTGAACGTGGATTAAACTCAGCTTTTGAGCGTTTTCGGTGAATAGACTCTTGACTCGTTCTACCACTTGCTGTGATTCTGGTGATAGATCAAGGCCGATGAGAATATGTTTGTAGGCTGACATAGGGTTTTTCCATCGTCGACGTTAGTGTTTAAGTAAAGTGGTCATCTTAGCTGAAGTTAGTATTTAAGCACTCCTAGTCAAGTTGTAGCAGACAAACTAGAAGTAAACAACATCGTAGAAAATAGCGTAGTAGAAAATAATGACCTATTTACTAATAGCATTCGTATTGGCGATTATCTTGTCGCCTCTCATGTGGTTTCGTCAATCACCTCGCCAGAAATTGATTACTGATATGCGCAAGGAGGCCGCAGCCAAGGGGCTGAGGGTAAAACTAAGCAAGCCTGCTGATGCCCGAGAGGGAGAAGGGCGGTTGGAATACGTTACTTATAGGTTGCCTTGGGTGACAGACACAGAGCCATCGATTGAGCCAGCCATGGAAAAATGGTTGCTGATTAAAGATACTCGCAGGGGAGATCCTTCTCCTTGGCCACCTTGGCAATGGCTGGGGTATGAACCGAACGAAATGCTATATGATGTTATCGGTGACGTTATTATAAGCTTGCCAGAGGACGTGGTTGCGCTGGAAGTCGGTAAAAGTGGAGTCCTCGTTTTTTGGCAAGAACGCGGTTCATTGGATGATGTCACTGTGATCTATAACCAACTACATAAGCTGAGAACAAGGATACGAAACTGAGTTAAAGTGCACGTATTTGTACCTTTATTACAAAGAATATTAAGAATTTCCTTGACCGACCCACGTGCGACGCATGTATATTCGCCCCTCAGATAGAATTTCGTGGCTTACCAGCCTGCCATAAACCATCAATCAAAGAGTAAACAACAGTTCAATGGGTAAATCATTAGTTATTGTGGAGTCACCAGCTAAAGCTAAGACGATCAACAAATATTTGGGCAATGATTATATTGTTAAGTCCAGTATTGGTCATATTCGTGATTTGCCTACGGGTGGTAGCAATACAGTAGACCCTAAGGAGCGTGCTAAAGCCGCGGCTATTACCCGAAAAATGTCGGCAGAAGACAAGGTTGTTCATAAGGCTAAAAAGTCAAAAGAACAGCTGGTGAGTCGCATGGGGGTAGACCCGGAAAATGGGTGGAAAGCGCGTTATGAGATTTTGCCGGGTAAAGAAAAAGTTGTTTCTGAACTAAAAAAATTGGCCAAAGATGCCGACACGATCTATCTCGCGACGGATTTGGATAGGGAAGGAGAGGCTATAGCCTGGCATTTGAGAGAAGCCATTGGTGGTGATGAGAGTCGCTATAAGCGTGTGGTTTTTAATGAAATTACAAAAAAAGCCATTCAGGAAGCTTTCTCGCAACCCTCTGAGTTAGATATAAATCGAGTCAACGCTCAGCAGGCTCGTCGTTTCCTCGACCGGGTGGTTGGCTTTATGGTGTCGCCACTGTTGTGGAGCAAGATCGCTCGCGGCTTATCAGCCGGTAGAGTTCAATCTGTTGCTGTTAAGTTAATTGTTGAGCGAGAGCGCGAAATTCGTGCATTCGATCCAGAAGAATACTGGACACTTCATGCAGACCTTGAAACAAATATAGAAGAAAAAATTCGATTTGAAGTGAAAAAGCAGGCGGGACAGAGCTTTCTGCCGAAAAATAAGGCGCAGACAGATGTAGCCTTGGACGCCTTAAAGTCAGCGGATTACCAGATAACCAATCGTGAAGATAAACCCACGAGCAGTAAACCATCGGCACCATTCATTACCTCTACCCTACAGCAGGCTGCTAGCACTCGGTTGAGCTATGGCGTGAAGAAAACCATGATGATGGCGCAACGTCTTTACGAAGCCGGCTACATCACTTATATGCGTACAGATTCAACGAACCTGAGTGCAGAGGCTGTATCCATTTGCCGTGATTTTATTCAAAACCGCTACGGTGATGATTACTTACCCGAAAACCCAAATATCTATAGCAGTAAATCTGGTGCGCAAGAGGCTCACGAAGCTATACGGCCTTCCAATATTGATATTATGCCCAGTGATTTGGCGGGCATGGAAGAAGATGCTCAAAAGCTCTACCGGTTAATTTGGCAACAGTTTGTTGCTTGTCAAATGATGCCAGCACAATTTACCAGTACCACAGTTACGGTGATGGCTGCCGGTTACGAATTGAGAACGAAAGGGCGAGTCATTCGTTTTGATGGTTACCTGAAAGTATTGCCAGTACAACGCAAAAAAGATGACGATATTGAATTGCCTGATTTAACGGTGGGCGATTCAATGGCTTTGAACGTATTGATTCCTTTGCAACATTTTACCAAGCCGCCAGCGCGTTTTTCTGAAGCGGCACTGGTTAAGGAGCTTGAAAAACGAGGTATCGGTAGACCGTCCACCTATGCCTCCATCATTTCGACGATTCAGGATCGCGGTTATGTCCGACAGGATAAGCGTCGTTTTTATGCAGAAAAAATCGGCGATATCGTCACAGTCCGCTTGGATGAGAATTTTTCCGATCTAATGGATTATGGTTTTACTGCGGCGATGGAAGAGTATCTTGATGATGTTGCCGAGGGAGATCTGGATTGGAAGGATGTTTTGAACCGTTTTTATGCGGACTTTTCGACCAAGCTTGCTAAGGCTGGCGCTGTGGAGGGCGGCATGCGCCCTAATGAGCCGACATTAACTGATATTGAATGCCCTCAATGTGGACGCCCAATGACCATTCGTACTGGTTCTACGGGGGTATTTTTGGGATGTTCTGGGTACAGCTTGCCCCCTAAGGAACGTTGTAAAGGCACACTCAACCTTACTTCGGGTGACGAAGCGGTCAATGTGGATGAGGACGATGAGGCTGAAACTCGTCAGTTAATGGAAAAGCATCGCTGTAAACTTTGTCATACTGCGATGGATAGCTACCTCATTGATGAAACCCGAAAACTGCATATCTGTGGTAAAAATCCAAGTTGTGAAGGTTTCGAGGTTGAAATCGGCAGCTTTAAGCTCAAGGGTTATGAAGGCCCGATTATCGAGTGTGATAAGTGCGGCAGTGAAATGCAGTTAAAATCTGGCCGCTTTGGTAAGTATTTTGGTTGTACCGGTGACGGTTGTAAAAATACTCGCAAGCTTCTACGCAACGGTGAAGCTGCGCCACCCAAGATGGACCCAGTGCCTATGCCTGAGTTGTCTTGCGAAAAAGTGGAAGACCATTACATATTGCGTGATGGTGCATCAGGTATGTTTCTTGCGGCGAGTAAATTTCCTAAGCATCGTGAAACAAGAGCACCATTAGTGGTTGAACTGCTGCCTCATAAAAGTGAGATAGACCCCAAATATAATTTTCTCCTTGAAGCCCCCACAGAAGACCCTGATGGTCTGAAAACTGTTGTGCGGTATAGTCGAAAAACAAAAGAACAATATGTGCAGACTGAGCTGGATGGTAAGCCTACAGGCTGGAAAGCCTTTTATGATGGCGGCTCTTGGAAGGTGACGGATGGTCGTAAGGTAAAAAAGAAATAAACTTAGATAGCCCTTAATTTGGATTTTTGGTGCATCAGGTTTTATCCATAAAGGTAAAGTAAACTAGGCTAGAAGAAAGCCGAATTAGACACAAAAGAGTGTTATGAGCCCCTATCTTTCCATGGTTAATCAGAAATTATTTTTTTGTAAGATCCTATTGAAGCAGGGCTTACCAAAAAAGGAGGCGGGTGAGGAAAATCAGTCCGTTCATCTTGAGCTCGCCTTGTGTCAGTCAGCACTTTATCAATTGGAATGTGCATACGGCCATTACCTACGAGAAATTGCCGAGAGCTATCAGTATAATTCAGCAGAGAATATTACCACTGTTGATGAGTTGTCCTCGGCCCTTGCCGGTATGAATAAGCACCCTGGAGAGGCTCAGGAAATCCAGAGTTTGTTTGAAGATAGCCAGAGCTGGCTTTTTCAGATGCTCTCCGCCTATCAGCAATTATCTTTACTCCCTACTCAGGCAGCTAGTGTTGCTCATGCAAGCCCCATTGCTGTGGTGGAAGTTAAACAGTTGGATGATCGTATTGCTTTGGACTACCAGCAGTTGGATGAATGGCAAAATTCCTTTGTAGAAATGGTAAATAGACACAGGGAAATGATGGTTGAATGCTAACTTAATTCTCCGGAACATCCGTTTTTGTTTTTCTGGGTTAATAACAATGTTTGAGCCTGTTACAATATGTAATTGTTTCTGCCTCAATTGGAATTTTCAATGTCCCTTTCTCTTTTTGAAATAGTAGTGTTGCCCAATGGTGATGTTGCCCTGCAGCGTGCTAATGATAAAGATGAGCCGTTGATACGTATTACCTTTTCAGCAGAGGTTCAGGATTTTTTGGAAGAAGCGAAAATAGATGTTGCTAAAGTGATGATTGATGCGGGAATTGAATTGTTTGAGCAAATGGGTTCAGATATCCTGCAAATAGAAGAGGGCGACAGTCTGAACGCCACCTCCAGAATTTTACATTAAGAGAGCGCGGCACAAAGCTCTCTCTATCCAATAAACTCCACTCTATAAATTTTTTAGCTACTTTGAGTGCGAATAACACCCACTCCCAGACCTTCAATAGTAAAATTTTGTTCTCGTAAATCCACCAGAATTGGTTCCAATTCTTCATTTTCCGGAAGCAACATAATCTCATGACGTTTTCTGGTTTTCTTAAGGCGCTTGACGGTGACTTCATCTTCGATGCGAGCAACAATGATTTGTCCACTTTCTGCCGTATCGGCTTTATGGACTGCTAGTAAATCACCATCCATGATGCCTACATTCTTCATGCTCATACCCTGAACTCGCAATAGGTAGTCGGCTTGGGGGTAGAACATGTTGGCTGCCACCTCTAGATAATCCTCAACATTTTCGACGGCTAAAATAGGTTCTCCTGCTGCGACACGTCCGATCAGGGGTAATCCGCTTTGCTCTTCCTCGAGTAGACGAATGCCGCGTGATGTACCTGAAATCATCTCGATGACACCTTTGCGGGCCAGCGCTCTTAAGTGCTCTTCAGCGGCATTGGGTGATTTAAATCCAAGTTCAGCCGCGATTTCAGCGCGGGTGGGTGGATAGCCTGTATTCTCAATGTGTTGTCTGATTAACTCGAGAATCTGCTGCTGTCTGGGTGTTAGCGCTGCATTGGCCATTAGGAATCTCTTTGTATGGAGTGGGTCGACTTTTTTGTAATGACGGTAATGGCTGTAAATAAATATAGCCTGTATTAAAAAACAGTATAGGGCGAAAGTCGTTCAAATATCAAAGAGTTTTTGAAAGCGACTATACTTGGGTCTCAGGTTATTAAGTTTACAATGTTTTTTAGCCGTTAAAATAATAGGATATCAGGCAAAGAATTAGTCATAAAAAAACAGTCATCAAAAAAAGGACGACGTATGGACGAAGCAACAGTACCTGAAGCTTGGCGTGTATTACGTATCCAATCAGAGCTCGTAGATGGTATAGAAACTCTGGCAAAACTAGGCGGTGCTGTCACTGTGTTTGGTGGTGCCAGGTTGGATTCCGATTCGCACTATTATAAAGAAGCGCAACGATTGGGTTCTTTGTTGGGAGAACAGGGCATTCCTGTAATTACTGGTGGTGGCCCCGGTATTATGGAGGCGGCAAATAAGGGATGTTATAGCTCACCATCTGCGTCTGTGGGCTTAAATATTTCTTTGCCCTCGGAGCAAGAACCTAATCCCTATCAGGATGTTTCTTTAGAGTTTCGTTATTTTTTTGTACGTAAATTTATGTTTGTGAAACATGCGATAGGGTTTGTTATTTTCCCCGGAGGTTTTGGTACTATGGATGAGTTTTTCGAAGCTCTGACCTTAGTGCAAACCAATAAAGTGCGGCCTTTTCCTATCATCTTGATGGGGGTCGATTATTGGCAAGGGTTAATCGATTGGATGAGAAATACAATGCTAAATAGCGGCTGTATTAATGAGAGAGAGTTACATTTATTCAGTGTTGTTGATGACGTGGAAACAGCGGCAAAGACTATTTTGCAACACGCACGAATGCTGCAAGCTCAGGAGGTTGCAGAATGATCAACGGCACAAAATAACGTTGTGCCGTTGGGTTTTAATAAAAATCATCAATGCCGTAAGTGGTGTCAGAATCTAGCACTAAAAACGGGTCGTTCCATTGGTCTGGAACATAAATATCATCTGTTGCTGAGCGGTCTTCATTGCTTAGTTCATAAGATGCGCGCCAATCTTCGGGTGGTTTAGCGGACAGTAGTAGCATTTGTTGCCAGGTATCGAAATCAAGCTCGCTGACCTCTCCGTCTAGGTATTGAATTTCTACAAAACCGGTATCTTCATCCACTGCAACGACCTCAAAGATTTGATCATCCGTTGCATCTTGATACCAGGTACCGATGATAGGGGCTTGCGTAGCCATAATACATTCCTCCATGCTCTTGTAGGAGTATTCAAAATAGCACCGATTCATAGTACCTGCACTTGAAACTAGTTGTTTGAAGGCTTGCTGGAAATCATGACGAGAAGGTGATGTGTCACTTGATGATAAAGAGAACTTTAATAAAGTGCGCTAACTGGTTTTTTTTAAATGACTTTATGGGTTTTTATATTCCGGGGTTAATTGCTGAATGGCCTAAGAGGTTATATTTTAAATAAAAAACTTATCTAAAATTGGTTAGTGGTTGACAAGGCTTCGCGGCCTTTTTATGTTGCGGTTCCAATCTGCTGAGACGAAATGTTATGACATTAGGCCCTTTGATGCTTGACCTGAATGGGTTAGTGCTGGAAACACCGGAAGTTGAGTTGCTTAAAAATCCTCATGTTGGAGGCATCATTTTTTTTGCGCGTAATTTTAGTAGTAGAGAGCAGATAACAGCATTGGTTGCGGAAATTCGGTCAATTCGTCCTGAATTATTGCTGTGTGTGGATCAGGAAGGTGGACGTGTTCAGCGGTTTCGAGAGGGTTTTACTCGTATTCCTCCGATGCAAGTTCTGGGCAATCGTTTGGAGATGGAGTTGGATGGCGCAGAGGGGTTGTTACGCGATTGTGGGTGGTTGATGGCCTCTGAGTTGTTAGCCTGCGGCATTGATTTTAGTTTTGCACCAGTACTGGATGTGGATAGAGGCCAATGCGAGGTAATCTCTGATCGCTCTTTCTCTGATAGCCCTGAGTTGGCCTCTCGTGCTGCGGAAATTTTCATCGAAGGCATGCATGAGGCGGGAATGTCAGCTACGGGCAAGCACTTTCCTGGTCATGGCGGTGTTTTGGCTGATAGCCATCTTGAAACTCCCTTTGATGGACGTTCGATGGATGCCCTGCGTCAGCGTGATTTGATACCCTTTGTTAACTTGGCAGCGACGTTAGATGCCGTGATGCCAGCCCATATTGTTTTCCCTGCAATTGATGCGGACGCCGTAGGTTTTTCTCCTTTCTGGTTACAAAATATTCTGAGGCGTGAGCTACAGTTTAGCGGTGTCATTTTTAGTGATGACCTGTCGATGAAAGGGGCTGACGTGGCCGGAGGTTATGCCGAGAAAGCTCACTGTGCCCTCCAAGCCGGCTGTGATATGGTGCTGGTCTGCAATAATCGGGAAGGTGCTCTGGAAGTATTGAATTACCTAGCTTCCAGCGAACAGATTCCCTCGTCCAGATTGTCGAAAATGACAGGTCGAGACGGATTAGATTGGGATGCATTAATCAGTAGTGATCGATGGATTTCTACCGCCATAACACTCTCGACATTCCCAAATACATAGTTAGTTTTTGTAAGTATAAGTAGAAGGTCAACTAAAGGTCTTATTGAGGGCCTTCAGTGAGAGATAAGGAATAACTTTTCATGAAAACATTGGAAAACTGGCTGGTTAAAATTACGGGTGAACAACATCTGTGGATGGTCGAAATTTTTGTCATTGTGTTTGCGGCATTGGTTTTAGGTTCTCTGGTTAATAGGGTGATCAATTTTCTGGAGAAACATGCTTCTCGGTCCTCAACTGTTTGGGATGATGCGCTCATAGAAGCTTGTCGTCGGCCTGCCGTGTGGGGAATATGGGTTCTGGGTGTCAATATGGCGGCCGCTGTTGCGGCAAGAGTTGCCGGGTCCGAATTGTATGAACTTGTAGGGCCGATTAATCGGGTTGTTATCATTTTTCTGTTGGCACTGTTCTTAATTAATCTGGTCAAGCGAGCGGAGCGTAATTTGGTTCATCCTGATTATATGGAAGAGCCGATGGATGAAACCACCGTCAGGGCTATTGGGAAACTACTGCGTGCTTCAGTCATTATTACTGCCGTTTTGATTGCCATGCAGGTGTTTGGTTACAGTATCTCAGGGTTGCTGGCCTTTGGCGGCATTGGTGGTTTAGCCGTGGGTTTTGCTGCGAAAGATTTATTAGCCAACTTCTTTGGTGGTTTGATGTTGTACTTGGATCAACCCTTTAAAGTGGGGGACTGGGTTCGGTCGCCAGATAAGGAGATTGAAGGAACGGTAGAGGATATTGGCTGGCGGCTCACCCGTATCCGTACTTTCGATAAACGTCCGTTATATATTCCCAATGCTATTTTCAACAGTATCTCAGTAGAAAACCCTTCACGAATGTTAAACCGACGCATATATGAGAAGGTAGGTATTCGTTACGATGATATTTCTAAAATGGGTGCCATTGTCGATGATGTTCGCAAAATGTTGAGAGAGCACCCTGAAATTGACCAGAATCAGACGTTGATTGTTAACTTTAATGCGTTTGCAGCTTCTTCAGTGGATTTCTTTGTTTATACGTTTACGAAAACCACCAATTGGGTTCGTTACCATGAAATCAAACAGGATGTTTTGTTGAAGGTAAGTGACATTATTTTCAGCCATAGTGCAGAAATTGCCTTTCCAACATCTACTGTACATATTCCCGAACAAGTTCAATTGTTACAGGCTAATGAGGCGGGTGAGTAGGCCTTCCTCTAGAGATATTGGGGGCAGAACGTGAACCAGGATGTTTTGTCATAAATAATAAATAGCCGCATAAGGGGGCTGGATGAAAATAGGGATTATTGGGGGGAGTGGTTTGACCGGCTTTGATGAGCTGAATGTTCAGGAGAAGCTTAGTTGTTCTACCCTTTGGGGTGATCCCTCCGCACCCTTGGTGCTAGGTTCAGTAGGCGGCGCTGAGGTGGTGTTTGTTGCGCGTCACGGTGAATCCCACCAGATTCCTCCACACCTCGTTAATTATCGGGCAAACATCGCCGCATTATGTGATCAGCAAGTGTCCGCTATTTTTGCCGTCAATGTAGTGGGTGGAATCAATATGGAAATGTGTCCTGGTGATTTGGTGATTCCGGATCAAATTATTGATTACACTTGGGGGCGTGAGCATACCTACTCGGATGGTTTGAGTAGGGAGCTGCAGCATGTGGATTTTACTGAGCCCTATGACCAAAACTTGAGAAACAGTTTATTACGACAGGCCATTGCTTTGGGTCTGCCTGTGCATGCGGGTGGCGTTTATGGTGCAACGCAAGGGCCTAGGCTGGAAACTGCTGCTGAAATTACAAAAATGGACCGAGATGGCTGCGATATTGTTGGCATGACAGGTATGCCAGAGGCAGCATTAGCTCGTGAGAGAGCTGTTCCCTACGCCAGTTTGGCATTGGTCGTGAATATGGCTGCGGGTCTGTGTGATGAAGAAATAACCATGGAGAAAGTTCGTGGGATAATGGACGCGCGTATGGTTGATGTGCGTCAGCTGTTGATTGGTGTGTCTAAGGAATATGCTTCGGCTTCGTCGCTCAAGTGAAAGTTCTGCGGTCTCTCTCGGGAGTAAATGGAGGCAGAAGTCGGTTCGTTCGAGCCGCGTTACTCCGGGCATTTGCCCTGCGTGTGAACTGCACTGATAAGCCTGTTTGTTTTATTCCGCAAGTTTATATTTTGATACCAAGACAATCACTCCCATGTTGGGGTGATCCAAGTAGGTTAATTTATCTCGCAAAACCCGTGTTGATTGCTCAAGAGTTACAATATCAGCTATGGGGTATTCAGCTTCAAAGTTCGCTCTACTGTTCTCAGAACTGATTGCTAGGCTAGTTTCATGGTTGTCTTCTATGCCTTGGTCGCGTGGTGTGCTGGGCAAGCTTGGCCACGAATCTGTTTGAGTTTGTTGTGTGGTGTTAGGGAATGTCGTGCTTTCGGATAACGTATTGTTAATACTGCTTATTTTCGGTGTTTTGAAGGTTGTTTTCCAAAGGTTTGCCTGTATATGAAGATACCGATTTCTTACAAGTCGGAAACTACCTTCCAGTTCATAATGATTTCCGAAAACATTACCACCTTTGATGAGTATCCATGGGCTTTCAGTTCTGTCTAAGCCAGGTTGGCGCCATGCTTGGTGATAGAGGGTCCTGTATCCGGGTGCTCGATTAAGTCTAGTATGATCTGGACTCATGCTGAGGGCATTTTTTGGCAGGATCAAGAACGCTTGCTCTGTTGTAGCTGAATTTTTGGTGAGGGGCGCGGTCTCTATTCCTATGGGATATGCAGGTGCTAGCTTGGTTGCTGCAGAAGGATCAACAAGCTCACGTATATTCTCAGGGTAAGAGAGTTCTAGGTCAGTTACGTGTCGCTCTTCATTGAATAAATCTTGCTGACTAAATATCAGCACTTCTACTTGATACCAATTGGTATCATTGGGCGTCTCTTCTGCAGCGAGACAGCTGGTAGAGATCAATGCCAGTACGCTAATGAGTTTTGTTAATATTTTCATTGAGTGCTTTTCCCTGTGGGTGCCAGCAGGTGCAATATTTCTTGCGCTTGATGAATACGTTGTTCTGCGGTGTCCATTGTTACAGTAAACCTTAGGGTGGTTGCTCCCTGCAAGCGATAGGTGTCTGGTTGTTGTTGTACCAATTGTACAATGACGAGCGGCTCGACAGTGGTGTCTCTGCCAAATTCTATGCGCCCACCCATGGGGCCGGTTTCCACTTTTGTAATACCCAGAGCGCGGGCTTGAAGTTTAATTGATGTTACTTGGAACAGGTTCTTTAAATAGTTGTGAAGCAAGCCGAAGCGATCAATCATTTCAACCTGAAGTTCTCTTAATTCACCCTCAGTGTTAGCGTTAGCTATCCGTTTGTACATGATCAGGCGAGTATGAACATCGGGTAAGTAGTCATCAGGGATGAGTGCAGGGATATTCAATTTAATCTCGACATCCTCGGCTAGGGGTATACCCAAATCCAATGTTTTCCCCTTGCGAATGGCATCTACAGCCCTGTCTAGTAACTCCATATATAAGGTGAATCCAATGGAGTGTATATGGCCACTTTGATCTTCACCCAAGAGCTCACCGGCACCGCGGATTTCCAAGTCGTGAGTTGCAAGGGTAAAACCTGAGCCTAGTTGATCGGCAGCACAGATGGCTTCTAAACGCTTTACGGCATCTGATGTCATGGACTTGGATTCGGGTGTTAACAGGTAGGCATAGGCCTGATGGTGTGAACGACCCACTCGACCTCGAAGTTGGTGCAATTGTGCCAAGCCAAATTTATCGGCTCGGTCGATAATGATGGTGTTAGCACTGGGTATGTCGATACCGGTTTCAATAATAGTGGTACATACCAGAATATTGAAATGCTGATGGTAAAAGTCAGACATGACCTTTTCTAGTTCCCTTTCTCGCATTTGACCGTGGGCAATTTCGATCCGTGCTTCGGGTACCAATTCCTTTAGTTCTCGCGCCGTTTTTTCAATACTTTTTACTTCGTTATGTAGGTAGAAAACCTGACCTCCTCGAAGAATTTCTCGCAAAATAGCTTCACGAGTGACGCGAGGATTGTCTTGTCGAACGAAGGTCTTGACTGATAACCGTTTGGCGGGGGGGGTGGCAATAATAGAAAGATCCCGAATGCCCGACATGGATAGGTTTAGGGTTCGAGGAATGGGGGTGGCGGTTAGGGTTAAAATATCAACTTCGGCGCGAAGTGCTTTTACTTTTTCTTTTTGTCGAACCCCAAAACGATGTTCTTCATCAATAATGAGCAGCCCTAAATTACTGTAGTCAATATCCGTGTGGAGTAATTTGTGGGTGCCTATTAAAATATCGACTTTGCCGCTGGCGGCATCATCTAATACAGTTTCCTGTTCTTTAGCCGTTCGGAAGCGTGACAGCTCTTCAACTCTTACCGGCCAGTTAGCAAAGCGATCGCGGAAGTTTTCCACATGTTGGTGTGCGAGTAGGGTCGTAGGCACCAGCATGGCGACTTGCTTGCCACTGGATATAGCTATAAAAGCAGCTCGCATGGCGACTTCTGTTTTACCAAAGCCGACATCACCGCAGACGAGTCTGTCCATGGGTTGCTCTGACAGCATGTCGCGTTTCGTCGCTTCGATGGTCTCCAGTTGGTCCAGTGTTTCTTCGAAGGGGAAGTCGGCACAAAATGTCCGGTAGTCTTCTTTGGGGTCTTTACAGGAAAACCCTTTTCTTGCCGCACGAATGGCGTATATATCCAGCAGTTCTGTGGCGGTATCACGTATTTGTGAGAGTGCTTTGTCTTTGGCTTTCTGCCATTGCTCACTGCCAAGTCTGTGTAATGGTGCTAATGCCTCATCGCTACCGCTGTAACGGCTGATCAAGTGGAGGGCGGCTACTGGGACATAGAGCTTGGCTTCTTCCGCATATTCGAGGGTCAGGAATTCTTGAGGTTCTCCATCGGTAGTGATGGTTTGTAAGCCGCGATATCGCCCCACACCATTATCTATATGGACTACTGGTGCGCCAATGCGCAACTCGGTGAGGTTTTTAACAATTTGATCAGCATCATCGCGTTGTTTGCTGCGCCTACGACGCTGCATAACTTGTTGGCCAAATAATTCTGATTCTGTGATCAGGCAAATGTTGGGGTTCTCAATAGAAACGCCCCGGGCCAAAGGGTAAACAGTAATCGCTATGGTTAGATCGCTGGTGGCGAAGGCCTTCCAGTTTTTGACTTCTTTCGGTTGAATACCAATGCGTGCTAAAAGTTCGAGAAGTGTTTCTCTGCGTCCTTGTGACTCCGCACAGAACAGCACGCGCTGTTCTGTGGTAAGTAGAAAGCTTGCCAGTTTGTTGAGAGGGTTTTCAGACTTGGCATTAACCGCAACATCAGGTGGTAATTGAAAGGCTAGAGATAATTCATTTGTTTTTGTGTCCGTTTTGTCTTCTTGAACTGATAATTGGGCTGATAGTTGGGTACGGGGATAGCTTTTTAGGTGGCCAAACAGTTCGCTAACCGGAACAAAAACTTCTTTGGGTGGTAGCAGGGGGCGTGTTGGATCAACATTGTATTCTTCGAACCTTAGGCTGAGGTCACTCCAAAATTTTTCAGCTGCAGGTTCAATGGAACCTTCGGTAAAGACTAGGCAGTTTTGGGGAAGGTAATCAAACAATGTCGCGCACTGGTCAAAAAAGAGTGGGAGAAAGTACTCGATTCCCTGTGACGTGATGCCTTCGCTGACGTCTTGATAGATTGGACAGCGTCGCTGATCCACATCAAAACGTGCCAGCCAATTATCCTGAAACCGTTTTATCGCGGCTTTGTCCAGGGGGACTTCACGGGCGGGTAACAAACAAATGTGGTCTGTCTTTGTGAGGGTGCGTTGGGTTTCTGGCTCAAACGTTCTCAGGCTTTCAATTTCGTTATCAAACAGGTCAATACGAAAGGGTAGGGTTGTGCCCATCGGGAAAATGTCGATCAGTGATCCGCGAACGGTGAACTCGCCATGTTCAGCCACAGTGTCGACATACCGATAGCCGCTATGTTCAAGTTTTGCCCGTAAATTATTGACATCGAGTTGATCTCCGATGTGGTAATCAAAAGCTCTGCGGCCGACAAATTCCACTGGTGGTAGCCGGTGCATCAATGTAGTAACGGGGACAACCACTACGCCACAATGGGTTTGTGGCAATCTAAATAAAGTCCTAAGGCGCTCAGAAATAATATCTTGGTGCGGCGAAAACAGGTCGTAAGGGAGTGTTTCCCAGTCAGGAAAATGAAAAACGGGTGTTTCTTCTCCCAAGAAAAAAGTGAGTTCAGATTCGAGTTGTGAGGCGGCTCGGGCTGACTCGGTTATCACCATGATAAGTCCGCGGTGTTGTTGGCAGGCTTCGGCAATAGTTAGCGCTAAACCTGTGCCACAAGCGCCTTTCCAAAGACGTTTGTCACCCGGTGGATTGGCAGCGGGGATGGTCAAAATTGACATAGTAGGGGTAATGTATCTGTAGTTTTAGTTGGGGCGGCGTTTGTTACATTTGGTTTTGTTTGTTGGCGCTTTCATTGTGGCCATCGTCACGAGGTATGCTATTTTAGCGGTGGTTCCGAAATATTGATATGTCTCTTTGAGGATGGTATCGGAGTTTGTCCTTGTTTGGTGCTTAACAAAAGTCGGTTGGGGTGCAAGTTGATCAAATACATTCAGATGGCAGGGTATGGCATTCTGCTTGGCTTTTTATTGATGTTAAGTGGTTGTGGCGGTCAGGGCTTTAGCTTGAAGAGTCTGGCGAAAACTGATATCGATATGGTAGCCGACGCTCATTATCAGGAAGCAGAGTTATTGCTGAAAGAGCTCACCATCAAACTATACAAGCGAAACCCTAGATATCTGCATTCTGAGACTGCTGCCGTTGGTCAAGAGTACATGATTGATAATCGTGTGCAGCAGCTTTTTGGTTCAACCGGAAAATTGTATTTTGCAGAATTGCCTGTGCTTGGCGTTGATGCTATCGAATTGGCGCTTGATCCCAGTTTTGAGGGCGATAGAATTTTTGCATTAATGGCTGGCTTGACCAGTATGGTAAGGCAATCCTATGGCTATCAGTCAGAATTTTTTATTTATAGTGACCTGGATGGTCAGCGACTTTATCACAGCGCCCGGAATCTTGAGATAGCATTTTGGCGGGTTACAACCTACCAAGATGAATCAGGTGTCCCTCTGATACTGACGAATAGTATAAACGGAGAAATGCAAAACCTGAGCTATGAGAGGTTGTTTGGAAAGTTGATTGCGTTACAGGACATACTGGCTAAAATTATTGCTGGAAAAAGTCAGCGAATGATAAAAACTGTGGCACAGAATGTGGCGACGATGGCCTTTTTCCCCATCTGATCACTTTCTATTACAGTTAGTTTCTATTACTGGTTATTCATCAGCCTTATTCCCACCAAATTCAGTTGATTTCAAAACACGGTTGCTCTCAAAACGTTGAAACCGGATAATACCCGCCCTTAAACGGACAGTGCTTCGAGCACTACATCATCTCAGCAAGAGGTTTATCACGTGACAGAAAATACTCGCCCCATCCCCGCCGACTTTTTTGCAGATTGGAAGGAGCGTGAAGCTCTATCTGAAGCGATGATTCCGCTGATAGGCAAGCTGTACCGGGAGAACAATGTTTCTCTCTATATGTATGGTAAGGGTATGGTGAACCGGTCCGTGATTGAGTTGATGAAGGCGCATCGTTTTGTTCGTCAGATTGAACATAATGAATTGTCTGAGTTTGAAACTTTTCCATTGATTAAAGCATTGTCAGAAATGAATTTGGGGCCAGCCCATATTGATGTGGGTAAGCTGACAGTGAGTTATCAGGAATCTGGTAATGGCGCTAACCTTACCGACTTCCTGCAAAAAGAAGTGGGTAATGATATAGGGAATACCCGTAAACCTTTGCCTGAACCACAAGATGTTGTGCTTTACGGCTTTGGTCGTATTGGTCGATTGTTGGCTCGGTTGCTGATAGAAAAAGCAGGCAGTGGTGATATGTTGCGACTGCGAGCCATTGTTGTTCGCAAGGGTGGTAGTGAGGATGATCTTGCTAAGCGTGCCAGTTTACTGAGGCGTGACTCTGTCCATGGGGCATTTGAGGGCACTATTCGGGTGTTGGACGATGAAAATATCCTAGTGTGTAATGGCAACCCCATTCAGGTGATTTATGCCAATTCGCCCGCTGAGGTAGATTACACAAAGTATGGTATTAATAACGCTATTGTGATTGATAACACTGGTGTGTGGCGTGATGAAGAAAGTCTTGGGCAGCATTTAGAATGTGCTGGGGCAAGTAAAGTAATCCTGACGGCGCCTGGAAAGGGAACAATCCCAAATATTGTTTATGGTATTAATCACCATGAAATCACGCCAGAATCGAAGATTATTTCAGCGGCCTCCTGTACGACTAACGCCATAGTTCCTGTGTTAAAGGCACTGCAGGATAAGTTCGGTATAAAGAAGGGCCATGTAGAAACGGTTCACTCCTATACTAATGATCAAAACTTGATTGATAATTATCACAAGGGTTCTCGGCGTGGTCGCAGTGCTGCGTTGAATATGGTGTTGACTGAGACGGGTGCAGCTAAAGCGGTTGCCAAAGCCTTGCCTGAGCTTGAGGGCAAGCTTACGGGTAATGCTATTCGGGTACCTACTCCCAATGTGTCTATGGCTATTTTGAACCTACAGTTAGATCAAGAAACTAATCGTGACGACTTGAATGAGTACATGCGTAAGATGTCATTGCACTCAAATCTTCAACAACAAATCGACTACACCGTTTCCACCGAAGCTGTCTCAACGGATTTCGTGGGTTCTCGCCACGCCTGTATTTTTGATTCTGAGGCAACCATTGTGAGTGGTGATAGCGTGGTTTTGTACTGTTGGTATGATAATGAATTCGGTTATAGCTGCCAGGTTGTACGATGTTTGGAAGGCTTGGTCGGTGTGTCCTGGCCGATGTATCCAAAGTCTTAGTCTATTGGCTGTGACTTTTCTGGACCCTGAGATTTCGGGGTTCTTGTTGATGAGGGGATGATCTTTGTCAACCAAAGCTAAAATCAAGGCGAATGACCACATGGAGTGTGCTGGTAATAAGAGGTCTCGACCTTTATAATCGCGCCGGTTTGAATTCTGACAAGATTTGCATTTGGCGGCTTAGATAAGCCTTTTCAAACGTCAGAAAGTATAGTTTTCATCGTCTTTCTTTTGCGCGATGTGTTTTTGGGGAGCTCGTTAAGAGCAATAATTAATTCAACTGCGTCAGTAGGCATAACCTATGATTAAGATCCGTCGCGGATTGGACTTACCTGTTTCGGGGGTGCCCGAGCAAGTTATTCACGATGGGCCCGACGTAAATTCTGTTGCCGTTGTCGGCTTTGACTATGTTGGTATGAAACCAACGATGGCGGTCAAAGAGGGTGATAGGGTTAAACTGGGCCAGCTACTTTTTTCTGATAAGAAGACCGAGGGAGTGCGTTATACTGCACCCGCTTCTGGTGTGATTTCAGCCATTAATCGCGGTGAACGTCGCGTGCTTCAATCTGTGGTGATTGATGTTGATGGCGATGATCAGGAAACTTTTTCTCAATACAGTGCTACCGAGTTGGCCAATCTGGATCGCGCGGCTGTTGTTGAGAATTTGGTTAACTCCGGTCTTTGGGCAGCACTGCGTACTCGCCCGTACTCAAAAGTGCCAGCGCCAGCATCGGCTGCCCCCAGCTCTATTTTTGTGACCGCCATGGATACCAATCCTCTGGTGGCTGATCCTGTGTTGGTGATTGCGGAACGTAAGGAAGACTTTGCCAATGGCTTGAAAGTACTGACGTGTCTTACTGATGGGCCTGTACATCTTTGTGCTGCAGGTGACGGTTCGGCAGATGATGCACTGGCCGCTGGTGGTGAAGTCGATGGTGTGCAGCCCCACAGCTTTTCTGGCCCTCATCCCGCTGGTTTGGTGGGCACTCATATCCACTTCATTGACCCAGTCAGTGACCGCAAAACAGTTTGGGGTGTTGGCTATCAGGATGTGTTGGCTATTGGTGCACTGTTTACGACAGGTTGCCTTGATACTCGTCGTGTTATTGCCTTGTCTGGACCTCAAGTTGAAAGGCCGCGTTTGATTCGTACCCGTCTTGGTGCAAGCTTGGCTGAATTGACGGCTGGTGAGCTTACAGCAGGCGTTAATCGTATTATCTCCGGATCTATACTCTCTGGTCGAACGGCATCGTTTGAACTTGCTGATGGTGCCTTTTCTTATTTGGGCCGTTACCACAACCAGGTTACTGTCATTCTTGAAGGTCATCAGCGTGAGTTTTTCCGCTATATGTCTTTGGGGACTGATCGTCATTCTGCTATGCCTATTTATCTGTCATCCTTAAACAAAGGTAAGAAAATTAGCTTTACGACCAATACTAATGGTAGTGAGCGCGCCATGGTACCGCTGGGTAACTACGAAAAAGTTATGCCGTTAGACATCCTACCAACCCAATTATTACGTGCTTTGGTAGTGGGTGACACAGATATGGCACAAAAGCTGGGTTGTCTGGAGCTTGATGAAGAAGATTTGGCCCTTTGTACCTATGTTTGTATTGGTAAGTACGAATACGGTCCAATCCTTAGGGATAATTTGGCACGTATCGAGAAGGAGGGCTGATAGTGAAAATATTACGCAGCTATCTAGATAAAATTGAACCGCATTTTCATAAAGGCGGTAAATGGGAAAAATGGTTTGCTCTTTTTGAAGCGGCAGATACAATTTTTTATTCACCAGGTTCTGTGACTAAAAACGGCTCTCATATTCGTGACGGTATTGACCTGAAACGAGTCATGATTACCGTTTGGCTGGCGGCATTCCCCGCTATGTTCTACGGCATGTACAATTTGGGCTTCCAAGCTAATACGATCATGGCGGCCTCTGGTGTCACTTCCATCGATGGTTGGCATGGGGTGCTACTTTCTATGTTCGCAGGTCATGATCCCTCGAGCATATGGGACTGTATGTTGTATGGCGCAGTCTATTTTGTACCCATTTACATGGTGACATTCATTGTCGGTGGTTTCTGGGAAGTGTTGTTCGCCATGGTTCGTGGCCATGAAGTGAACGAAGGATTTTTTGTTACCTCGATTCTATTTGCCTTAATCTGTCCTCCCGACGTTCCGTTATGGCAAGTGGCGCTGGGTATCAGCTTCGGCGTTGTTATTGGTAAGGAAGTCTTTGGTGGTACGGGTAAAAACTTCCTCAACCCAGCGTTAACGGGTCGCGCCTTCCTTTTCTTTGCTTATCCTGCGGAGATGTCTGGTGATGCTGTTTGGACTGCTGTTGATGGTTATACCGGTGCTACGGCGCTGTCTATAGCCTCTACCCATGGCATGGAAATATTGCAGCAACAAATGACCTGGATGGATGCTTTCCTCGGCAAGATGCAAGGGTCGATTGGTGAGACTTCAACCTTGGCTATCTTTATTGGTGGTGCATTATTACTGCTTAACAGGATAGCGGCATGGCGAATTATTGTTGGTGTCCTTATCGGCATGATTGCACTATCTACCCTGTTTAACTTTATTGGTTCCGATACTAACCCGATGTTTAACGTCCCCTGGTATTGGCATTTGGTGATGGGTGGCTTTGCCTTTGGTATGGTCTTTATGGCGACAGATCCTGTTTCAGCTTCTATGACTGATACAGGAAAACTTTGGTTCGGCGGCTTGATTGGTGTGATGGTTGTACTCATTCGCGTGGTCAATCCAGCATTCCCCGAGGGTATGATGTTGGCCATCCTATTTTCCAACTTGTTTGCACCATTAATCGATCACTTCGTGGTTGAGGCTAATATTAAAAGGAGAGTGGCACGTGGCTAGTAACGACTCTACTTCGAAAACTATTATTGTGGCTTTGGTTCTTTGTGTTGTCTGTTCAGTCTTTGTGTCAACAGCCGCTGTCATGCTTCGTCCTGCGCAGCAGGCTAACAAGGATTTAGACCGTAAAACAAATATCCTTGCTGCTGCGGGCATGTTGCAGGAAGGTGTTAGCATTGAGGAGCAGTTTGCTACCATCAGCGCTCGAGCGGTAGATATGGCCACGGGCAAGTTCACTGATGCGGTCGATGTGGCTACCTATGATCAGCGTAAGGCCTCCAAGGATCCTGCCATGTCAGATGATCTTGGCGATGCTGATATCGCCAAGATTGGTCGTCTTCCCAAATACACTTTAGTGTATTTGGTAGAAGGTAAGTCAGGTATCGACAAAGTTATCCTGCCGATCAAAGGCTACGGTTTGTGGTCGACCCTGTATGGTTTTGTGGCACTAGAATCCGACCTCAATACCGTTGCCGGTCTAGGCTTTTACGAGCAGCAGGAAACGCCTGGTCTCGGTGGTGAGGTGGATAACCCTGTTTGGAAAGCAAAGTGGATTGGCAAGAAGAGTTACGATGCTGATAATAAGCAGGCTTTGACCGTGATTAAAGGTACTGTTGATAGCAGTAGACCTGAGGCAGTACACCAAATCGATGGCTTATCTGGTGCAACATTGACCAGTAGGGGTGTTGATCATCTGATTAAGTTTTGGATGGGCGAACAAGGTTTCGCTCCATTCTTGGCTAACTTGCGTGCAGGGGAGGCGTGATCATGGCGACAAACATAAAAGAGGTATTATTTAAGCCGATCTTTAACGAGAACCCAATTGCTCTTCAAATCTTGGGTATCTGTTCGGCATTGGCAGTAACGTCCAGTTTAAAAGTGACAGTAGTGATGTGTATTGCTCTGACACTGGTAACGGCATTTTCAAGTATGTTGATCTCTCTGATCCGTCATCAAATTCCGGGTAGTATCCGCATTATTGTACAGATGACTATCATTGCTTCTGTCGTGATAGTCGTGGATCAAATTTTGAAAGCTGTAGCTTATGATGTTAGTAAGCAGCTCTCAGTGTTCGTTGGTCTTATTATTACTAACTGTATTGTTATGGGTCGTGCGGAAGGTTATGCGATGAAAAATCCACCTGTAGCCAGTTTCATTGATGGGATCGGTAACGGATTGGGTTATAGCGTGATGTTATTGATACTCGCCTTCATTCGTGAGCTGTTTGGTGCAGGTAAACTGTTTGGGGTTGAGATTTTAAGTGTTGTTAGTAATGGCGGCTGGTATGTTCCTAATGGTCTTCTACTACTACCACCCAGCGCTTTCTTCTTGATTGGACTGATCATTTGGGCACTGCGTACTTGGAAAAAATCTCAGGTGGAGGCGCCAGACTTTAAGATCGCGCCTAATTCATCTGAAGGGGAGGTTGCCTAATGGAACATTATTTGAGTCTGTTTGTCCGTTCTGTCTTCATTGAAAATATGGCTCTGTCTTTCTTTCTAGGAATGTGTACTTTTTTGGCTATTTCCAAGAAAATTCAGGCAGCCATTGGTTTGGGGATTGCGGTGATAGTGGTGTTAGCTATCACAGTCCCAGCCAACAACTTAATTTATACCTACTTGCTGTCTGAAGGAGCGCTAACCTGGACTGGTATTGACGGTATGGAAACTGTAGATCTTAGCTTTCTAGGTTTGCTCAGCTACATTGGTGTGATTGCTGCTATTGTGCAGATCATGGAAATGTTCCTAGATAAATTCGTCCCGGTGCTCTACAACGCCTTGGGTGTATTTCTACCTTTGATTACAGTGAACTGCGCGATTATGGGTGCTGCATTGTTTATGGTGGAGCGTGATTACGACTTTGCTGAAAGTACTGTATATGGCTTGGGTGCTGGAGTTGGTTGGGCATTTGCAATTGTGGCTCTTGCTGGTATTCGCGAAAAGCTTAAATACAGTGATGTGCCTGCTGGCCTGCAAGGGCTTGGTATTACCTTTATCACTGTTGGTCTGATGTCGATGGGCTTTATGTCCTTCGGCGGCATCGATCTGTAATCGGCGAGGAGAAGAAAGATAATGAATCTGGAAATCATACTCGGCGTTGGAATGTTCACAGTGGTTGTACTGGCACTGGTAGCATTTATCCTCGCTGCGCGGGCAAGACTGGTTAGTACCGGTAACATCACCATCGATATTAACGGTGAAAAAACGATCACAGTGCCTGCGGGTGACAAACTCTTATTAACACTGTCGAATGCAGGTTTATTCCTGCCTTCAGCCTGTGGTGGTGGTGGTAGCTGCGCTCAATGTAAATGTATTGTGACTGAAGGTGGTGGCTCTATGTTGCCAACTGAAGAGGCACACTTTACCAAGCGTGAGGCAAAGGAAGGCTGGCGTTTGTCCTGTCAGACCCCTGTTAAGCAGGATATGAAGGTCGAAGTGCCTGAAGATGTGTTTGGTGTTAAACAGTGGGAGTGTACTGTTGAGTCTAACCCCAATGTGGCAACCTTTATTAAAGAACTCACCTTAAAGCTGCCTGAAGGTGAAAATGTTGACTTCCGTGCTGGTGGTTATGTGCAGCTGGAATGTCCTCCACACCATGTTAAATACAGTGATTTCGATATTGAAGAAGAATATCGTGGCGATTGGGAGCGCTTTGGCTTCTTCGCACATGAGTCTATTGTGAATGAGTCTGTGATTCGTGCCTATTCCATGGCGAACTATCCAGAAGAGAAGGGTGTCGTTAAGTTCAATATTCGCTGTGCAACACCGCCTCCAGGGTCACATGGTATACCACCCGGCATCATGTCTTCTTGGGTTTTTAATTTGAAACCTGGAGATAAAGTATCTGTATTTGGTCCCTTTGGTGAATTCTTTGCCAAGGATACCGATAATGAAATGGTGTTCATTGGTGGTGGTGCCGGTATGGCTCCCATGCGTTCACACATTTTTGATCAGTTGCGTCGTCTGAATAGCACGCGCAAGATCTCGTTTTGGTACGGTGCTCGTTCCATGCGTGAGTGTTTCTACAATGAAGAATATGATGAGTTAGCTACTGAAAATGAAAACTTCGATTGGTACTTGGCGTTGTCTGATCCTCAGCCAGAAGATAACTGGGATGGCCTACAGGGTTTTATCCATCAAGTACTTTATGACAACTATTTGAAGGATCACCCTGCACCTGAAGACTGTGAGTATTACATGTGTGGGCCTCCCATGATGAATTCCGCCGTGATCAAAATGTTGGTTGATCTCGGGGTTGAGAGGGATAACATCTTCCTCGATGACTTTGGTGGTTAACGAGCAATAACGGATGGGAATTCAATCTAATAAAAAAATAATAAAAACGGGGCCTAGCGCCTCGTTTTTGTTTGCCAGTTTTCGTTGTTTAAGATTTATTATTTCTATTGGGCTGCTTTTAGCATTACTTCAAGGGTGTACAGAGACGTCTGATCAGTTGGTCTATAGTGGTATGACGATGGGTACCAGTTACCAAGTAAAAATTGTACCGGGTGATGCCTCTGTTGACGAAAACCTGGGTGATCAAATTGATCACCAATTACAATCTCTTGATAAGTCATTTACAACGTATAACAAAACCTCAGAACTGATGATATTTAATCAGTCTGCAATCAATGTGTCCCAGGCTATATCTCAGGATATGGTTGAGGTGTTGGGTATCGCTCAGGAGGTTTTTATACTGACTCATGGTGCTTTTGATCCCACAGTGGGGCCATTGGTTAATCTGTGGGGTTTTGGACCTGAAGATACCCATGACGGTGTCCCTACGTCTGAAATTATAGATCCCCTTGTCTTATCTATTGGTTTTAACCATCTCTTATTAGATAAAAAAAATCAAAAGGCTACTCGCCAGAAAGATATTCAGCTGGATTTGTCTGCTGTTGCAAAGGGTTATGCTGTGGATGCTGTTGCCAAATCGTTAACTTCAAAAGGGCTGAAAAACTACTTGGTCGAAGTGGGTGGCGAATTGTGTGCGAATGGTCATAAGAGTAATGGGCAGCCCTGGCGTGTAGCCATTGAGCAACCATCACTGTATCAGGGTGATATTCAGCAGGCTATTTCACTCGAAAATATTGCGGTTGCAACCTCGGGTGATTACCGTAATTATTTTGAAAAAAATGGGAAACGTTATTCGCATACTATTGACCCAAGAACGGGTTATCCTCTTGACCACAGTTTGGCTTCAGTGACAGTCATTGCCAAAACTGCAGCACGGGCCGATGCCTTAGCTACGGCTATGATGGTGTTGGGGCCTGAAGGTAGTTTGTCTTTAGCGGAAGAAAATAATATTGCTATCTATATACTGATTAAACAAGGTGAGAATTTTAAAGTGCAATATTCTTCTGCTTTTATCCCTTATCTTTCTGGAGACTAAACTGTGTTGGAATTAATTCTAGCTTTTGTTGTGTTAGTGCTGATTATGGTGGGTATGGCAATTGGCGTGATTATGGGTAGAAAGCCTCTTAAAGGCTCTTGTGGTGGCGTTGGTGCAGCCTTGGGTGAGAAAGATTATACCTGTGATTTATGTGGCGATGATCCGAAGAAGTGTGAAGAAATCTCTCAAGAGGGTACTGGGTCTGACCAGAAAAATAAGGCGGGTGACCTAGCTTATGATGCAACTTCTCCTATTCCCAGAATGAACAAGTAAGTCACAGCTCATAACAACAGTACTTAAATTATCTTCCTCCGCTGTTTTTATATATTGAGTACATCCACAAATAATGTAAGTCGTTGGCCGGGTTTGATGTATTTTTTCGGGTTGAGTTTATTCCAAGTAAGAATATCGCTAATTTTGATGTCAAACTTGCTGGCTATGCGGGAGAGGGAATCGCCATGGCGTACTTTGTATTTTAGTTTCCTGATACTGGCAGTATTAGCTGTATTTTCAGCAGCCTGAACCTTCAGTTGTTGCCCCAGCCTAAGTGGGGACTTAACATCCAAATTATTCCATCTGGCAATATTTCGAATAGAAACTTTTTGGTTTTTAGCGATTTTCCACAATGAGTCGCCGTTTTTAACCGTATAAATATTCACGGCGCCAGCGGTTGGGCTATCAAATCCAGTTCCTGGTATTTTTAGCTTTTGCCCCACTCGGAGAAAGTCACTTCGCAAGTCATTTTTATTGCGTAAGTGTTGGGTGAGCACCTGGTGACGTTGTGCAATACCTGAAAGCGTGTCACCGGACTTTACCTGATATTGTTTGATGGGTGTCCATTGATCCCTTGGGGTGTTGGCCATCGCTGTTCTGAAGGTGTTGACACTTTCGATCGGTAATAGAAGTTGCTGCGGACCTTCCGGGTGTGTAACCCAGCGATTGTAACCAGCATTAAGATGATGAATTTCATCAGCTTCTATCCCGGCCATTTTAGCTGCTCTGGTGAGGTCTATCTGTTCTGGAACCTCAATACGGGTAAAGTAAGGTTGGTTCACAAGACTGGGGAGGTTCACACCATGCTTTTCTGGATTGGCAATAATTCGAGAAATAGCGAGTAATTGTGGAACATAGGCCCGTGTTTCTTTCGGTAAGCTTAGAGACCAAAAGTCTGTAGGTTTACCCTTTCTTTTGTTCTTTTTGATAGCTCTTTTAACGGTACCTTCACCGGAATTGTAGGCAGCCAGTGCTAACAGCCAGTCACCATCAAAATAGTTGTGTAAATAGGTCAGGTAATTGATCGCGGCTTCTGTAGACGCTACAGGGTCACGTCGGCCGTCGTACCACCAGTCCCGTTGCAAGCCGAACCGTTTGCCGGTACCGGGAATGAATTGCCATAGTCCTGATGCGTGGCTGTGGGAATAAGCTAGGGGGTCGTAGGCGCTTTCCACTGCTGGCAGCATTGCCAGCTCTAGGGGCATATTCTTGGCCTCCAGCTCGCCAATAATATGATAGAGGTAGCGCTGGCCTCTTTGTGTGATTAGATCGATATAGCTTTGGCTGTTTTTGTACCAGGTGACCTGTTTTTCAATGCCTGGATTGCTGTAGTGCTCTTGAAGCGTCATGCCTTGACGTAGACGAACCCACAGGTCCCTTGTGGCTTCGGAACTCTGTCGTTCTATGACAGAGACAGCTTTTTTTTGGGTCAATTTCGTATGTTTTCGAGCTATTTTTTTCTTAGTATCTAGCTTTTTTGTTACTTGAGGCTCTTTGTTTGTGGTAGGTGGTGGGCTGTTAATTAGAGCTTTAGGGGCTGACTGATGTGGTGGTTGTGGAGTAGTTTGGGTACACCCTGAAAGAATAGAAATCATCAGCATGAGAAAAATAAGCGTTTTGATATGCATGGTGATTACGACTCTTATGGTGTATGGCCTAAATTAGTACAAGACAAATCCGGATCGAATTGTAACGGTCTGCGCAATTGGGATCAATTTAGACAGTTCTGGTAAAGACTGCTGTGACAGAGTGAACAGTTTTTTTGTATGGGTTTTGTTGCTCTCAGCTTATGTGGGCCTTACCAGAAGCTGTAGAAGGTAAAGGGGTGGTTCCCTAGAAACAGTCTTTCCAGTGACGGAGAGCAGCAAATATTTCACTCTCTGAAAGAAGAGGTTGGTTGCTATGTCGTCGGGCAGCTTCTTGAATACTTTGTTGTCCTGTCCGCAGAAAGGGATTGTTCGCAAGTTCTTTCGATAGGGTCGAAGGTATTGTCGGTTTATTTTGCTGACGTAATTCTTCTATTTCTATAGCACGTTGCTGTAAAACTTCGTTGTCTGGTTCTACCACGAGGGCAAAGCGGGTATTAGCTTCTGTGTATTCATGGGCACAATAGATTTTTGTGTCAGCAGGTAAAGAGGCTAATCGTGATAGAGAGTGCCACATTTGATCTGGTGTTCCCTCGAATAATCGGCCACAACCATTGGAAAAAAGTGTATCTCCGCAAAAAACCAAGGACTCGTTCGCTGAAAAGTAGGCAATGTGATCCAGCGTGTGTCCTGGAATGCTGATCACTTGAAAGGTTTGGTTCGCGATATTGAGTGAAGCCCCATCCTTCATTATTGCTGTCGCTTGGGGTATACCTTCTGGAGCATAAACGGGTACGGAATATTCCTTGAGTAATTGATCTATCCCCCCTACGTGATCTGCGTGATGGTGTGTGATCAGTATGCCTTTCAATGAGAGCTTTAATCTATGGAGTGTTTCCAGTACGGGTACGGCATCTCCTGGGTCTACCACATAGGCCTGATTTTCACCCTGCGAATGAAACAACCAGATATAATTATCTGTAAAGGCAGGAATTGTATGAACAATCAGGGGCATATCAGGTTCCAGTAGTTTTCGCTGTGGATAATACTCATAATAAACTAATCAGCCCTTGGAGCATAAACTGTAAAGCGTGGTTGGCGTTTGGTTAAATGCTTGAAGAACAGTGGCGTAAAATAATTGATGATTGATATAACTTTTTTGAAAAAAGTGCGGTTAAAGCATGGGTAATATAGTTCGTGCAGTTAAGAAATACTTGGATACAAAACATCGGATCGCCCCACTGTCATGTTCCCAAGTGTCTATTGAGGCTTGGTTTGAGACACAATATGGCCAATATCTTCTAAACCAGGAGCATCAGGGGCTACGACATGTAATGCCTGATCTAGGTGCCCACAGAATGATGTATTTGGGTGTGACGCCACAACGGTTATTACCCGGTGAATTCAACCATTTACATAGTTTCTCTATTGGATCCTCGAGTGATAGAGTCGGTGATACAGCTGTTATTGCTGATTTTGATGAGCTACCTCTACCTTCAGAAACTGTTGACACAGTATTACTTCATCATGCGCTTGAATTTTCTGTATTTCCCCATGAAGTGCTAAAGGAGGCCGCCAGAGTATTGAAACCTTGTGGGCATATGGCGCTGGTAGTGTTAAACCCAATGAGTATGTTTGGTTTAGTAAAGTGGCCAGCTCGGTTGGTTTCACCACACTCTATATGGCGTCATCATAGCTTGCGCTATGGACGGATGTTAGATTGGCTTAGATTGTTGAATATACAACCCATTAAAGCTGTTTCAGGCGGGTTTTTCTGGCCTACTCGAGGCTCAACAGGGGATGGCCTTGGTAAAGGGCATACTGGTGAAGATTGTAAAGACGGACTAATGGATCGATTAGGTCAAAGGTACAGCTCTCCCTTTGGCGCTTACTATATCCTCGTCGCAAGAAAGTATGTGGCTCGCCCCACATTTTCAGGACCTAGCAAATGGAAAGCCATTCGTATACCCGTCGCATCTGCTGTGAAAAAAAATGGAATCAATAAAACTCTGTTGGCTGAGGAGAGCTTTTTGGAAGACAGCTTGCCAGAAAATAACTTGTCAGAGAAGGTTTTGATTAAAAAGAGAATATTGGGAGAAAAATAATTGAAGGAAGTAGAAATTTTCACTGATGGCGCCTGTCGGGGAAATCCTGGTCCGGGTGGCTGGGGTGCACTATTACGATTCGGTGATAAAGAAAAATCAATTTTTGGTGGTGAAGGCGAAACGACCAATAACCGTATGGAGTTAACGGCAGCAATAGAGGCGTTAGCAGAATTAAAAGGAGCATCCAAAGTGATCTTGACCACAGATTCTGAGTATGTACGTCAGGGTATCACTAGTTGGTTAGAGAACTGGAAAAAACGTGGATGGAAAACGGCCAGTAGAAAGCCCGTAAAAAATGTGGATTTGTGGCAGCGCTTGGAGGCAGAGGCAGAGCGTCACGAAGTGGAATGGAAGTGGGTTAAAGGTCATAGTGGTCATCGCGAGAATGAAATTGCTGATCAATTGGCTAACCGCGGTATCGATGAATTATAAACAATGCCTTGCTAGTAAAATTTTTTGCTAATAAAGACTGATTTTCACCCATAGAGATACCAGCACCATGGCAAGACAAGTCATATTGGATACAGAAACCACCGGTTTGGAAACAAGTCAGGATCATCGGATTATCGAAATTGGCTGTGTTGAATTAGTCAATCGTCGATTAACTGGCCGTCACTACCACCAATACATTAACCCTGAGCGGGAAATTGATCAGGGGGCCATGGAAGTACATGGTATTACCAATGAATCCCTTGCAGATAAGCCTGTATTTGCTTCTGTAGCGAATGAGTTTTTGGACTTTATTAGGGGATCAGAGCTCGTTATTCACAATGCGCCCTTTGATATTGGTTTTATTGACTATGAGTTTGGTAAGTTGGACGGCTATGTTCCCGTAACCAATAGCTGTGATGTTATTGATACTCTGGTGATGGCTCGTCAGCGTCATCCTGGTCAGAAAAATAACCTTAATGCATTGTGTAAACGCTATGGTGTCGATAACTCAAAGCGCGATTTACATGGTGCTTTACTCGATGCAGAAATACTTGCGGACGTTTATTTGTTAATGACGGGAGGGCAAGTGGATCTGGTGCTGGGTAGTCATGGTAGCGCTAAGGAGGGGAATGTACAGAACGATATTCGTCATCTTTCGAGTGATCGTTCGCCTCTCAAAATTATTCGTGCCAGTGAAGAAGAACTGAAACAGCACAACGAAAAACTGGCCCAAATTAATAAGGCCAGTGATGGAGCTTGTGTGTGGTTGGCGGCGTCAGTTGATACCACGTCAGACTAGCTTTAATGTGTTGTTGAGAGCCTGATTACAGAACGTACTTTACACACAACACACCTACAACTGAAAGAACAATGGTGTAGGGTAGTGCCATAATGACCATCCGACCATAGGATAGTCGAATAAGTGGAGCTAATGCTGAGGTCAATAGGAACAAGAATGCTGCCTGCCCATTGGGTGTCGCAACGCTAGGCAGATTAGTACCCGTATTGATAGCTACGGTGAGCAGATCAAAATGTTCTCTACTAATTTTTCCTGCATCCAGCACGGCTTTAACTTCGTTAATGTATACCGTCGCAACAAAAACATTATCACTGATCGCAGAGAGTACGCCGTTAGCGATAAAGAACATAACGGGTTGTATGCTCGGATCCATTTCCAGCACTGCGTGAACGATCGGTGAGAACAGATGCTGGTCGTGAATAACCGCCACGATGGCAAAAAACACCACTAGTAACGCCGTAAAGGGTAGGGCTTCTTCAAACGCATGACCAATACGGTGTTCTTCGGTGATACCGTTAAAGGCAGTCAAAAGGACGATAACTGAGAGGCCAATGAGTCCTACGGGTGCCAAGTGAAACGCTAATCCGACAATCAGAAAAAGCGCGACCAATGCCTGAATAATCAATGACATTCGGTGCTTGTTGGTCATTTTTTTTGATTCTTGCAGGTCAAACTCCTCTAATACCGTGCGTACAGCATCAGGAAGTTTGGTGCCATAGCCAAACCCACCAATCTTTTCCAGAAGTACGCAGGTCATTAGACCGCAGGCTAAAACAGGCATGGTGACGGGAGCCATTGTTAGGAAGAATTGTATAAAGGTCCATCCAGCTTTTTCTGCAATTAACAGGTTTTGCGGTTCGCCTACTAAGGTAGTCACGCCACCTAATGCCGTACCAACAGCACCGTGCATAATCAAGCTGCGTAAGAACGAACGAAAACCTTCCAAGTCTTCTCGGTGATATTCAGTGACTGAGTCATCGTTGGAGTGGTCGTGACCATGTTCGTGCTGAATCTCCTTACCTGAAGCCACCTTGTGATAGACCGAATAAAAACCTATAGCGACGCTGATGAGTACGGCCGTTACTGTCAGGGCGTCTAAGAAGGCAGACAAAAAGGCTCCCGCGATACAAAATAGGAATGACAGTACCACCTTGGAGCGAACGCCAATCAAAAGTTTGGTAAAGGTGAATAATAGCAGGTCGCGCATAAAGTAAATGCCTGCCACCATAAAGATCAGTAGGAGAATAACTTCAAAATTCCCTAGGGCTTCATGATAGACCGTTTCCGGTTTAGTCATACCCAGAAGAACGGCTTCAATGGCGAGCAGTCCTCCGGGTTGCAGTGGGTAGCACTTCAGGGCCATGGCTAGGCAGAAAATAAATTCAACGATCAACACCCAGCCAGTGAAAAAATTATTGGTGGTGAAAACGAGAATCGGGTTAGCAACTAAAAAGGCCAGAATGGTGTATTTATACCAATCGGGTGAGTTACCCAAAAAGTTTTTACTGAAAGCCTGAAGCATTGGCTGAGACATGAGGTTGTCCTTATTATTTTTGATCTATTTTGTTGGGCTCAAATCTATTTGATAATAGTGCTATTATCCCCCAGTAGGCAAGGGGAACGGTATAATGAGGCTGGCAATTTTGCAAGTATTAGCCATCGACACAATGGATAATGAGTAGCTATGTATTTGATTAATAAGCAGGCGTTGGAACTAGTAAAAGGCGAACTTCAAAGTGAAATGGAGAAGTTGATTTTTGAAGTTGGTCAACCTGCTCACAAAATGGATAGGGAGGCGCTGTTAAGTGGCCTGACGCACATTCATGGTGTTTTCTCACTATTGGAGGTGGTTGGGGGTAAGGCAATTGTTACGGATATCGTGGCGCTGCTTCAATCTGCGGAAACTGAGGAGTTAAGTGAGGGGCATTGGGATGTCGCGGTTAATGCGATTAAATTATTGCCGGTCTATTTTCAACAGGTTCAGTCAGCGGAGCGGGATAACCCGCTATTGTTGCTTCCAGAGATTAATGAGCTGCGACGTTGTAATGGGCAGCCATTACGGGATGAGTATTTCTTTATATCGCAGTTCTTACCAGAGTCACCCATTGTTTCTCTCATTATGTCGAAGGATTCATCGCAACTGGATGTGATAAGACTCTCTCGGCATTTATTTCAGAAGGGCTTAATTCAAGCTGTTCGAGGCAGTGGACGCAAAGCTGCAGTTAAGATTATGGCCCACGGTATTCATCGTTTGCGTAAGGTGATGACCGATGGATCTGAACAACTGTACTGGTCCATGGTTTTTGAGGTTCTTGGTGCTTTATATCGTGGGGCGCTGGGGTTTGAGCAAACTCGCTTGCGGGCATTGATGTCTATTGAACGGCAACTGAAGATGCTTGCGGAAAATGCTTCCCATGAAAATTCTTATCCAGAGCCCCAGCAGATGGCCATGGTGGCTCATTTCGTACTTTCTGGTTGTTCCACGGAGAGCGCCCAAAAGTTGTCTGCCGAATTGGCGATAGAACCTCTCAATTTTTGCGCTAAAGATATCAACGCCTACCGTGCTCATATGGTGGCTAGTGGCGGGTCTAATTTTCCTGAAATGATGTTGGTGCTGAGCGACAAGTATGATGAGCTGAGTTTTGTACTGGATGAATTGGTGATTAATCCCGAGAAGCGGGCTCATAACCGAAGCCAGTTGCAGACTGGTCTCGCCAGTACCGCTGAAATATGTCTGATGTTAGGCTTATCTCAATTAGGTCAGCGGTGTAGCCAGCATGCTGAACAATTAATAGGAATTTCTGGGGAGGAAAGAGTCTCAGATGAGTTGATTGATGACATGGTGAATACATTACTTTGCTTAGATTCCATTATCGTAGAATTACGAGATCAATCGCCTTCAGAGCAGCAGTTGCAACAAATTAATCAACAGACATTAAAATCTATCGTCGAGTCAAACGTGGTTAACCATGCCGAGAGACGAGTGTTACAAGAGGCTCTTATAAATCTTGCAGAGGTGATGAGGGTGTCGAGCGATTACTGTGAAGGTATGCCTGATGAAAGTATGGCATCGAATAGTGGTGATCGGTCAATTTTGAATAACTTTAATGCGTTAGTTGGGTCGGTTGATATGCTGGGTTTGAGTCGCGCCTCATCTGTGGCTCGGCGCTGTTTTAATTATTTTGAAAAGAATTTTAATGGGGACGGAGAGGAAATACCGGAAACAATGGCGGATGTATTTGCCGATGCCATTGTGAGCTTGGAGTATTATTTGGATAATCGACGTTGGGACTCGAGTTTTGACGATTCGGTACTTAGTGTCGCTGAAAGTTGTTTGACCCGATTGGAAACCTAGCTTTCCATTGATCGTCTGACCGTTATAAGGGGACTGTTTGGTTACATCAGATAACTTTTATCCATGTTCTACTCTTCCTGGGAGTAGCGCTCTAGTTGACGTATTACCCGGACAAGAACCTCTATATATAGCTGTTGCAGGACAGCAGCTATTAACTCGTCAGAATAGCCAAAATTTTTTGTTTGAAATTTCTGAACTTTCTAATGAAAAGGGCTTGACCGAAAAACACTCGCCACATTATTTATTGGGTTTATACCAACACAGACCCTGTTATGTTCTGGATTATGGTGATGAAGCTCATGCCTTAAAAGGTTTTGAATGGAGAAGGTTGAGGTCTTTTTTAGATTCTGTAGATGACTTGCACTTCAACCTTGCTGGCCGTGCATGCCAAGTTGTTAATTGGGATAGAGAACACCGCTTCTGCGGAACTTGTGGTTCACCCACGAGTAAATCTGAGGTTGATCATGCGCGGGTTTGTGATCCCTGCGATCGCCAATTCTACCCAAGAATTTCACCCTGTGTCATTGTCGTTGTAACGAAGGATGAACACTGTTTGTTGGCAAGAAACTCCGCATGGGAAAAAAGATATTTTAGTGCCTTGGCTGGGTTTATTGAGCCTGGAGAGACGGTAGAGTTAGCATTGCATCGTGAAATAAAGGAAGAGGTTGGTATTGAAGTGGAAAACTTACAGTATTTTTCCAGTCAGCCATGGCCTTTTCCTGGACAATTAATGCTGGGCTTTCATGCTACCTATAAGGCGGGAGATATTCAGGTGGATAATCAGGAAATCGTCGAGGCTGATTGGTGGCACTATACTGATTTACCCCCATATCCTGCACCGCAAACATTATCTGGTCGTCTGATTGAGCACTTTGTTCGTCAGTGTAGACAGCGGGGTAGTTGATCCATGCCATTAATACTACCGACATTACTGCCACTGATTATCGGTATCATTTTGTTATGTTTATCGATGTACTTATTATTTAGAGCTCATATATTGGCAGTTCTATTGAAAGTAATCCCTAGTTTGTTGCTGCTATTTTGTGCTGTTACCTTAATTTTTAGTAGCATGGATATGATGAGTTATCGACAGCTTCTTAAAGAAGAATCAGTGGCAACACTACATTTTGAGCAGCTAGCACCCCAGAGCTATGAAGTGATGGTCATTGATAAAGGCAATCAGCAGCATTACTTTCATCTTAAGGGTGACCAGTGGCAACTGGATGCCCGTATGATTCGTTGGCACCCAAGTCTTATTCGTATGGGTTTCCAACCCCTATATCGCTTGGACCGGATTGGAGGTAGGTATACTGATATTCAACAGGAGTTACACTCAGATCGAACTGTTTATCAGATCACTAATAGTGACTTGGCTTTGGAAGGTAGGGAGGTCGGTCGCAGGGTTTTTACAGGCTGGGGTATTGATACCTGGCGCTGGTTTCACCAATGGGAATGGCTGCATAGCTGGGTAGATGCGGACTATGGGACAGCGACATTTGTGCCGATGGCTCATGGTGCTGTTTATGAAGTCACGGTGGGTTATTCAGGCTTGGTTGCTCGCCCTGTTAATGAAAAAAGCAGACGGGCCGTTGCCACTTGGCAGTGATACACTCGTTGGTCTACTTAATGTTTATTTGAATGCAGTAAAAGAGGGAGTTAGATATTGGAATTTTTATCTGAATACGGCCTGTTTCTGGCCAAGGCCATAACTTTTGTGATTGCAGTTATGGTCGTGGTGGGGGTGATAGCTGGGCTTGGTGGTCGAGTACGTAAACACTCAAGGGGTGAGTTGGATATTACGCACTTGAACGACATTATGGACGAGATGGGTAATGTATTGCAGTCGGCTATGCTCAAACCGTCTGAACAGAAGAAACTGAAAAAGCAGAAAAAGAAAGCTTTAAAGGCAAGCAAAAAAACACCAACGGAGAAGAATCGAGTTTTTGTACTGGAGTTTAAGGGTGACATGAGCGCCTCTGCGGTCACAAATTTACGTGAAGAAATTACGGCAGTGCTGAGTCAAGCTAGTGCTGAAGATGAGGTCGTCGTGCGTTTGGAAAGTGCCGGTGGCATGGTACACAGTTATGGATTGGCAGCGAGTCAGCTTGACCGAGTGAAGAAAAAAGGTATTCCCTTAACTGTTTGTGTCGATAAAGTGGCAGCTAGTGGTGGGTACATGATGGCCTGTGTCGCCAATAAAATTATTGCTGCGCCATTTTCGATATTAGGGTCTATTGGTGTTGTCGCTCAATTGCCTAATTTTAATCGGTTGTTGAAAAAACACGATGTCGATATTGAGCTACACACAGCGGGAGAGCATAAAAGAACTCTCACCATGCTGGGTGAAAATACTGATGAGGGTCGGGAAAAATTTATTGAAGACTTGGAGGATACCCACGAACTGTTTAAGGAGTTTGTTTCGGCACATAGGGAAAGTGTTGATATTAATGCTATTGCCACTGGAGAAATATGGCTGGGTACACGAGCAAAAAAATTAGCGTTGGTTGATGAGTTAATGACCAGTGATGAGTATCTTGTGGATAAATCTTCAGATGCGGATATTTACGAAGTGAAATACCTGCATCGTAAAAGTCTACCCGAGAGAATGGGCATGGCAGCTGAGAGTAGCGCAGACCGATTATTGTTGCGGTGGTGGAATCGGTTATGTTCTCGAGATTTTTTTTAAAAGCGTCATTTCAGAACGTGAAGTAATGGCTAATCCAGTTGTTCGTTAAGCGAAGCTGGATTAGTTTCTTCGGAGTTTCTCTTTCACCGCAATGGGATTGGGGAAGTTGAATGTCACGATATAGCTTGAAACGAGGAAGGTTAAAATGGCCGCCGCTTGTATTAGGTGGGACGCCAGTATACCGATAAGGGAGGCATTGAATGCCACATAGGCAATCAGAAGAGAAAACTCACTGATCTGTCCCAGTCGAAAACCGATATCCCAAGCAAGAACTTTTTTCTCACTCTGCCTTCCCAACAGAAACCTGAAAATAGCAGGTTTCAATATCAGCATAACGCCACCCAGTACAATGGCGGCTAATGCAATTTCTGGTAATAACCCGAGGTTAAAGCCGGCCCCTAAAGAAAAGAAAAACATGATCAGAAAAAAGTCGCGAAGAGGTTTTAGTGTCAATGCAATATGTTGAGCAATGGGGCTTGATGCAAGCGTAATGCCTGCGAGAAAAGCGCCAATTTCCCTTGACAGCCCTAAGACCTCAGCGAGTTCTGACAGCCCCATACACCAGCCAATTGCCAATAAAAAAATGTATTCCCCCATACGATCAAATTTGGCAATAAGCTTCAGTAAAACCCAGCGCACGAAAGCCCAAGCAAAAAGAATGAGTAATGGTAGTGCTAATAGTGTAATACCGATTTGCATGGCATCAATTTGACCGCCCTCACCGCTGAGTAATACCAGTAAAACAAAGATGGCCAGAAAATCCTGCATTAACAGCAGGCCAATCATCATTTCGCCGATATGGCGGTGGTGCAGAATGGTAGTAGGTAAGAGTTTGATACCAATAATTGTGCTGGAAAACATCATTGCCGCGCCAATAATGAGGCATTCAGTCAGAGTGAATCCAAACATGAGGGCGACGAGGTAACCCGCAACAGCAAATGAAAATGAGCTGATAAGGGTGACAACCGTGACCTTTCTTAGGGCCATCATTAAAGATTGGGGTTGTAGATCTAACCCAAGAAGAAATAGCAGGAAGATAATGCCAATTTCTGATATCTCAGAAAGCAGTTGCACATCTTGCACCCAGCCTAAGCCATAGGGACCTATGAGTGCGCCAAGAGCAATATAGGCAACCAATAATGGCTGCCTGCCATAGATCGCCAATGATGCGATGATGGCGGAGCCGGTAAAAATTAAAAAGAACGATTGAAAAACAGCTTCGTTCATATGGATATCCCTAGGACCTGCTGACGTTAACTAATGACTACTACCGTTATCTGTTTTTCTCAGAAAGTCATAAAGAGCGAATTGTCGTACTCTAGATAAACGGATTGACAACGTTATGGAACAAAAAGCAGCCCCTTTCTTCATTGTGAGTGATGGGCGTTAAGGCGGCAAGTATCTTGTTGAGGGAGCCAATAGCGAAACCAGCTGCTTTAACTTGGGTTTATTTGTATTGGGGCTAAAAATCCCTAGTAAGGCCGGACTTATCTAGGGAAGTGAAGAGGTTAATTACTTCTCTTGCTCGTTCAGTCTTGACGGAACAGGGGGGTCGCTGGATCGACGGCACCTTGATAGGTCGTATCAAAGTCGTTAAAGGATGACAGCGCCTCATTTAAATCGATACCTTCTTTAAGGTCAAAGGCCGTGAAACCACAGCGTTTGAGATAAAAAAGTTGATCTTGGATTGGGTTGCCAATCGCTCGCAACTGACCAGTGTAGCCATAACGTTCTTTTAGTAGCCGACCTATTGAGAAACCGCGTCCATCAGTGAATACCGGAAAATTAACTGCAATAAGAGGAAACATATTAGCCTCATGCCCAACGGCTTCTACTTCCTCATCACTGTCAATCCATAGCCCCATGCACATTAAATTCAGGTTGTCACGGTTATCCAACCAGTATTGCATGGGTAATAAAAGCTTACCTATGGGTAATTCTCCTTCAAAATCTTTCTCGATAATAATCCAGGAGTCATCTACCACCTGGCCATCTTTAATGATCTTAGGCATCGTCAGGCTCCGTTGTTTTAGATGTGTGTGCCTCTTTGGAATAGACACTTTCCTTAAACGGACTAAGCCCTATACGACGATATGTATCAATAAATAACTCATCGCCTTTACGATTTTCAACGTAGACATCGAGAATTTTTTCTATCATTTCTGGCATGTCGTCTCGTCCAAATGATGGGCCAAGTACGTTACCTAGTGTTGTGTTGGTGTCAGAACTACCACCCAGTTGAATCTGGTAAAACTCCTCACCTTTTTTATCAACGCCAAGAATACCAATGTTGCCGACGTGGTGATGTCCACAGGCGTTCATACAGCCAGAAATGTTCAATGTCAGGTCGCCAAGATCATAGACGTAGTCCATGTCGTCAAATTTTCTCTGTATCGCTTCAGCGACAGGAATTGATTTTGCGTTTGCTAGGGAGCAGAAATCACCACCAGGACAACAAATCATATCGGTAAGCGTACCGATATTGGGTGTGGCGAAACCACCTGATTTGGCTTTTTGCCATAATTCAATCAGGTCTGATTTTTTTACATCGGCCAAAACCAAATTCTGGCTGTGAGTTACACGAATCTCTCCCAGAGAATATTGGTCAGCCAAGTCAGCTATCGCGTCTAATTGTGTGTCAGTCACGTCGCCAGGTGCTACACCAGTGGGTTTTAACGATAGGATTACAGATGTATATCCGGGTACCCTATGGGCACGCGTATTTCTTTGTAGCCATTTGCCAAAAGCAATATTGTTTTTGGCAAATTCGGTTAAATTTTGCTCTTCGGCGGCATCGTCTTGTGTCTCGTAAGAGGGCAGAGTAAAGAATCCTTTAACTCTATTAATTTCTTCACTGGTTAGCTTGCCCGGTGTTTCTTTGGTGTACTCCCATTCGGACTCCACTTCTTGTGCAAAGACTTCAGGGGTCCAGGCCCGTACTAAAATTTTGATTCGAGCCTTGTATTTGTTAGCCCTGTTGCCGTGACGGTTATACACTCTGAGAATAGCATCGAGGTAGGTGAGCAGGTCTTCTTTCGGTAAGAACTCACGAATCACGCTGCCGACAACAGGGGTGCGGCCCAAACCACCACCTACGAGTACTTTAAAGCCTATTTCTCCGGTATCATTTTTAACGATTTGAAGACCGATATCATGTATTTGGATAGCAGCTCTGTCACCGTCTGTACCGCTAACGGCTATCTTGAATTTACGTGGAAGGAAGGCAAATTCAGGGTGGAAAGTAGACCATTGCCGAATTATTTCACACCAGGGTCGCGGGTCTTCTAACTCGTCTTGGGCGACACCAGCAAATTCATCTGAGGTGGTGTTTCGAATACAATTGCCGCTGGTTTGTACTGCATGCATTTGAACTTCTGCGAGTTCAGCCAGAATATCGGGTACTTCTTCCAGTTGCGGCCAGTTGAACTGAATATTCTGGCGAGTAGTAAAGTGACAGTATCCTTTGTCATAGGTGCGAGCGATATGTGCCAATTTGCGGAGTTTTTTTGAATTCAATAAACCATAGGGCACAGCAATACGAAGCATGGGTGCTAGGCGTTGAATATACAGGCCGTTTTGAAGGCGAAGCGGGAGAAATTCGTCCTCTGTTAGTTTCCCTGCTAAATAACGACTTGTTTGTCCGCGAAATTGCTCCACGCGTTGTTCTATAATTCTTTGATCTTGTTCGTTGTATATGTACATAAATTAAATAGTTACATTACATTAATAGTATGGTTTTAAGAGATGCCTTATGAATGACAAGCGATTAATACAAAAAATTCACAAAAAATCGCCAAAGGCAGCAGGAAGGCGCGAATTCTACAGGTAATAACGCAGCTTGTCAGTGGGCTTGAAATAATAGCGATGTTGGCTGTAATTAGAAGAACTTTTTTGCTCTATGATCATCTGCTAAGGGAATAATGAAAGTGGATATTTAAGGGGGGAGGACAACACAAAATGATACTGATACAATTCCGACCGTCCGACCGAGCTTGGGTCGTGTAAGTTTCAGTAGCGTATGAGGTTCAAAGATGTCTGAAGAAATTGTTGCTCAAGAGTTAGAGCAGAAGAATGATGATAGTTGTGTAGATGCCATAGCAGCCGTCGCTTTTGTTTGTTTGTTTGTGGCTGTTGTAATCTTTTGGGTAAGTAACCAATAGTTTTGGATCAGGCATAAAAAAGCGGTCATCTGGACCGCTTTTTTTATGCCTTTTTTAGTTATATACCGGTACTACTGAGTACAACTTCGAGAACTGCTATTCCGCAGAAAATAAAAAGAATAGTGAGAATCAGCCCTGATGCGAGGTAGGCATAGATATTTCCGAGCCTTAAGCCCCTGACACGATTTTTGTTGTTCTGTACGCCATAGTGTACTAAAAACAATTTGTCGAAAAGTAGGTTTTTGATCGTATTCAAAGTCATTTTTGTCGTTTATTGAACGTTTGTTCTCGTCGGGCTTATTTTGTTTGCTTTCCACTATGGCTATTCGTCCAAGACTGAACTTAACCAGCGCTCAAGCACTTCTGTCGGCATCTCTTTTCGTGCGGCCAAGTCTTCCAGTTGATCTCGCTGTATTTTTCCGGTGTTGAAATATTTAGACTGAGGGTGAGAAAAGTACCAACCGCTCACAGACGCAGCGGGCATCATGGCAAAGCTTTCAGTAAGAGAAATGCCTGTGTTGTTGGTCGCATCGAGAAGAGCAAAAAGTGCTTGTTTTTCCGTGTGGTCAGGGCAGCAGGGATATCCAGGTGCTGGGCGAATACCTTGATATTCCTCCTTGATTAGAGATTCGTTATCCAATGCTTCAGCGGCTGCATATCCCCAAAATTCTTTGCGTATCCTCATGTGTAGATGTTCGGCAAAAGCTTCAGCCAAACGGTCTGCCAGTGCTTTGACCATAATGCTGTTGTAGTCATCGCCTAGAGCTTCGTAATCAGCAGCCAGTTTGTCGATCCCTAGGCCAGTTGTGACCGCAAATCCACCGATATAGTCCTTCACTTTGCTGTCTTTGGGGGCAATAAAGTCAGCTAATGAGACCATGTCTTTGGACGCGCCGTTTTTACGGGTTTGCTGCCGAATTTGGTGTAGTGTGGCCCTCACTTTAGTACGTGATTCATCTGTATACACTTCAATGTCGTCTCCGTTTACGGTATTTGCAGGCCAAAGACCAAAGACGGCACGCGCTTTTAGCTGTTTTTTCTCAATAAGTTGTTTCAGCACTTTTTGAGCATCATTAAATAGGTCGTTTGCAGCTGGTCCTATTTTTTCATCGTTCAGTATCTTGGGGTATTTTCCTGCGAGCCCCCAAGTAATAAAAAAGGGTGTCCAGTCGATGGTGTCTACCAGTGCTTCCAGTGGATAGTCGTCTAAAATTTGAATACCTTCAGCAACGGGAATTGGAGGTGTGTAATTTTGCCAATCTATTTTCAGACCAGATGATTTTGCTTCAGCATAGGGGAGGATCGTACCCTTTGGTTTACGGTTAGCCGTACGTACACGAACTTGCTCATATTCCAACTGAATGTCGGTAACGTAGGCATCTCGTAGCTCTTTACTCAATAGTTTACTTGCTACGCCGACAGCTCTGGACGCATCAGGAACATAAATGGTTTGGTTGCGTTTGTATTTCGGTTCAATTTTGACAGCCGTGTGCGCTTTTGAAGTCGTTGCTCCTCCAATTAGCAAGGGGAAGTTTAGGTTTTGGCGTTCCAGCTCACCGGCAATATGTACCATTTCGTCTAAAGAGGGCGTAATCAGTCCGGATAGTCCAATAATATCGACCTTTTCCCTAAGGGCTGTCTCAATGATTTTTTCGGCTGGCACCATGACACCTAAATCGATGACCTCGTAATTGTTGCAGCCCAATACCACCCCGACAATATTCTTGCCAATATCATGTACATCACCTTTGACCGTTGCCATGAGTACCTTGCCGTTTGTCTGCGCACCTTCGCCTTTTTCTGCTTCTATAAAGGGTTGCAGGTGCGCGACAGCTTGTTTCATAACACGAGCAGACTTCACCACTTGAGGCAAAAACATTTTGCCCTCCCCAAACAGATCCCCCACGACATTCATGCCGTCCATCAAGGGCCCTTCAATTACATGTAGTGGGCGATCAACTGCAAGGCGGGCAAGTTCGGTATCCTCAATAATGTAGGTGGTAATACCTTTTACCAGAGCATGTTCGAGACGTTTTTCAACGGGCCATGTTCGCCACGTGAGATCTGTTTTACTTTCTTCAACTGCGCCGTCCCCACGATATTTTTCTGCGATATCGACGAGATTTTCAGTGCCGTCGGGAGAGCGATTAAGAATGACATCCTCTACCTTATCCCGAAGCTCATCAGGCAGGTCACTATAAACAGCAAGTTGTCCTGCGTTGACGATGCCCATATTTAATCCGGCGCGAATAGCATGAAGTAGGAAGACCGAATGAATGGCTTCACGTACCGGATTGTTGCGACGGAATGAGAATGAAACATTACTGATACCACCAGAAATCAGGGAATGAGGTAAATTTTGTTTTATCCAGCGAGCACTTTCTATGAAGTCGACGGCATAGTTGTTGTGTTCTTCAATACCCGTGGCTACAGCGAAGACATTAGGATCAAAGATGATGTCTTCAGGATGAAATCCCACTTGATTAACGAGAATGTCGTAACTGCGCTGACAAATTTCCTTTCTACGTTCTAGGTTGTCAGCTTGCCCCTTGGTGTCAAAAGCCATGACGACCACAGCGGCGCCGTATTTCAGGCATAGTTTAGCTTGCTCTATAAAGGGTTCTTCCCCTTCTTTGAGGCTGATTGAGTTAACAATGCACTTTCCCTGAACCCACTTTAAACCAGCTTCGATGACATGCCATTTTGACGAGTCAATCATTAAGGGAATACGTGAGATGTCGGGCTCCGAGGCAATCAACTTTAAAAAAGTCGTCATCGCGTGGACGGCGTCTAACATGCCTTCGTCCATATTGATATCGATGAGCTGAGCACCATCTTCAGCCTGCTGGCGTGCAACATCCAGTGCTGTATCGTAATCCCCATCTAGCACCAGTCGTTTAAAACGGGCTGAACCGGTGACATTGCAGCGTTCACCTATATTCACAAACAGTGAGTCAGCTGTGATATTAAAGGGCTCTAGTCCAGACAAGCGACAGGCAGGTTCTATTTCTGGTATGACTCGTGTACTAAAAGCTTCAACACTTTGGGCAATAGCCTGAATATGGTCAGGTGTCGTTCCACAACAACCACCAATAATATTCACCAATCCGCTTTGGGCAAACTCACTGACAATCGCGGCCATTTCTTCCGGCGTTTCATCGTATTCACCGAATTCATTGGGTAGCCCTGCATTGGGGTGAGCGCTGACAAGTGTGCCACATAGTCTAGAAAGTTCCTCAACGTGTGGGCGAAGTTCTTTGGCGCCAAGGGCGCAGTTTAAACCGATGGAAAAGGGCTTGGCGTGGGCCAGAGAGTTCCAAAAAGCTTCTGGTGTTTGTCCTGAAAGTGTTCTGCCGCTGGCATCGGTAATCGTGCCAGAAATCATAATGGGAAGCTCTAATTCTTGAGTTTCAAATACTTGTTTTACTGCAAAAATAGCAGCTTTAGCGTTGAGGGTATCGAAAATCGTTTCTATCAGAATAAGGTCGGCGCCACCGGCTATAAGCCCTTGCGTTGCTTCTATATAAGTTTCTACCAATTCATCAAAACTGGTATTTCGTGCACCGGGATCGTTCACGTCAGGTGAAATAGATAGGGTGCGACTGGTTGGCCCAAGCACACCAGCGACCCATCTTGGGCGGTCTGGGGTGGCGATGGCGTCACAAGCTTCGCGAGCAAGCTCCGCACCTGCTTTATTTAATTCGTAGACCAGTGATTCCATGCCGTAATCGGCTAGGGAAATGGAGGTGGAGTTAAACGTGTTGGTTTCAATAATGTCTGCACCGGCCTCAAGGTAGACTCGGTGTATGTTTCGAATGACTTCTGCTTGGGTAAGAGAGAGAAGATCGTTATTGCCCGCGACATCTTGATGCCAGTCCTTAAAGCGTTCTCCTCGGTAGTCAGCTTCGTTAAATTTATGGGCCTGGATCATTGTTCCCATAGCGCCATCCAAAATTAGAATTCGATTACGGGCTGCCTGTTGTAAGTTGTCTATGCGGGTTTGATGAATATCCAAGGTTTTTTTCCGTATAACTGCTAAGTAGAAGATGGTGTATTCTAACAGATGTGTATTGTATTTTTCAGTATATGCAGGGGTTCTAGAGGGGTTTTTCATCAAGCCAAGTTAATATGTTAGCTGGATTTCCTGCTAGAAACAGGCTTTGTTGATTGTCGCCACAGCACAAGAATGTTAGAATACATGACTAAATTACTCAGGTATAGTTTTCAGGTATATAAATGCTAAATATCACCATCACCGAGTCTGCTCAAAAGTACCTTGCTGAATTGCTTGAAAAACAGGATACCGATGGCATTGGTATTAGAATGTTTGTCTCGGATCCCGGTACTCCAAAAGCAGAAACCTGTATTGCCTATTGTCGCCCTGGTGAAGAAAAGGACGATGATACAATTATGGAGTTAGATGGGTTTAAAGCCTATTTTGGTCAGAGAAGTCTACCTTTTTTGGAGGATGCGAAAGTTGATTATGCAGATGATAAATTTGGTGGTCAGTTAACGATACGAGCACCAAATTCGCGCATGCCAAATGTGGGTGATGACAGTCCGATTGAAGATAAAATTAACTACGTTCTTTACAATGACGTCAACCCTGGGTTAGCGGCTCATGGCGGTGTCATTAGCTTGGAGGAGGTGGTTGACGGTGTTGCTATTCTTCGCTTTGGCGGTGGTTGTCAGGGTTGTGGTCAGGCCGATGTTACGCTGAAAGAGGGCGTGGAGAAAACGATGCTGGAGAAAATTCCTGAACTTAAAGGTATTAGGGATGTAACGGATCATTCCGATCGTAGCCAAGCGTATATTTAGTAACACAGGTATGTAGATAGTAAAAGCAGTTGCCATTTAATGTTTGTGAATCCAAAGTTCAGATAGACAAAGAGGGGCGATAATTTTTTACGGTATCTTATACAGCGTAGGATTGTCTTCTTTAGCAAAATAATAGGAAGGTCATTATTTTGTCGGTACTGTGAAAAAAATCAAAAAATTCCAGTTGGTGCAAGGTAGCTCAGCGAGGGGTGTTAGATGTCTAGGGCACAAAAGTTTGACCGTAGTGACGTTTTAGATAAAGCGCTTGGTTTATTTTGGACGCGAGGCTACGAAGCCAGTTCAATCAGTAAACTGTTAGATATAATGGGTATGAATCGAGGTAGCCTGTATTGTGCCTTTAAAGATAAGCGTAGCCTTTATCAGGAGGTTTTGGCGCATTACTACCAACGTCTACGATCAGAGTTGTTTATTCCCACCTTAGTTGAAATCAGTGATCCGTTAGAATCTTTCCATGAATTTTTTTACCGTGGGCTTCTGCATGATAATGCCCCTATTCGTGCTCGGGGTTGTTTGTTATTTAATACGGTTTCAGAGCTTAGTCACAATGATCCGGGGTTAACGGATGATGCAAGTGGCTATATATTTGAGCTTCGCACCCTTTTTATTAATAAACTGATTGAAGCGAAGAAGCTAGGTCTGAGTGATGGATCAAAAGATACGGAAACTCAGGCTGACTTTTTATTGGGAATATTGGCTGGATTGCGGGTTCAGAGTCAAATGGGTGTTAGTCTGGATGTCATAAAAGAAGCCATTGATAGTGCTTTGTCTTGTATTTTTTCTACAGCCCACATAAAAAAACAGCCTAGATAGACTGTTTTTTTATGTGGGGCCAGTTTGTTCGATTATTTCATTCTTTCTTTAAGTACATCCTTAAGCTTTTCACGCATATCACGTAAAGACTTCTCCGTTGTTTCCCAGTCAATACAGGCATCTGTAATAGAGACGCCGTATTCTAGGTCTGCAAGATTTGACGTGATTTTCTGATTGCCAGCTTTCAAGTTACTCTCAACCATGATGCCGATAATTGATTGATTGCCCTCGATGATTTGGTTGGTCACATTTTCCATTACCAGGGGCTGAAGTTCATGATTTTTGTTGGAATTAGCGTGACTACAATCCACCATAATATTGGCGGGGATGCCGGCATCGTGTAGTTGTTGCTCAGCCAGGGAAACACTGACAGAGTCATAATTGGGTTTTCCATCACCACCACGTAGAACGACGTGTGAATAAGGGTTGCCTGCAGTGGTAATGATGGAAACACTACCCTCGGAATTAATACCCAGAAATCGATGTGGGCTTGCCACAGATTGTAATGCGTTAATGGCAACAGATAGGCTTCCATCGGTGCCATTTTTAAAGCCTACAGAAGAAGAGAGGCCAGACGCCATTTCTCTGTGGGTTTGGGATTCAGTTGTTCTGGCGCCAACCGCAGACCATGCAATCAAGTCCTGCATGTATTGTGGAGAAATAGGGTCTAGTGCTTCAGTTGCAGTAGGCAAGCCAATTTCAGCAATATCCAGCAGTAATTGACGGCCGACATGTAGTCCATCCGTGATTTTGAAGGAATCGTTGAGGTAGGGATCATTAATTAGCCCTTTCCAACCCGTGGTTGTACGAGGCTTCTCAAAATAGACTCGCATCACGATACACAGAGTATCACTGACTTCGTCAGCAAGTGCTTTTAATCGTTGAGCATAGTCTTTAGCCGCATTGATATCGTGAATAGAGCAGGGGCCAACCACAACAAAAATTCTGTGATCTTTTTTATCGAGAATATTTTCGATGGTATGTCGGCCATCCATAATCGTGTTGCGTGCAGCATCACTAATTGGGATTTCTTCTTTCAGCGCCTTTGGCGTGATCAAAACATCCTGTGAGCGGACATTGATATTTTCAACAGCTTGAGTCATTTACTTTCCACATCAACCAATGGTTCATTTTAGGCTGGCCATTCTACATGAAAATCTGGTGGTTAGGACAGGGGTTGGCTTGATCTGACATGTGTGGAGGTGTTGATTTTCAGGGGGTTGTTTTGAGCAAATTTAGTCAGATGATGGCCAAATGACGAAACAGTGGAAAATATAACGCTATTTTTGTCGGGCGATCATTCATTTGTTTAAACAGTTCAGCATAGTGTTCTAGTTGACTACGGTACTGGTTGATTTCGCGCTCCACAAAGCTTTCTTGTGACTCACCTTCAGAGGGTTCTGCTGTTTTATAGTCAATAATCCACTGAACACCCTCTGATACAAAGCACCGGTCGATAACAGCCGTTTTTGGCTCACCATTCTGTGATAGATAACCAATGCCATATTCACATTGACTCTCTAGATGTTGATGATTTAACAGCCATAGGGCTGACTCATCCTCCAGACAGTTGGTGACAGCGCGCTGAAGCAAGGCCAAAGGTTCATCGAAGGTTGTGAGTCCTAAGTGTTGTAGTTGAACTCTCCAAAATGGTAGCTGATCTGTGACTCTCTTATTATTCCAGCTCTCCACCCCTTGTATAACGATCTGCCTTAATGTGCGATGTAGAACGCTACCCGTGTGGCGAGCTATAGTATTGAGTGCCTTGATCGATTCCCCCAGAGTTTGTTGTTCCTGATTATTATATTCAGTCGCTATCGTTTGGTTATCAATGTTGTTCCCTAAAGATGGTATCTGTTCTTCTTGCCAATCACTGGGTAGTCTGTATAAAGCCTGTAGTTGGGGTATGGTTTGGATGGTTTCAGTTTCAGCAGGTTGGCAATCGTGAATATTCAGGGTAAAAGATTGAAGACTTGACTCATGGCCTTGGGTCATTTTAGGTATTGATTCATGGTTTGGTATAGATTCTAGAACAGGTTGAAGACTCTCTAGAAGACTGTTTGCCGTGGGTTTTTTATCTTTAGCTATGGTGTAGGTCAGATGTAGCTGTTTGATGGCTCGAGTGGCGCCGACATAGAGTACACGTGCTTTTTCCAGCTTGCCCTTAAGTTTTTGTTCACGTTGCAAGTATTTGAATAAGGGGTCGCTGTCTTGCCCTACACGTTCTAATGGACCAATGATTAATTGATTTTGTCCTCGTTTCCCGACACGTTCTTGCCAAAGTATCAATTGCTTATCGTCACCTCGGGGTTTTCTGTTTAGACCAGGAATGATGACTGTATCAAACTCTAACCCTTTAGATTTATGAATCGTCATGACGTGAAGCTGCGGGTCGGCATATTCGTCAGGTTTTGCATAAAGCGATTGCACGGCCTTTTCAAATATAGACCAGTTATCAATCCGCCCGTATTTTTCATGTTCCTCGAGTAAGTCCAGATATTGCTGGCAGTGTTTGAGTTCAGTGTCAGAGCGAAGTGATGCAACACCTCCTAGGGCCATCCAAACACCCTCTACCCAAGTTCTTAGAGGTTTTCTGTATCGTTGCTCCCATCCTTTGTAAAGTGTCTGACTAACACGTGTGAGAATCTTTTTCCCCTCTGGAGAAAGTTCGGGTATTTGTGAGTAATGGCAGATATTCAGCAATAACAGCGGATAGCGTTCACCATCGGGAAGTGGATTTTGATCCGGTAATTTGCTATTGGTGATATGAAACAGATCAGTGAGATCCAAGCCACACCAGGGTGCTCGTAAAATAGACAGCCAGGCAATACGGTCTGTGGGAGAGAGTAGTGCACGAGTCAGCGACATCAGGTCAATGACAGGCATTCTTTTCCCAAGCGGATCAATGTCCGTTGCTTGCCAGCTATGCCCGGCCTGTTGCAGGGCGACCAAAATATCGGTTAGGTGGGTACGGTTGCGAACTAATATGGCAATCGACCCCTCGGGATCAGCGTGCTTGGCTTTATCGATGAGAGAGGCGACGTGCTCTGCTTCAGCTTTTGAGTCAGGGTAATCGACAAAAGCATCTACCGTAACAGATTGATCGGCTATTGCCGGGTGGTGGGCGATAGCCGGACTGTAGCTGACAGCACCCCGACTGATGTTATCCCTAGCCGGGAAGACCCTTTCAAATGCTTGATTTACCCATTCGATAATGCCTGCCTGTGAGCGAAAATTTACCTGAAGATCCAGTGGTTCCAGTTGTATATTACCAAGCGGAAGGCTACGTGCCTCTAGAAACAATCCCACGTTGGCACTACGAAAGCCGTAAAGGGACTGCATTGCATCACCCACAATAAATAAACTTCGCCCGTCATTAGCTTGCCAGCCGGCGGTCAAGCGCCTGAGTAGGTCAAACTGCACGGACGATGTATCCTGAAACTCATCGGTCAGGATATGGCTAATTCGGTAATCCAGTTTCAGAGCTAAATCTGTTGGCGCATCTTCAGGGCCGAGGGAACGCAAAGCCGCTAGTGTTATTTCTGTGAAATCACACACTTTTTGTTGTTGAAATGCAAAGCTGAGTTGGGCGCTGAGGGCTGGTAGCAGCAGAGTTAAGGCATCCAGTACTTGCCATTGGTTGTCATCATATTGGGCAGTAGGGAGATAGCGGATGTCTTGCAGTTGGTCTAATAATCCGGGAATAGCTTGTAGGTGTCCAAGTAGACCAGACATGGTTTCTTTTTGTGCTTTGGCCAGACTTTTACGTTCTTCGGTGGCGCCGCCAGTGAGCGTCTCTGTCGGGAATCCACAATTTTTGTCTAATCGTTTGCGCCACTCATCCTGTGTGGTCAGGAGTAGCTCACACAGCCCCAGCCATTGGAGAAGACCGTATGCCTTGGGTTCAGGTAGCGCAGATATCCCCAAGCAATGATAAATAGAGCTGTTGCGTTTACTGTCAGGTAGTTGGCTGGCAGCGTAATCGGCAAATTTCGCCAGCTCACTGTCCCAGGGGACTAGCAGGTTTTTAGTCTCTTGGAGTGTTTCTTCGATGACCTGATTGAGAAAATTTTCAAGATAGTCTCTGGCTCCCCGAGATTGAAAAAGCTGCCCTAGCCATTGCTCACGTTTGGATAATAAATTAATTAACAGTAGCTCAAGCTTGTTGAGGTCGTTATCCAGATGGCGTAACAAGGTGGCGATAGCCTGACCCAAATCATTCTTCTGCTCCAATGCGGGTAATAGTAGCTCTGCAATTGCTTCACGGTATATTGGTGTCGGATCATTTAGGGGCTCAGAATAATCACCAAATTGGCTTTCTACCGCGAGCTGTTGTGCTAGGTTCAGGCAAAAGCCATCAATGGTTTGGATGCGCAACCTGCTGGGGTTGTTCAGCAGCTGCCAATGTTTTTCTTTGTCTCTTGCTAAGGCACCTTGCGCTAGGTTAAAAGTCGTTTGTTGATGACTCGTTGTCTGTGTCTCTTGAGATTTAGAAGCGCTAGCAAGCGCACTCATGATGCGGTGTTGCATTTCACCGGCAGCCTTGCGGGTAAATGTCATGCAGAGAATTTCTTCTGGTTCATCGACGATTGCGAGTAATTTTAAGACTCTTTGAGTAAGAAGCTCTGTTTTTCCAGATCCTGCGGGCGCTGCTACAGCGAAGGATCGAGACGGGTCGAGGGCTTTAACTCTTTCTGCTGAATCTGCTACGGTCATGGTTTTGACGCTTCTTTAATTACTGATCCAGCGACAGGCGTAAACATTGTGGTTCTCATCGACAATTCGGGCAGGCGGTTGAGCGGCATAAGTTCCTGTTGGTACTGCATGGCAGTGGGTTTATAGATTTTTACTGCAGCATAGGCTTGTTGGAATTCTTGCCCCAGCAAGGTGAGAGATGTTTGCCATAGGGTTAACAAATCGTCCCAACTTTCTGGTTCAGATTTTTTGCCTGCTTCTAGTGGGTAAACACCGGGTAATAAATTTTGTGATTCAGAAAACCCCACAAACTGTTGCTGGGAAACATTAACGACGGCAAAGGTCGCTGCGGCTACGGGTGTCTCGCTACAGAGTACATAAAGAGGTAATTGAGGTTGCTCAGGGCGGTCTCCCAGCCAGCTATTGGTATTTGCCTTGCCGGTTTTATAGTCAATGATGATCTGTCTGCCATCTTCTAGCTGGTCTATGCGGTCAATGATTAATCGCAGGGGTAGGCCCGCAAAGCTTGTTTGTGCTTGTTTTTCAAATGCGACCACTGTGAAGGCTGGCCGGGTTTTCTCCAAAGCCAGCCACTCGACTAAAAGCGCTGTTAAGCGTTGCTTCTCAATTGCCGTAAACTCAGGTCCAAATAAATCGGGACGTCGTTTTTTCCAGCGTTGAAGTGCTAGGTCTACATTAGCATTGACTAGTTCATTCAGTGCGATGTCCGTGAGCTCCAGTAGCTGCTGTTGGCAACCTAGTTGTTGCCAGAGTCGCTCCAGACAATCATGAAGTAATGAGCCTCTGTCCATAGAGGATAAGCCTAGTTGAGGTTCCGGGGACTGCTCTGCACCTAAGCGATGACGCGCAAAAGCATTAAATGGACAGGTGGCTTGATCCCTGAAAATACTGCTGCCGCCTTTCACTGTCTCTTTGGTTAGGTCTAGGGCTGGACCATATTCACAGGAAATCTTTTCTAATACGGTTGTTTCATCTATTGCTTCAGAACTTAGTTTTTCAGAGTTTGGATTTTCTATACTTACCTTTTCAGTGCTGAGTTCTTTAAAACTGATTTCGGGTAGATCAGCGATCAGTGTGCTCACCTGGCGAAGACGTGAGGTATCAAACTCACTAAAGCTAAATATGACTTCATTGGCAGAATTTTTTAAACCACTTATTTGGTTTTGTGCCAGCTGTAGTTCGCGTTCTGGCAATGATCTTGGTGTTGCATACTCCCGTTGCAGGCTAATCGGTAACAGGGGGTTGGGTGCAATGCTGGGTGGCCAGTGGTGATTATCCATACCAACGATCCAGAGATGGTCAAAACATAAAGCGCTGCTCTCCAGCAGGCCGAGTACCTGAATGGGGGCGTCGTCAATCTCTGGCTGGAAAATACTCTGGTCGGCGAGTTGCTGAAGTTGCCGTAAAGCGTCCGGAAGTGTCACGGTTAAATGAAGTTGGTCTAGTGATGAATATTGTTCTAGTACCCGCAACCAGTGTTGGTATTGCTGATATTCAATACTGTCTAGTGATCGATTTCCGGGCCAACCAAAGATGTCTAGCTGTTGTTGAAATAATAATAACCAAGCTTGGAAGCTGGTTTTGTTGGGAATATTTCGTCGCAGGGTTTCTGATTGCTCAAGTAATGAGCTGAGGGTTAATCTGAGGATAGAAGAGCTAGTACCAGGCTCTGGAATTGGGTCTTGGTTCGTTAAGGTGTGCTCTAGGGATTGTTCGGCCAGATGTAGCTGATAACGAAATTCAGCACAACTCAGCTTGGGTAGGGCTAATTTTCGGAGTCTTTTTTCTGCGAGACTCCGGATAATCAGCGAGTAACCATCTTGTTGTTCTTTAGTCTGGTTCAGGGGCTGACCGAGATCTTGTTCTAGAGTTTTTTTGTTGCCCCAAAACGGTAAATTCAACAGACGGCACAGTTCATCAAGTGGCAGCTGTTTACGATTGAGTGATAGTAACAAGAGTGCGGTGGCAATCATGGGGGTATCACTGAGGGGTACGCCAGCCGAAATATTGAAATTTGGTGCGGATCTTGGCTGATTCGGATGCTGGTGATGAGGTTCAAACTGTTGTCTCAGGATACGCTCGATTTGGTTTCTCATTCGGGCTAGTTCCGGAACTACAATGCCTATTCGGTGATTGGGATTGTTCAGTTGTCGGTTGTGGGCCCACTTTGCAACGGCAATTAATTCCTGCTGCTCATCGTAAAATTGCGTCCGTTGAGCCTGAGCGTCCTTGTCTTTGGCTTGTTTAATCGGCGCTCGTCCAGTTGCTGGGTAATGGGTGATATTTTTTGAGGCAGTGCTTATCGTGGCCAGATACAGGGGGGGGATACTATCAAAGCCCAAAGTGACAATGCTTGAATGTTGGGGCAGGGTGCCATTTTCGTAGTTCTTCAAGACGGTAAGTACGCTATCCGCGGGGGTGATTAGGCGGAGTTGTCTAAGCTTGTTACGAAATATTTGTGCCCACCGGCATAGCATTGGTGAGTCATTTTGTAATCTAGCGAGGGGGATTTGCCAGCGTTGAATAATATTGAAACTGTTGCGGGCCAGTATGGAAAAACTGGTGGGTAGTAAGTTGTCAGGTTTTTCTGCGTCGTCCCCAATGGCCTCTTCCCAAAGTATTTGTTCGATCTGCTGAGAGGCAATGGCGCTATCGGAGGTATTCTCTAGGTCAATATAATGAGTCCCTGAATCACAACAGCGGAGCCAGTTTTCATTGATCCAGTGTTCTAGGGCATGAACCTCCGGTTCCGGCCAGCTGGTATTGCCGCATTGCTGTTGGTGCAGTCCCCAAGCGTGCCGTATTTTTGTTGCCAAACGGTTGTTAGATGTCAGGATTAATGTGCCCGCTTCAATGTCTTCCTTGAGTAGGGCGATATCAAAAAGCGGGCGCATCATGATGGGTATCTTTGTTATCCTAGCGAGTGTCCCATGATCTCATAACCATCTACACCAAAAAAGTGGTGTAGAAAAGTATTAGTTGGTGAGTGGAACAGTGAACGTGTTGTAGATAAGGGTAAGAGCACGGATGCGTATTTATATGTCTTGATTAAGCAATGGATAAAATAGATTTCATGGTTATCAGCGAACAAAATCTGATCTTTCTCCTGTCAGGTGCGACTCTTGGCGCTCTGTTGGCACTTTGGGTGAGTAAAATGTATGCCGGTCGTAAACAGGCAGTGGCTGAAATCACGATCAGTCAATTGTCTCAAGAACTTAGCACAGCACGAACAACCCTGATTTCTCGTGATAATGATTTGGCATCGCTCAATCGTGATAAGGCATCTTTGGAAACTCGGTTAGAGGTGGATCGCACTCGTTATGAAGAACAGCTTCAACTATTGAAGCAAGCACGCGAGAATCTTACTCAGGAATTTGAGAACCTTGCCAACCGAATTTTTGATGCCAAACAGGAAAAGTTTTCTCAAGAGAGCAAGTTGGCACTTAGTACCACTATCGATCCACTGCGTCAGGACATCACTGGTTTCCGTAAGCAGGTAGAAGATGCATACCATAAGGAAAATGCAGAACGTAACAAGCTAATGGGGCAGGTTGTAGAGTTGCAGAAACAAGCTCAACGAGTGGGCGAAGATGCCGTGCTGCTGGCTAATGCCTTGAAGGGTGATAGTAAATTCCAAGGGAACTGGGGCGAGGTTGTTCTGGAAAGGCTGTTAGAGGAGTCGGGGCTGACAAAAGGTCGAGAGTATGAGACCCAGGTATCCCTCAAAGACGAAGACGGACAACGTCGTCATCCTGATGTGATTATCCATTTGCCGGATCAACGGGACATTGTGATTGATGCGAAGGTATCGCTTACGGATTATGAGCGTTATTGCCGCACGTCTGAGCCGGCGGAAAAACAGTTGTTTTTAAAGCAGCATCTTAGCTCCATTCGGGCTCATATTTCGGGATTAAGTCGCAAGGCCTATGAAGACTTGGTGGGGATTAACACGCTGGATTTTGTGTTGATCTTTGTTCCTATTGAGGCGGCTTTTATGGTGGCTCTTGAGCAGGATCACACGCTATTTAGGGATGCCTATGACAAAGGAATTATTTTGGTGAGCCCTAGCACATTGCTCGCTACACTGCGTACCATTCATAATATTTGGCGTTATGAGGATCAGAATCGTAATGCTGAAAAAATTGCGACGGATGCAGGAAAACTCTATGACCAACTTGTTTTGGTCGTCGATTCCCTCGATGATTTGGGACGTTATCTCGATAAAAGCCAGGAGGCATGGCACCAGACTCGTAAACGCCTCGTCGAAGGGCGTGGTAATTTGGTGAAGAAATTTGAAGACATAAGAAAGCTAGGTGCTCGAGCTAAACGTCAGATACCAGAGCGTTGGCGTAATGAGTCTCAAGATCAAGATGAGGCACCCTTGTTGGGTGGTGATAAAGCGCAAAGAGATGGACTGCAAGAGACCCTAACGCCAGATAATTTGATGCAGGAAGCACCATTACAACAAACATCATTACAGAAAAAAGAAGAATAACCTGTTTGCTCTATCCATTCATTTTGTCGGCCAAATACTAGGACGGCACCTAACACTATGATGATTTTATGACGCCATATATTCAAGTCTCACTGTTAATAGCTGTACTTATTGTTGTTGCTTTGGGGGGGTATGCTCTGCACCTCTACCTTAAATTACGTCATAAAGATGCGGAACGAAAACAGCAGGAAGCCATTTTGGCTGAAGAGCTAAGTGTTCGAAGAGATAATTATAGAAACAGTATTCGAGTGATTGCCTCTGCCATAGTTCAAGAACAGGTAAGCCTGACAGAGGGTGCGATAAGAATTAGTATGCTGGCATCTCAGTTAGAGCTATCAGAGCTAGAAAAAGTGGACTACCAAGTATTTTTTCAGCTCACAGAGTCGACCTCACATATTCCAATTTTGGAGGAATGGCAGAAACTCAGTAAAAAAGATAAGCGACGTTATGATCAGGAACGCGAAAGTCTGGAAGGTTCTTTTCGTGAGTTTATTGTGGTTTCGGCAACCAAACTGGTTGCGTCTCATGGCGTAGTGTCAGATAAAAGCGAACCACTCTTTTATTCAGTAGGAAAAAAATAAGACAGGCTTTTTTATAGTATTTAAGCCCCCCAGAATAGTCGTCGTTTTAACCTATCGGCTATTTCAGGCTTTATCCGTTTATGACATTCCTCTGGTACAAGTGGAGAATGCTGGTCGAAGTGTCTTGGTTTGTAATATTTGTATGAATCAGATTGAAAGCCCTGAGACTATGGCGCCACATTACGTTGCTTGAATGGCAGCATGTGGAGTCAGGTGCCAGCAGTTTAGGTTATGGCTGGGCGGATGGGGTGCGGTCACGGCTTGTCGCAGAGAGTTGGTCGCAGTACCTGTTGGACATGCTCTACCTAGATGAGGGAATATTGGGCTGTGCAAAAGCGATGGACACTCATAGTTCGGATGATGGGGATGTTACGCCGGACACTGGATAGCAACGGTGCCGTACTTCAGTCGAGTGACACGGTTACATTGATTAAGACTTAAATGTAAACGGTGTAGATTTTACCGTAAAGCGTGGAGCAGCTATTCGAAATGCTTCCCTGACTTCGAACCCAGAGCAGATTGAAGGTCGGATCAACAGTGCACGAATAGGTTTACTGACCTATTATTTAAAGAAGTCCAGTTAGGCTTGTTTGACAAAAAATGAAGGAAAGGGGTTCAAGCGTGAATCCCTTTCCTTTGTTCTGAGGGAAAATCAGTCCTTCTTAAGATAGGGGATGGTGCCAGCAGCGTCAGTATCATCTATTATATGAACAGTGCTAATGCTTCCCTCCCTTCGTGACTTTCTAAACTCTTCATAATCTGGGTCGTTAAGAAAGGCTTGTGCATCCTCCATAACGGGGAATTCAACCAGTGCTATCAGTGATG
>JASJGJ010000041.1:0-8888 GCA_033791605.1 Porticoccus sp.
GAATATCAATCATCGGGCACCCACTTATACGTTATTCTGGCTTTCTGAATTTAAGTGTCATCCGATCACTCTCTCCAATGGCCAGATATTTATCCCGATCCTGCTGTTTAAGCCGCAAGCTCGGCGGTAATGTCCACACGCCTTCTGGGTGCTGCTTAGTATCCTTGGCATTACTGTTGATTTCTGATGTCGCCTCCAAGACAAATCCCGCTTTTTCAGCCAGATCAATGACATATTTTTCTGTCATATAACCACTGACCTTCATGGTTTCCCAATCTGTACCTTTTGGTGCACGGTGCTCTACCACGCCTAACACACCACCCGGCTTTAACACCTGATAAAATAGTTGAAATGCTGTCATTTCACTCTCTGAGCGCAACCAATTATGGACATTACGGAAGGTCAACACGGCATCTGCCTTATCCGCAGGCACAGTTAATTGGTTGCGCTTGGGATCAAAAGCAGCCATTTTGACTCGACTATAGACTTCCGGGTGCCGAGCAATTTTTTCTAAAAAGAGAGCACGATTGTCATCGTAATAAGGGACGCCAACACCCGTGGGAAAGTGTGCTGCGTAAAGAACACCTTCCCCAATGTAAGGCGCCAGCACCTCGGTATACCAGCCTTTCCCAGGCCATATTTCTACAACTGTCATTCCCGGTTCAACACCAATGAATTTCAACGTTTCCAAGGGATGACGATATTGATCCCTCAACACAAACTCAGGATTACGGTGCTCACCGTTAAAGGCACTATTATCGCCGCCAGCTCCTTGAGCATGCAGTGGTCCACCGAATCCAATCCAACTGAGGAACAACACCATCAATATACGCTTGGCCACCATAATATTTTCTCCATATGAATAATCTTACTCAGTCAACAAGCAGTGCTTTTTCGTAAATGAATCAAGTTTTTCTTTTAAATGCCTACTGTTTTAATAACAGGCTTATATAGGGCTTCCCCAGAAGATGGCCCCTCTGCAATTGATACGTCATAATACTCCCATACCCAGTGATCTATAAGGCCTTACCATGAACCAGTATCTCACCCTCACAATTATTGCGGATGACCGTCCAGGCATTATCGAAAAGGTTGCGGCAGTGGTCACAGCCAACGGTGGTAACTGGCTGGAAAGCAATATGTCACGGCTGGCGGGAAAATTTGCCGGCATCCTGCTGGTGGGTATCATAGAGGAGAAACAATCCCAACTGTTAGCTGCTTTGGAAACACTTAGCAGCCAAGGTATACGTGTAACGGGAGAAGCTAGCACTGTAGTAGACCAAGTTGCCGGCGAGCATCTACTCTTAACGGTGGTGGGCAATGACAGACCCGGTATTGTTGGCGAATTGTCTTCGCTACTCGCCCGACTACATGTGAATGTTGAGGAGCTTTGCACTCATTGCGAAGATGCCCCGATGAGTTCTGAAGTATTATTTCGAGCCACAGCCGTCGTCAGCCTGCCCACATCTAACTCCTCCGCGGGCCTAAACAGGGATCAACTTCAGGATGAACTGGAAGCTTTGTCCGATGATTTGATGGTGGAGCTAGAAAGCCTTGAGTAAAAAAGCAAAGGTTTTTATCGACTCTTAGACATCGCTATAGAGATTGCTACCCTACCAATCCCTTCAACAACACACCTACACCATAGGCCATACCCGCAGCAATACCACCAACAACCACTGTCTCTAAACCGGATAATAACCAATAGTGGGACACAAATTTCCCTTTCACCGCGCCTACCCAAAAAAAGGCGATACCTGTTACAACTGCGGACCACTCAAAGGGTTTATCAATAAGCCCAGGCAATACCCAGTTAGTGACATAGGTTGTCAATGGAATAAATCCAACCAAACAAAAAGCAACAAAGGTAGCCAAGCCGGCTTTAAATGCGTTGTGCTCTTGCAACGTCATACCATGCTCTTCTAGCAACATAGTATCGACCCATTTTTCCTTGTCTGAAGTTATTACCTCTACCGCATCTTCCAACAACTGTCCTTCAAACCCCTTCATGGCTAAGATCTGCCGGACTTCCTCTTTTTCTCCTTCAGGGAATCGATCAATTTCATCCAACTCCATCTGACGAACTTTTTTTCGATGTTGATTTTCTGCACGGGTGCCCAAAAAATTACTGACAGCCATACTAAAACCATCCGCCAGTAGGTTTGCAAAGCCAAGAATAATAATGACACCGGCAGGCATTCCTGCACCCGCGACACCCGCTACAATAGCAAAGGTCGTAATAGCTCCATCGACCGCACCATAGATAAATTCTTTGAGGTAAATAGAGTCTGGGCCATCCGCTAAACGTTTGGCAATCAAGTGAGGATGATGATGAGCCTTAACATGTTCAATACTGCTTTCTTTATTTGGGCTATCCATGAATACTCCAAGCTGTTAACACGCATCGCCATTGGCCTATATTATCAAAAATATAACAACATACTGACCAGCTCTGGCCATTTGGCAGCTCAGACTGCATCATACCGCAGAGACATTGATAAGTACTCATCACTCACAGCACCATAACTCATAGCCCAAAATTTCGACCATGCTAAATATCGTATTGTTTGAACCTGAAATCCCACCGAATACTGGCAATATTATTCGACTTTGCGCCAACACTGGGTTTGCGCTTCATTTGATTGAGCCTCTTGGTTTCGAACTTGATGATAAACGTCTGAGGCGTGCTGGGCTCGATTATCGAGAGTGGCAGGATGCCAAAGTACATCCCAACTGGGGGGCCTTTTTGGAAGAGATTCTTTTGACAGAAGCAAGTGAAAAACCTAGTCGTATATTTGCGATCAGCACCAAAGGTCAAACCCGGTATACCGACATCACCTTCGAACCTGGCGACACACTCGTGTTTGGTCCAGAAACCCGCGGCCTGACGGAAGAATTCCGCCATGCGCTGCCTCCAGAGCATGTACTCCGAGTTCCCATGCAGGAACAAAGTCGAAGCCTAAACTTATCCAACACCGTTGCATTAGTTGTTTATGAAGCATGGCGTCAATTAGATTTTGAAGGTGCTGTCTAGATCCTCGCTTTTAACCTGAGAACTCTTTAAAAATGAATCCTGTCTCCAACACAAGCCACGCACCAATCGGGCTATTCTATGGTTCATCCACGTGCTACACGGAAATGGTGGCAGAGAAAATAGCGGCTAAGTTGAATGAATTGCTCGCGGGTAACACAAATGCACATGAAATACATACAGGTGATACCTGTGTTGACCTCTACAACGTCATGTACGAACCCGCCGCCACCATGTGTGCTTACGAGTATTTAATCCTTGGCATTCCTACATGGGATTACGGTGAGCTTCAAGAGGACTGGGAGAATATCTGGGACGACATTGATGCTCTTGACCTGTCTGGAAAAACTGTGGCGCTCTTCGGGCTGGGAGACCAAGTGGGCTACCCTGAATGGTTTCTCGATGCGATGGGGTATTTATGGGCTAAAATCTGCAACCGAGGCGCAAAAACTGTCGGTTACTGGCCAATAACCGGATTTGAGTTTGAGCAATCCAAAGCACTTACTCCAGACGAACAGTATTTTGTTGGCTTGGCCATCGATGATGAAAACCAGTTTGAACTCACTGATGAGCGTATCGCCACTTGGTGCCAACAAGTTCTCAATGAGTTTCAAACAGAGGACTAACGTCTGGAAAAATTCTGTTTGAAGACAATCCTATTAAAAGCTATTCACCAACACCATAATTGCTGACACTGCGATCATCGTGATGCTGCCCGCGGTACCAAGCATTCTTGGAATAGACTCCCCAGCCATACCCCGTAAGCCCGCAGCATGAAGGAGTCTGCTAACTAACAGCAAACAACCTAAGCTGTGAACCAACCAGTCGATCGCAACAATATTTTCTACCGCGACCAACAATAACAATGCCACTGGAAAATATTCTGCAGCATTAGCCCGTACTCTCATACGTCGTGACACAGGGTCTTGGTCACCCTCGCCAAAGGCTTCTTGATATTTCCACCGGCCCCGAATTACATCTAAAGCCAAGAGCACCAGAAACAGACCCGAAAGGGCAATATAAATCGCTGAAATTTCAATATTAAAAGCAACTTCATATGGCATTTGTTTTACCCCTTCTGCTAGAGACACAAGAAATTAAAGCACATAGTACGTCTACTGATAAAATATGACATAAATTTTTATCGAGCCCACACTCATAAACCCACAATGTATTAAATCCACTATGTCCACACATCCCCAAAAAATGTTTACCGAAGCTCAGATTGAATGGGATAGCACTGGCCTACCCAAGGCTAAGCTGTTCAACGATGTCTATTTCAACAGTGATGGAGGCATCGATGAAAGCCGTTATGTGTTTATGACACACAATGCTCTATCCCAACGATGGAATAAAATGTCTGGCGACTCATTCACCATCGGTGAAACTGGATTTGGTACCGGGCTAAATTTTCTGGTGGCAGCAAAAACCTGGCTAGAGCAGTCCACCCAAAACAACAAAACCGACACAGCTATAGGCACCCTTCATTTTGTTTCTGTGGAAAAATTTCCGTTATCAAAAACAGACTTACAACGCGCTTTAAGGTTATGGCCTGAATTATCAGAGTTAGCAGAAGAACTTATACAGCTATACCCACCGCCAGTTGCCGGGATCCACCGACTACACCTAGCCAACCACCGTATTATTCTGACCCTAATGTACGGCGAAGCCCAAGATATGTTCTCCGCAATAAAAAGCAGTGACCACCCCCTGTTTCACCGGCACAATAATCCGGTGATTGACGCCTGGTTTTTGGATGGCTTTTCTCCGGCAAAAAACCCCGACATGTGGTCCGATGCATTATTTCAAACAATGGCTGATCTGAGCCAACCTCACACGACGTTTAGCACCTTCACCGCAGCAAGTAGCGTACGTCGTGGGCTAGAGCAGGTCGGATTTGATGTTGAAAAAATACAGGGGTTCCAAAACAAGCGTGAAATACTCTGTGGTAAGTTCACCAATATTACCCCACAAAAAACATCAGAAATTGATTGGACGCCAGCTCCATTTAGCTCACCTTACCAATCACCCTGGTATCTGACCCCGGCCATAAAAAAACCTGAAACAACTATCGTTATAGGTGGAGGCATTGCCGGGTGTGCTACCGCACGAGCACTGGCGAACAGGGGGATCGCCGTCACACTGATTGAGCGTCACAAAAAAGTAGCCCAAGAAGGCTCAGGCAACCCTCAGGGTATTCTTTATCCCAAGCTATCGACCAGTACATCTGATCTGGCACGCTTTGGCACCGCTGCATTGGTCAATGCCAGCCGCTATTACAATAATTTTTTAAATGACAATAAATCCGGTAAACAATGTGGCGTATTGGTACTACCCCATTCAATACAAGATAAAGAACTGTTTGAACAAATCACCCAATTATTTCCCAGTGAGTTTGTACAATTACTCACAACAGAACAACTTGACCAACAAGTAGGTTTGCCCCTTACCAATAAGTTTGGGCTGTTTTTCCCTAAACTTGGCTGGATTAAGCCACCCACAGTCTGCCAATTATTAACTGAACACCCCCTCATCACCCTACAGACGGCAGAAGTTACGGGGATCCGCTCAGAACCAAAATCACAGAAAAGTTCCAACCAACAAACAAACTGCTGGCAAGCTCTGGATGAAACTGGCGGCGTTATCGCCACGGCTCCTGTTATCGTCATTGCTTGTGGTTTTGATAGCAGTAAATTTAGCCAAACTAATCACTTACCCCTTAAAAAAATTCGTGGGCAAATCACCGCTATGCCCGCAACCAATAAAAGTGGAGCACTAAAAACTGTACTCTGTGGTGAAGGTTATATCGCACCGGCAGTAGATGGCGTTCACACCCTAGGAGCCACCTATAATCTGGGTGAAACTATAACGACGGTGCGATCAGAAGATCACCAAGCTAACATGCAACAACTCGCCACCACCGATACAGCCTTGGCAGAGAAATTTGACGAACTGGATATCGACCACCTACCGGGTCGAGCCGCATTTCGATGCACCACCCCCGATTATCTGCCTGTCGCAGGGCCAGCACCCAAACTGGATGATTATCTGCAGGACTATCAATTGATGAGAAAAAATGCCCGCGCCCACATCCCTATCGAGGGTTCCACTTGGCAAGGGTTGTATATCAATATTGGTCATGGTTCTCGCGGGTTAAGCTACGCACCCCTATGTGCGGAACTTGTCGCCAGTCAAATTTGTGGTGAAGTACCACCGATGGAACTGGATTTACAACAATCCCTACATCCAGGACGATTTATTATTCGTGATATAAAACGGAACAAACGCTAGAAATTATCCTTCAACTGTTTCAATCTAGATAGATATATCAGCCTCACATCTTTCATTAAAAAGGTGGATAGATTTTTATGTCGACACATATAATAAAAATACGCTAAAAAGAGCCCATTTATGCAAAAAATACCCAAAGCCAGTGTCAGACCAGATAACAGCAAACTCAACTTATTATCTCACCGTGAAGTTGATGGTTTGGTGGCCACCTCAAACCAAAGCGTCTATGAACTCTTCAGGCAGTGCGCACTGGCAATACTCAACACTGGCAGCGATCAAGATGATGGGGCACAACTTTTAAAAGACTTTTCAGACTTTGATATCAAGGTGGTTCAACAATCCCGCGGATTAAAACTGGAGGTATTCAACGCACCAGAAAGTGCATTTGTTGATGGTCAGATGATCAACGGTATACAGGAGCATTTGTTTTCAGTTCTGCGCGACATTGTCTTCACCAGCCACAAAATGACCAAAGAAGACAAATTTAACCTTCAATCCCCAGAGGGTATTACCGATGCAGTATTTAGAATTTTACGCAATGGCGATATCGTCAAACCCAATGTCGCACCCAACCTCGCTGTCTGCTGGGGGGGACATTCCATCAGTGAGCATGAGTATAAATACACCAAACAGGTTGGTTACGAACTGGGATTGCGCAACATAGACATCGTCACAGGTTGCGGTATCGGTGCCATGAAAGGTCCGATGAAAGGTGCCACTATCGGCCATGCCAAACAACGCAATGGTAGCGGCCGTTATATTGGTATTTCTGAGCCAGGAATTATTGCCTCTGAATCACCCAACCCCATCGTCAACGAACTGGTAATATTGCCGGACATAGAAAAACGTCTGGAAGCTTTTGTACGTTTGGCTCACACCATCATCGTTTTCCCCGGTGGAGCTGGAACAGCAGAAGAAGTGCTCTATATTTTGAGCTTACTCATGCACCCAAAAAACAAAAATGAATCCCTGTCATTAATTTTTACCGCGCCTAAAAGCAGTGGAGATTACTTCCATAGTATGGATGAATTCATTCGCAATACCCTAGGCGAAGAAGCGACCCAACACTACCAAATTATTATTGATGATCCGCAACAGGTAGCCAAAGAAACCCGGCGCAGCCTAGATACCGTTCATCAGCACCGACGGAAAAATCAGGAAAGTTATTGTTACAACTGGCAATTACATATCGAACCAGACCTGCAAACACCCTTTATTCCTACTCATGACAACATGGCAGCGCTATCTCTTGAAAAAACGTTGCCATGCCATGCCTTATCGGCACAACTACGCTGTGCTTTTTCTGGTATTGTTGCCGGAAATGTAAAACCCTTTGGCATTGAACAAGTCTCGAAATACGGTCCTTATCTGATCAAAGGCGAGGAAGAAATTCTATTTGAGCTGGACAAACTACTTCGAAAGTTTGTAGTGCAACGACGAATGAAACTCAATATTGATAACTATCAACCCTGTTATAAAATCGTCAACAGTTGAAAACAAAAAAAGATCGCCATTATTGAAAAAAGGGGAGATTTACTATCGACACTATGACGGGGGCTATCAGGAATCCAACTTAACCTAACGGGATTTTAGCCACATCAAATTGTCTTTTTCTATTTTTTTAACCCCCCTGATTTGGCGATATCATCTATTTGAGAGTAATAAGTTTTACGAAAATCCCCCAAAATATTTTCACACTTATCATTATCATAACCTATCGTATCCAGTGCCATACGAGCCAATTCTAAACTTGCTTCAACATTTTCAGAGACGATACCCGAGGCGCCCAGTCTTCGCAATTCAGCGCACTTTCTCAAACTGTGGCCGCGTGCATAAATATGAATATCGGGATATATTTTTCTTAATGTTAAAACTAGCTGCTCCGTAGCGTCAAAATCATCCAGTGTCACAATGACAACTTTTGCATCACTGGCACCCGCAGCTTCCAATAATTTTGGGTTACACACATCACCATAAAAAACGGGGTGACCTTTTTTTCGTTCCTTTTCAACTATTGAGGCATTTGAATCCAAAGCTATAAAGGGTATTTCTGCTGTTAAAAAAACTTCACCTATTCGGTGCCCTACACGACCAAACCCTGCAAGTACGACTGGCGCCACAGTCATCTCAATATTTTTAATGGTATTTTTATCTTTTGCTTTACAAAGCCTCTGTGCAAAATATGCCAAAATGGGTGTAACAAGCATGCTTAGAAGCACAACAAGCAAGAGGTGCTGAAACAATTTTTCGGTGAAAATATCCGCGTCATAGGCTAATGAAAACAACACCAATGCAAACTCACCGCTCTGAGCAAGTACCAGTGCGACAGCAAGGCTAGTTTTTGTCTTAATACCAAATAGGTAAGCTAACGGAAAAAGTACCGCGACTTTTATCATAATCAATACACCCACCAAGCCAAATGAAAGCACTGGTGTTTCGAGCAATAGATTCAAATTCAGTGACATGCCCATCGACATAAAAAAGAGGCCAAGAAGTAGCCCGCGAAAGGGTTCAACTTCAGCGAGAACCTGATGCCGATAGGATGAATCCGATATAAAAAGTCCCG
>JASJGJ010000042.1:0-3145 GCA_033791605.1 Porticoccus sp.
AGCCAATTACTACGGGACCAAATGCGCTGGGCAGATCTAGTGGGTCGCCTTGATTCCGGTCAGTTTGTCTTTGTGTTGCCTGAAACCGATAAAGAGGCAGCGATATCTCTCGCCAATAAAATTGCCAGCCAACTCAATGCACTTAAAGTTACCGTAGATGACCAGCTCTCAGTTGAGCCACAGGCCTGTTTTGGGGTAGCTTCATGGGAAAAGGGCGATGATATTCGACTACTGCTTGAACGTTCCAACGAGGCCACGCAAACGGCTATCCAAAATGGCGGCTTTTCTGTCGAGGCGGCTTGAACACATAACACGCTGGGATAATATATTTTGCCATCCGTCGATACTGTAAAGATACAAAACAGGTTCGCTTAGCCGTAAGTCCACTATACTTGAAAGACATTTTTTATTGATTGGACACATTCATGGCAAAGTCGGCAATTGAGAAATGCGGCCACTGCTTTCAGTCAACATGGACTGATTCGACCGCTATACTCCTTTCGCTTCTATTCCTGTTTAGCTGTCTCCCATTGGCGGCCGAGCAAACAATACCCGAAAACCAAGGACGCTTTTTAGTCGCCACAGAACAGTTAGACCATACCAGCTTTCAACAAGCCGTTATCCTAATCACACACCACAGCAAAAGGGGTGCCACGGGGTTAACGATTAATCGACCTACCAATATTCCCCTCACAACCATTTTTCCCCATACACAGCATCTCAAACTGAACGATGAGTCACTGTATCTAGGCGGTCCGGTCAGCACCAACGCCATATTTGTATTACTGCGCACCACGCAACCCCGTAAAAACATGCATCTCATTGCTAAAAATATATATTTTTCAACCGCCGAGAATGCCTTTTCAACCCCCTTCACTGGTACTTCAAGAGTTTATGCGGGTTATGCTGGCTGGGCTCCCGGCCAACTTCAAGCAGAAATAGATCGTGGTGACTGGATGTTAATTCATGCGGAACCCAACATTATCTTTGAAAAAAATACCCAAGCGCTATGGCAGCGTCTAAGTAAACGCTGGTCTGGCCTATGGCTTTAGGACGATTATTAATACATGCAACATGCACTCGGTAAAGTTAATGATATTAAAGAGGGCGAATGTAAGGCCTACACGCTAACGATTAATCACAAAAGCATTAGTCTGTTTGTCGTACGTCATTGTGGACAATTCTACGCTTATCAAAATCATTGCCCACATACGGGCATTCCTCTCAATTGGCATCCCAACCAATTTCTCGACATCACGAATCAATACATTCAATGCAATACTCACGGCGCATTATTTCGTGTTAATGATGGCCTCTGCGAGTGGGCCCCCTGCCTCGGGAAATACCTGCGGCCACTCAATATTTATGATGAAAATGGAAAGTTGACACTCACATTCAGCTCACACTATTAGCTATCACTAACGTATCTAAAGTAACTTGCGCTACTATCTATCAGACCAACAGTTAAGCTGAATGCTCTCAACTAGTACTTGTAACCACTCACAGGTTTAATTCGTACTTCGACGGCCCAATGCTTTGTACATGCACCCTCATACCGGGAAAAGCTCATGAAAATATTACACAGAGATGCGCTAACCCAAGGTGGTTTTGCAGGATTAAAAGAACACCGATTAATTAAAGACCCTATCGCATTTGGTCCCGAGGCAAACAATGATGGCAGCTGGCCAGGCCTCGGTAATTTTGTCTACCTGGCTGATGCGCGCTTTATGCCTCACGGCGAAACCCGCATGCACAATCATATGGAAATTGATGTAATTTCAGTGATGGTTGAGGGAAGTATTGCTCACCAAGGATCCATGGGGCACGGCCAGGATTTACACGCAAATGATGTTCAGGTTCAACGTGCTGGAGGAGAAGGCTTTTCCCACAACGAAGTTAATCCCGACGATAAATTGAATCGCATGATCCAGTTATGGATTTTGCCTGAGAAAAAAGGGCAAGCTGCAAGCTACAAGCTACAAGCTACAAGCTACAAGCTACAAGCTACAAGCTACAAGCTACAAGCTACAAGCTACAAAGTCTATCAACCCGCAAAGGGAAAACTTACTCTCATCTATGGCGGCACTGACTCAACAGAAAATAGCTTTCCCGCCAACACTCACATCGGAATTGCCTTACTTGATGCTGGCCAAACTATTGAGATACCGACAACCTTTATTGCCTACCTCACACGGGGAACAGGCATTGCCAACAATGAAAACATTCAGGATGGAGATTTATTGCGGGGAAGAAATCTACAATTTAGAGCGGCTACTGATAGCCAACTTATTACTATTCACAACAGTGACCATTAACAACACTTTAAACGAACAGGATGTTCTACGCATGCATCTCACTGAAAGAGTGAATCCGTAAAAGCTATGAAGCACTGATACCCAAATTCACCAACATAACTTCAATGATCGATTTTAATTTCAATAATGCATCAACTGCAATAATGGCGGCATCCTGCTGTTGCCGAGGTGAACATCATCGGCAAATGATAAGTCCGGCTGGATACTGTAAATCACATCTGGTGTTTGATAAAAATCTGACCACACAATTATTCAACGATATTTCAATGCTTTTTTATGCGCTGACCGGTTGAAGCCACACCCTATAGCAGTCACTGAAAAATCGACAGAATGTTTTTTTTGGGGAGTCACACTAAAAAATCTCTACCTCTTTTTAATTCAAAGACGATAGGTTCTCACTAGTTGCAGGGCATCGCGCTTCATACCCTGACCCAGTGTATATTTATACTCTTTCGGAAAGCCTTTGGTTATTGCAAACACTTTCAGAATCAATTGATACGTGTCTCTATAAACCGGTAAGTCGTAATACCATGCATAGTGTAAAAAAATAGACCGCTTCGCGATGAAAAAATAGTTAATGAGTTAAAAAGCGCGAACAGCACGCACTCTGTATTTGTGGCCCCTATTAGTTTCTTCGTTATTCTTAGTGACGCCGACCTGGTTGCCACTCAAGAAGGCCTGGACCCACGCGATGTTTCCACCGACCTCCGAGGAACTCCAATAGCTGTTAACGGTAAACCCACCCAAATTATTTGGGTCAGCTGGACCTTTGTTCGCTCCATCTCCATCAGAGTCTGTTAGCTTAAGCCACATTTCATTCAACTCATCTT
>JASJGJ010000043.1:0-48206 GCA_033791605.1 Porticoccus sp.
AGATACCGTTATTGACGGCTCCATTCGTGGCCGATTGTCAAAACTCGCCGAAGCATTAAATTCCTAGGATTGAGGACCAGAGCAAATGCAGCAACTGAATCCATCCGAAATCAGTGAAATCATCAAGCAGCGTATTGATAGTCTTGAGGTTACATCTGAAGCTCAGAACGAAGGCACTATCGTGTCGGTGTCAGACGGTATCATTCGTATTCACGGCCTAGCCGATGTGATGTACGGAGAAATGATCGAGTTTGATGGCGGTATCTACGGTATGGCCCTTAACTTGGAGCGCGACTCCGTTGGTGCGGTAATCCTTGGTGATTATCAGTCTCTGGCCGAAGGCCAGAAAGCACGCTGTACCGGTCGCATCCTTGAGGTGCCTGTAGGCCCAGAACTCGAGGGCCGTGTAGTCGATGCCTTGGGTAATCCCATTGATGGTAAAGGCCCTATCAACGCTAAATTAACCGATGCAATTGAAAAAGTTGCTCCCGGTGTAATTGCTCGTCAGTCAGTTGATCAGCCAGTGCAAATTGGCTTGAAAGCCATTGATGCGATGGTGCCGATCGGGCGTGGTCAGCGTGAACTTATTATTGGTGACCGCCAGATTGGTAAAACAGCGATTGCTGTTGATGCCATCATCAACCAGAAAAATTCTGGTATTAAATGTATTTATGTCGCTATAGGCCAGAAGGCTTCCTCTATCGCTGCCGTAGTGCGTAAGCTCGAAGAACACGGCGCAATGGAACATACTATTGTTGTTGCGGCGACAGCTTCTGACCCAGCTGCCATGCAGTTCTTGGCACCCTTTGGTGGTTGCACCATGGGCGAGTACTACCGTGATCGTGGTCAAGATGCCTTAATCATTTATGATGATTTGACTAAGCAAGCTTGGGCCTATCGTCAAATTTCGTTGTTGTTGCGTCGACCTCCGGGTCGGGAAGCTTACCCAGGTGACGTATTCTACTTGCACTCCCGTTTGTTGGAGCGTGCTGCTCGTGTGAGCGCTGACTATGTAGAAAAATTCACCAACGGTGAAGTAAAAGGTCAAACAGGTTCATTGACCGCTTTGCCTGTTATTGAAACCCAGGCGGGTGACGTATCTGCCTTTGTACCTACCAACGTGATCTCCATCACTGATGGTCAGATCTTCCTTGAAACGGACATGTTTAACGCAGGTGTACGACCTGCGATGAACGCAGGTGTTTCTGTATCGCGAGTTGGTGGTGCGGCACAAACTAAGATCGTTAAAAAGCTATCGGGTGGTATTCGTACCGCGCTGGCGCAGTATCGTGAATTGGCGGCATTCTCTCAGTTTGCATCTGATCTTGATGATGCCACCAAGGCTCAGTTGGATCATGGTGAGCGTGTTACTGAGCTGATGAAGCAAAAACAGTATGCACCCCAAAGTGTTGCTGAGATGGCTCTGACGATTTACGCCGCGGATAACGGTTACTTGAAAGAAGTTGCTGTCAATAAAATTGGCGACTTTGAAGCTGCTCTGCTCTCTTATATGAAAGCTGAGCACGGTGATCTGTTAGATCAGGTGAACCAAAGTGGTGACTGGAACGACGACATTGAAGCCAGTTACAAGGCGGCGTTGGAAAAATTTGTCAGCACCCAAACTTGGTAAAACTTGTTAAGGGGACAGATTTAGTTCTGTCTCCATGATTAGGCATTAATTATGGCTGTCGGAAAAGAAGTTAAGACCAAAATCATCAGTATTCAAAGCACTCAGAAAATCACGAGTGCAATGGAGATGGTGGCTGCAAGTAAAATGCGACGAGCTCAGGAGCGCCGACAACTCGGTAAACCTTATGCTGATCGTATCCGTGCGGTCGTTGGTCACATTGCCAGTGCAGTGAGTGAATATAATCACCAATATATGCAGCAGCGCGATATCAAGCGTGTTGGCTATATTATTATCTCGACAGATCGGGGTTTGTGTGGTGGTTTGAACACTAATTTGTTCAAGCAAGTCATCAGGTCCATGAAAGAGTGGTCTGATCAAGGTGTGGAAAACGACCTTTGTGTTGTAGGTAATAAAGCTGCAGGGTTCTTTGGCAGCTTTGGTGGCAATATTGTCGCTACAGTTAAAGATCTCGGTGATGCCCCCACGGCTAATGACCTCATCGGTGGCGTGAAGGTCATGCTTGATGCGTATGATGAAGGCAAAATTGATCGACTGTACGTAGTGGCAAACGAATTTGTTAATACGATGACACAAAAACCGGTTGTTGAGCAGCTGTTGCCGCTTCAAGCCGTGGAAGATGACAATCTAAAGCACCACTGGGATTATCTCTACGAACCAGATGCTAAAGAATTATTGGATGGTCTTTTGGTTCGTTATATCGAATCTCAAGTCTATCAAGGTGTAGTAGAGAATAAAGCCTGTGAACAGGCGGCGCGCATGATAGCTATGAAGAGCGCCACCGACAATGCAGGTGATCTGATTAACGAATTGCAATTGCTCTATAACAAAGCTCGTCAGGCAGCTATTACTCAAGAGTTGTCAGAGATTGTTAGTGGTGCAGCGGCAGTTTAATTAAAGATTTTTAAGGTTTAGTTTAAGAGGAACCGGAGATGAGTAGCGGACGTATCGTTCAAATTATCGGCGCTGTTATCGACGTGGAATTTTCACGTGATCAAGTGCCTAACGTGTATGACGCACTAAAGGTTGAAGAGAAAGGTTTAACCCTTGAAGTTCAGCAACAGCTGGGTGACGGTGTTGTGCGCACTATTGCCATGGGTTCTTCTGAAGGCATCAGCCGCGGACTCAACGTTAGTAATACCAATGCCCCCATTTCTGTTCCCGTAGGTATAGAAACCTTGGGCCGTATCATGGATGTGCTAGGTAATCCAATTGATGAAAAAGGTCCCATTGGTGAGAAAGAGCGCGCCTCTATTCACCGTAAGCCGCCAGCTTATGACGAGCTTGCAGCTTCTAATGAGTTGCTGGAAACAGGTATCAAGGTAATTGACTTGGTTTGCCCGTTTGCCAAAGGTGGTAAAGTTGGTCTGTTCGGTGGTGCGGGTGTTGGTAAAACCGTTAACATGATGGAATTGATCAATAATATTGCCACCGAGCATTCTGGTTTGTCAGTTTTTGCCGGTGTTGGTGAGCGTACTCGTGAAGGTAATGATTTTTACTTTGACAGGCCGGAATCGAACGTTGTAACCGTTGAGACGCCCAGCGAATCTAAAGTAGCGATGGTTTATGGTCAGATGAATGAGCCACCCGGAAACAGACTCCGTGTAGCACTGACAGGCCTGACTATGGCAGAAAAATTCCGTGACGAAGGTAAAGACGTACTGTTTTTCGTCGATAATATCTATCGTTACACCTTGGCTGGTACAGAGGTATCCGCACTGCTGGGTCGTATGCCATCTGCGGTAGGTTATCAGCCTACTCTTGCGGAAGAAATGGGCGTACTTCAAGAGCGTATTACTTCTACCAAGACTGGATCGATCACATCGGTACAAGCGGTATATGTACCTGCGGATGATCTAACGGATCCATCTCCTGCAACTACGTTTGCTCACTTGGATTCAACCGTTGTATTGAGTCGTGATATTGCTTCTAAAGGTATTTACCCTGCGGTAGACCCATTGGATTCAACTTCACGTCAACTTGACCCCTTGATTGTTGGTCAAGAGCACTATGAAGTGACTCGTGGTGTGCAATCAGTTCTTCAGCGCTTTAAAGAACTGAAAGATATTATTGCTATTTTGGGTATGGATGAGCTATCCGAAGAAGACAAACAAGTGGTAGCTCGTGCTCGTAAAATTGAGCGTTTCTTATCACAGCCATTCCACGTAGCTGAAATTTTTACTGGATCGCCAGGCAAATACGTATCTCTAAAGCAGACTATTGCTGGCTTCCAGGGCATCCTTAATGGTGACTATGATCATTTGCCTGAACAGGCGTTCTATATGGTCGGCTCCATTGAAGAGGCTGTTGAAAAAGCTGAAAAGCTCAAGTAGGCAATAGACAGGCCCAAGAAAGGCGTTAAGATATGGCTATGACAGTTCATTGTGACATTGTAAGTGCTGAGCAATCCTTGTTTTCTGGATTGGTTGAGCTGGTAGTGGCTACAGGTTCCCAGGGTGAGTTGGGGGTTGCTTATGGTCATGCCCCTCTGCTGACGGATCTCAAGCCGGGACCTGTGCGTATTATTAAACAAGATGGTGAAGAGGAAATTTATTACCTCTCGGGTGGTTTTTTAGAAGTGCAGCCTGATACGGTCTCAATCCTTGCTGATACTGCGCTTCGTGCCGATGATCTTGATGAAGCTGCGGCTATGGAAGCGAAGAAGCACGCGGAACATGATCTCTCTAATCAAAGTGGTGAATTCGATTACTCTAGAGCCGTGTCTCAGTTTGCGGCTGCCGCGGCTCAACTTCGTACCATAGAACAGCTACGCAAGAAAATGGGTGGCAAGAAGTAAGTTTGGAAAAGAATAAAAAAAGGGTGGCTTTGGCCACCCTTTTTTTATGTCAAAATGTAATAAAACATCTTGCATATAGATACATGGCAATTAAAGATCGTACCTTATTAAATATGGCAAAAACTTGGAATAATTGAGATATGAAAACGGATATTATTATTCTTGCGGCTGGAAAAGGCACAAGAATGAAATCTTCCCTGCCAAAGGTTTTACATAGGCTGGCAGGAAAACCATTGTTGCAGCATGTTATTGATTCTGCCAAAAATGTTAATGATGCCAATATTGTTATTGTTACCGGACATGGTTCAGAAGAAGTTAGGGCCGCGATTTCGGGCAACGAATCAAAGCACCAAATCAGTTATGTGGAGCAAAATGAACAGCTTGGCACTGCTCATGCGGTGCAAATGGCAGTTCCGAATTTAGGATCTGGTGGCACTACCCTGATACTTTACGGCGATGTTCCTTTAATTTTACCGGAGACTATTCTCGAAATGCTCTCTGCTGTTAGTGATAACAGTATGTCGTTATTAACCGTAGAGTTAAAAGATCCTACTGGATATGGGCGTATATTGAGAGATAAGCTGGGACATGTGACGGCCATTGTCGAACAAAAAGATGCATCAGCGGAGCAGCTTAAAGTAAATGAAGTCAACACGGGTGTTTTGGCATTGCAGACCGAGCAGCTTAAAAAGTGGTTACCAGAAATTAATAATAATAATGCCCAAGGTGAATATTACTTAACAGATTTAATAGCACTTGCCCGTGCTAATGGTGTGAATATTGAAACCAAACAACCTCAATCGGTGGAAGAGGTTGAGGGCGTGAATAATCGGTTACAACTGAGCTGCTTGGAGCGTTTTTATCAAAAGCAGCAAGCTGAAAATTTAATGATGGCTGGGATTACATTGGCAGACCCTAGTCGCATAGATATCCGAGGAAATTTGTCTTCAGGTTGCGATACCTTTATTGATATTAATGGGGTATTTGAGGGAAAGGTAACACTGGGAAGTAATGTTTTTATTGGGCCAAATTGTTTAATTATTGATAGTGACATTGGCGACGGGGTAGAGATCAAAGCGAATAGTGTGGTTGAAAAAAGTAAGATAGATACTAATGCAGTGATTGGCCCTTTTGCTCGATTAAGGCCTGGTACTGTAGTTGCCGAGAATGCAAAAGTAGGTAATTTTGTAGAAATAAAAAATACAAAACTGGGTAAAGGTAGCAAAATAAATCATCTGAGTTACGTGGGCGATTCAGAGTTGGGTGATGATGTAAATGTGGGTGCTGGAACCATTACCTGTAATTATGATGGCGTAAACAAACATAAAACTATCATAGGTGATAATAGCTTCATTGGTTCAAATACTTCGTTAGTGGCTCCCGTAAAAATTGGTAAAAATGCTACAGTAGGTGCTGGCTCGACTATCACTAAAGATATACCGGATGATCAGTTAGGTTTGACCCGGGCATCACAAAAAACTATTTCTGATTGGCAGCGACCGACGAAAAAGAGCTGATCCTGAGCAGAAGAATATTGAATAACAAATGAATAGACGTTAGTAAACCATCATCGGATAGAGCTATGTGTGGAATTGTTGGTGCCTCGGCACAACGGAACGTTACAGGTATTTTGATAGAAGGCCTTAAGCGTCTTGAATATCGTGGTTATGACTCTGCGGGATTATCGGTGCTGGATAAAGAGGGCACGATCCAAGTTCGTAAAAACGCAGGTAAAGTTGCGCGGTTGGTGGATTGTCTCGCAGAGTTTCCTGTTCAAGGTTCATTGGGTATTGCGCATACACGTTGGGCTACGCATGGAATTCCAAGCGAAGTGAATGCTCACCCACACCGTTCGTCTGACGTGGCTGTGGTACACAATGGGATTATAGAAAACCACCAAACACTTCGCTCGGAACTTGTAAATCTTGGTTACGTGTTTATCTCTGAAACCGATACTGAGGTTATAGCCCATCTTGTTCACCTCTACTTAGAGTCCTCTGATTCTCTTAAGCAGGCGGTACAAAAAACTATCTATCGCCTAGAGGGTGCCTACGCACTAGGCGTTATTTCAGCCCGTGACCCCGGAGTGTTAATTGGCGCTCGTAGTGGTAGCCCATTAGTGTTGGGCGTTGGTATTGAAGAAAATTTTATCGCTTCAGACCAAATGGCATTACGCCAAGTGACGGATCGATTTGTTTTTCTGGAAGAGGGTGATCTGGTTGAACTGTGTAAGGGTTCCTATCGAATTGTTGATTCAGTTGGAGCAGCGGTAGAAAGAGAAGTTGTTACCCTTTCGGGTGGTGACGATGTGGCCGATAAAGGCCACTATCGCCACTATATGCTTAAGGAAATCTTCGAGCAGCCGGAGGTATTAAAAGATACCCTGCAAGGACGTATCAGTGACAAGCATGTATTGCCGGAAGCTTTTGGTGCAGCAGCACGAGATATTTTCGAACAAGTTAAGTCCGTACACATAGTAGCCTGCGGCACTAGCTATCATGCGGGGCTGGTGGCGCGTTACTGGCTGGAAGACTGGGCTGGTATTCCTTGCCAAGTAGAAGTTGCCAGTGAGTACCGTTACCGTAAAGTGGTTGTTCCTAAAGATACTCTGTTTGTTACCATCTCCCAATCAGGGGAGACAGCCGACACCTTGGCAGCCCTGCAGTCTGCAAAACAGTCTGGATACTTAGCTAGCTTGGTTATCTGCAATGTGGCGAATAGTTCGTTGGTTCGTGAATCGGACTTGTCTTTAATGACCCATGCGGGCCCTGAAATTGGCGTTGCCTCTACTAAGGCATTTACTACCCAGTTGGTTGCATTGCAACTACTTTGTATTGGTCTGGGTCGTAGTCATGGATTGGATCAGCATAAAGAGCAAAAATTGGTCGAAGCATTACATCAGTTGCCAGAACTGTGTCGGCAGACATTGGCGTTGAACGAGAAAATAGAAGCTACCTTTGAGTGCTTTGCCGATAAGCATCATGCTTTGTTTTTAGGCCGTGGAGTGCAGTTCCCCGTGGCATTGGAAGGAGCACTTAAGCTAAAAGAAATTTCGTATATTCATGCTGAGGCGTACCCTTCCGGTGAATTGAAACACGGGCCTCTTGCTCTCGTCGATAATGAGATGCCAGTTGTTGCAGTGGCTCCGAATAACGAACTGCTCGAAAAGTTAAAATCGAATTTGCATGAAGTGAAAGCACGTGGTGGCCAGCTATTCGTTTTTGCGGACAAAGCCGCTGGCTTTGAAAATGAACCGGGTGTGACTGTTATGAATATTCCTCATGTTCCTGAAAGTCTGGAGGCGATTATTTATACCCTGCCGCTACAATTGTTGTCCTATCATGTGGCTGTACTTAAGGGTACAGATGTCGATCAACCAAGGAATTTGGCCAAATCGGTAACAGTAGAATAATCAAAAAATCCTAAAGTAATAGTAAGCATTCACTATTTCTCTGGGACTCTTAAAGCTTCAAGTCCATGTTGGAGATCTAACAAATGCTCCTGAAGTTGCCCGCCTTTGTGCTGGGCAACGCCAATGGCCAAGACGTCTATCACTACTAAGTGGGCAATACGAGAAGAGAGTGGTGTATAAATTTGAATGTCTTCTTTGGCGTCAATGGTTAAAGGGATAGTTGCCGCTTGTGCAATGGGGGTATCTGATGGGGCAATGGCAATAACAATAGCACCACGGCTTTTTACCTTTTCCATGGCATTGATCAGTGTGGTAGTTCTTCCCGACTGAGAAATGGCGATCACCACATCACCCGGCGCCATAGAGGTTGCGGACATATTTTGTAGGTGTGGGTCAGCATAGGCAGCTGCGGAAACTTGCAGCCGGAAAAACTTATGTTGAGCATCAAAAGCGACGGCTGCAGAAGCGCCAAAGCCGTAGAATTCAACACGGTTAGCGGCACAGATTGCTTGTACAGCACGCGTTAGCATTTCTAGATCCAGTGAGTCTCGCACCTTAAGTAGTGTGTCCACGGTGGAGTCGAAAACTTTGAAGGTGTATTCCGCCACAGAATCAGTATCGGTTACAGCAATTTGGCCATGACTGGGACTGGAGGCTAATTGTTGTGCAAGTGCCAATTTAAAGTCTTGAAAGCCATCACAGCCAATGGCGCGACAAAAACGGACGACGGTAGGTTCGCTAACCTCTGCTGCCTGTGCCAAGTCGACAATCCTCATGCGAATAACTTCTGTGAGGTTGGCTAAAATAAACTCGGCTACCTTTCGCTCGGACTTGCGCATTTCGGTAAGACCGTCACTAATTGCCCGTGTCAGTTCTGCTGGTTTCATGGGGTGTTCCTTGTGTCATCAGCCCATTGTAAATAATTTACAAGAAAAAGGAATTTTTGTAGTTTGTGTTTAATAAATCTCATTCAATAAATGGCTAACACCAACCCATCTCACCGCGGTTCTGCTAGAATCCGATTCCATGGATGTCACTGCAATTCTCGACCCGCTCAACCCCGCACAACGCGAAGCCGTATCTAATACCGATAACCACTTGTTGGTTCTTGCCGGTGCTGGGAGTGGTAAAACGCGCGTGCTAGTTCACCGAATCGCTTGGTTAATACAGGTAGAGCAACTTTCGCCCTACGCTGTGTTAGCGGTAACGTTTACCAATAAAGCTGCCAAGGAAATGCGCAACCGTCTGGATGACATGCTTGGTTTTTCATCTCAGGGCATGTGGGTCGGCACTTTTCATGGTCTGGCCCATCGATTGTTAAAAATGCATTGGCAGGATGCAGGTTTGCCCGAGAACTTTCAGATACTGGATAGTGATGACCAACTTAGATTGGTTAAGCGCGTTTATCAGGCATTGGGTATTGATGACAGTCGGTGGCCCTACCGTCAGGCACAGTCGTTTATTAATAGCCAGAAGGATGAAGGTTTACGCTCTAAACATTTGCAGCCAGCTCAAGACCCTTACCAGCGTACTATGCTACAGATCTATACCGGCTACGAAGAAGCCTGTGAACGCGGTGGCATGGTAGATTTTGGTGAGCTGTTATTGCGTGCCCATGAGCTATGGCTCAATAAACCCGAATTGTTGGCCCATTATCAGCATCGCTTTGGTCAAATTCTGGTGGATGAATTTCAGGATACCAATGCCATCCAATATGCTTGGTTGCGGGTACTGGCAGGGAAAGATATTCGTATTACGGCAGTGGGCGACGACGATCAATCCATCTATGGTTGGCGGGGCGCTAAGGTAGAGAACATTCTCAACTTCAACCGGGATTACCCAGATACTGCCACGGTGAGGTTAGAACAAAACTATCGCTCTACTAAAAACATCCTAGAGGCTGCCAATGCAGTCATTTCACGGAATACTGACAGGTTGGGGAAAAGCCTTTGGACCGAGGATGCAGATGGTGAGCTGATCTCTCTTTATTCAGCCTTTAATGAACACGATGAAGCTCGCTTTATTGCTGACCGCCTTAACGATTGGGTAAAGGATGGTAATCTACGTAGTGAATCCGCCATTTTATATCGTTCCAATGCCCAATCTCGGGTATTGGAAGAAGCATTACTTCGGGCACAAATACCCTATCGAATTTATGGTGGGCAAAAATTCTATGAGCGCCAGGAGATTCGTAATGCTCTCGCCTATTTGCGCTTAACTCTCAATCGGAATGACGATGCTGCTTTTGAGCGAGTTGTAAATACGCCTACACGAGGAATCGGTGATAAAACCATCCAAATTTTACGGAAGTTTGCTCGAGATGAGGGCATGTCCATGTGGAGTGCGGTGGAGAAAGCGGTAGCAACAGGAGAGTTATCGGGTCGTGCCAGCGGTGCGGTACAGGGCTTCATCAATTTAATTAACCAATTAGACCAAGAAAGTGCCGAGCTGCCTTTACATGAGCAAGTGGATCACACGATTGAAGGCAGTGGACTGATTGATTTCCATCGCCGTGAAAAAGGTGACCGCGGACAATCGCGGGTAGAAAACTTGCAAGAACTTGTTGTTGCTTGCCGAGGTTTTGATCCTGAAGACAAAGATCAGCCCGCCCTGCCCCAATTTCTTGATCAAGCTGCTCTGGATGCCGGAGATCGTCAGGCCGATGAGGGGGAAGATGCGGTACAGCTAATGACGCTGCATTCCGCAAAAGGGTTGGAATTTCCCTTGGTATTTTTGGCGGGCATGGAAGAAAACTTATTTCCTCACCGCATGTCAGCGGAAGAACCTGGTCGGTTGGAGGAAGAACGTCGCCTAGCCTACGTAGGCATCACTCGTGCTATGCATAAGTTGTATCTAACTTTTGCTGAATCTCGCCAGCAGTACGGCACCGAAAGCTATAACAGCGTATCTCGCTTTGTTCGGGATATTCCCACAGAATATATTGAAGAGGTTAGATTGCGGGCTCAGGTTACCCGCCCTACCAGTTACGCTAAAAAAGCTGCGCCTAGTTTTAGTGATCAAGGTACAGATACTGGTTTAGCTTTGGGCCAGCGGGTAGAACACAAAATTTTTGGCGAGGGCGTGATCCTGAATTTTGAAGGTAATGGCGCTCATGCTCGAATACAGGTAAATTTTGATAACGAAGGTAGTAAGTGGCTGGTTCAGTCCTATGCAAAACTAACGCCGTTGTAGGGAAGATGGCTGTACTCAAAGATATTAAAAATCTATGGAGGCGAATAACAAGAGGAACACCATGAAAGTACAAACTCGTAGCCTAATGGCGCTTATGGTCTTAACACTGGTTGCAGCGTTATCAGGTTGCGGCGGCTCAGAAGGCAATCAAGCTAGTACAGCTGAGCAAGGCGGACAACCCGTATCGAAAAAAATTTACAAATGGAAAATGGTAACCACCTGGCCTAAGAATTTCCCGGGATTAGGTATGGCGGCTGAAAATTTTTCCACCATGGGGGAAAAAATGAGTGGTGGGCGGCTTCAAGTAAAAGTTTATGGTGCTGGTCAGTTAGTCCCTGCGCTGGAAACTTTTGATGCCGTATCTCAGGGCACCGCAGAAATGGGTCACGGTGCTGCTTATTACTGAAAGGAAAAACTCGCACCTCTGCTTTATTTACCTCGGTTCCTTTTGGTTTGAACGCACAGGAAATGAATGGTTGGCTGCATTACGGTGGAGGCATGGCACTTTGGAAAGAGCTATATGAACCTTTTAATTTGGTGCCAATGGCTGCTGGCAATACCGGCGTACAAATGGCCGGTTGGTTTAATCGCGAAATCAATTCTTTAGAAGACCTTAAGGGTTTGAAGATGCGTATCCCAGGCATTGGTGGTGAGGTGATGAGCCGAGTCGGCGTAGAAGCCGTGAACATTCCTGGAGGTGAGTTATATACCTCCATGCAAACGGGTGTGATCGATGCTACGGAATGGGTTGGCCCTTATAACGATCTTGCCTTTGGGTTCCACCAAGTGGCCAAATACTATTACTATCCGGGTTGGCACGAGCCAGGTCCCACCCTGGAATTAATTGTAAACAAGCAAGCTTTTGAGTCTCTGCCCGACGACTTACAAGCCATTGTTCAAGGTGCTGCTAGGGCAATTAATCAGGATATGCTGGATGACTACACTGCACGTAATAATTCAGCACTGGATGAATTGATCAATACTCATGGGGTTGAATTGCGTCAATTACCTGATGATGTATTAGCAGAATTAAATCGTATTACACAACAGGTGTTGGAGGAAATAGCTTCTGAGGACGAGGGTTTCAAGAAAGTCTATGAATCACAGAGGGTGTTTAAAGAGCAGGCCATTAAATATCATAAAATTTCAGAGCAGGCTTATTATCGAGCGCGTGAACTGAACTGAAAAGTCCATGACATTTAACGAACACAACTTTGGCCAGGGTGATAATTCCTACACTGCTGCAGGTGAGCTTGCCGGCATCACAAGTCTTGTTGATACTTTTTACTCTAATATGGATAAGTTTTCTGAAGCAGAAAAAATTAGAGCTATGCATCCGCAAGATTTAACCGAATCACGAAAAAAATTAACGTATTTCCTCAGTGGTTGGCTGGGAGGACCGAAACTTTATTTAGAAAACTACGGCAGTATCAATATTCCAGGTTTCCATAAGTATTTAACTATTGGCGATGACGAACGCGATGCTTGGCTGCTATGTATGAAGGCAGCGATTAATTCTCAAGACTATGACTTATCATTTAAAAATTATTTGTATTCTCAATTAAAAATACCGGCAGAAAGAGTTCAGAAAATCAATTCGGGAAATACTTAAAAGAAAAGAGAATGCTTAGTTTAAATCCAAAAATGAATAGGGTTACATTGGGCTATGTTAACGTAGGTCAAGATAAAGAAGGTACTCCTGAAAAGACGCTTACTGGTAATTAAATGAAAAAAAAAGAAAAAGCCTTTTTATTATCTGTACTCATATTTCCTGGTAGCGGACATATTTTATTAAAGCGATATTTGTCTGGTTTTTTTCTAATGGGTATTGCTGCAGTCGCGAGTTATTTTTTAATTTATGGTGTGATTCATCAAGCATTAGATATAGCAGAAAAAATTAAGCATGGAGACATCTACCCTGATATATCAGCGATTTTAGAATTAGTATCGCATCAGTCGGCAGGCGTTGAGTTTCAATGGATAAATACAGCAATGATGGTTCTGTTGATTACTTGGTTAATAGGTATTGTGGATACATATCGAGTTTGTCGACAGGTAAATAGAAGCACTATTGATAAAAAATAAATGTATTTAATAATATGGGCGGGGATATGCAAACATCTGATCTTGCAAATGAGTGGTCTTTATTACAAAACCAACTTGATAGTTATGAGAAATATTCACTGCTGATTAAATTAACCAGTATTGGGGTTTTATCCTTTGCATATTTTACCCATCATCTCCAATTTTTTGTTTTTATCTTGCTGTTGGTGTTGTGGGTGCAAGATGCTATTTGGAAAACGTTTCAATCTCGTATAGAAACTCGGTTGTTGCAGCTAGAAGGTTATTTATCGGGTGATCAAAGTTTGGAGCGTACAGATGGAAAGGCCTATCAGTTTAATAGCCTTTATATAAAGTCTAGGCCGGGGACATTGGCGTTAATGAAAGAATATTTTCGGCAGGCCATAAGGCCTACCGTTGCTTATCCCCATGCAGCTTTACTTTTATTACTTGGCCTCAAAATTTTATTTTAAATTGTATTTATAAAATATTAGTTCGGTAGATTTAATATAAAGTTTTCGTTGTTGGTGGCGCTGGGTTTTATGGTGGTGTTTTTTGATACACCAGCGGGAAAATTTTCTTTATCCTGCTGGGTGGCCGTCTCTTTACATTGACCTTTTATTTCTGAGTAGCCGCTTTGAAAGTTGCGGCTGATGATCGTGTAGCCTTCTTGACAAAAAACGGTTTTAGCTAATTTTTTGTCAAGAAGGGAAAGCATTTCTTGTTCTCTTCGTTTTGTGACTGTGCCTAGGTTTCTATTTTTCCTTGTTTCATCCAAGCTCTTTGTCCCCCTATCCACTTCTTTTTGTCTATAGGCGGGCATACTTCCTCTTTTTGATGACAAGTCAGATACTTTATAGGTGAACTGTTTGAGGTCTCGGTCATTAATTTCAGGTACAAAGGACTCACTCAAATTTGAGTCCAGTGCAGATTGGCTTGAGCAAGAAAATAAGCCCAAGGTTGAAACGAGAGTTAAAAGAATATACTGATATTTCATGAAAAAGTCCTATAGAAACTATGCTGTTAATGTTTTAAATATAAGGCAGTCATTATGGTTGACTTATTATGATCGGGATCCAAGTTTTTTTAAAAACACTTGGATTTCCCGTTCGGTTTGTTTATCTCCCTTCAGGCTTACTTGTTCAAGGCCTGCTTCCAGAATGGTTTTAGCTTGTTCTTTTAGTCCTAGTTTTATCTGTGCTTTTCCCATCAGTTTGTAGGCGGCAGAATAACTACTGTCTATCTCGATACATTTTTGTAGATGGGGAATAGCTTCTTGATAGTTTTTGTCGTTGAAGTAAGCACTGCCGAGACCGAACCGAAGCATGGCAGAGTCGTTACCATTCGTCAGCATTTTTTCAAGATTTTCGGTGAGTGACATAGGTGTAGCCTGATTACCTGCGCCAGAACATGGGAGTAAATAAAACAAGAAGGGTAAAGATTTCCAATCGTCCGAGAATCATGCCACTGCAAAGCACCCATTTGGCAAAAGTATTGATATTACCATAGTGTGCTGCGACTTCTCCAAGTCCCGGGCCTAGATTGTTGAGGGACGCCGCAGTGGCAGACCATGAGGTGACGTAGTCCAAGCCCGAAGCCATGAGCAACAAAACCATTAGGTAGTAAACCGCCAGATATACACCAAAAAATGCCCAGATGGCATCAGTAATCCTATCGGGCACATTCTTGTTACGTATCTTTATGGGAAAGATAGCACTGGGGTGAATTAGTCGATAAATTTCTCGTATAACCTGCTTAGCAAGAATAAGCATTCGACCCACTTTGATGCCGCCACCGGTAGACCCAGCACAGGCACCAAAAAAGGAAAAGAACACGAGTAAAAAGGGCACAAAGCTAGGCCAAGCACTGAAATTATCTGTGGAAAAGCCTGTGGTGGTCATGATTGAAACCATTTGGAAGGTGCCATGATAAAGGCTATCTTCTTTGTTGTAGGTGCCGCTGAAATAAAGGTAAAGGCATACTAAAATAGAACCAGCTAACAGCATTATTAGGTACATTTTAGCTTCGGGGTTGCGCAAGTAATGGGAAACAGATTTGCGAATCCATGCGTAGTAGTGCAAGCCAAAACTAATGCCTGAGACAATCATAAAGAACATACAAATACTGATAATGGCTGGGCTATTATCAAAATAACCCATACTGGCGTCGTGGGTGGAAAACCCACCGATGGCGACAGTAGAAAAGCTGTGAGCTAGAGCATCAAAAAAGGTCATGCCTGCTATCCAGTAAGCAATTAAGCAGGCAACCGTCAGCGTGACATAGATAATAAACAGTGCTTTCGCAGTTTCTGTTATACGCGGAGTTAGCTTGTTGTCTTTAACTGGACCCGGTGTTTCTGCACGATAAAGCTGCATGCCACCAACACCTAACATAGGCATAACCGCCACGGCAATGACGACGATGCCAATACCGCCGAGCCATTGCAGTTGCTGACGATAATACAAAATAGATTTGGGAAGCAAATCTAGTCCGGTGATTACGGTTGCCCCGGTAGTTGTTAGTCCAGACATGGATTCAAAAACAGCATCTGTAAATGACAGGTGGACGACATCGACTAAGACAAAAGGTAATGCGCCAACGATACCCAGCTCTAACCAAAACATCACCGTTATTAGAAAGCCGTCTCGGGTTCGAAGATCTGCATGGTTGCGGCTAAAGGGGAGCCACATAGCCATGCCGATAGAAAAGGTGATGGCAAAAGAGAGGAAGAAAGCTTGATGAGTGGATTCATCATAAATGCTAGCCACTAACATAGGCGGCAGCAACGTTAAGCTGAAGATCATTAACAGCATGCCGAGAACTTTTGAAATGACCGAAAAATGCATAGTGTGTTATTTCGTGCCTTGTAGCTGTTGTACCCAAAAGCCGGGTTGTTAGAAAAAGGTCAGCCCCACCGAAAATAGTTTTTCAACTTCCCGGGTATGTTTTTTATCCACGACAAAAACAATGGCATGGTCGTTGTTGCGTACGATGGTGTCGTGGTGCGCAATGATGACTTCTCCATCACGTACCAAGGCTGCTAACGTTACCCCTGGAGGTGCTTTAATATCCTCAATGGCACGATCCACTACTTTTGAGGATTTACGATCACCATGAACAATAATTTCCATGGCTTCGGCAGCACCTCTACGTAAAGCGTGAGCGCTGACAGTATCGCCCCTTCTTACATGAGTCAGCAGAATACTGGTGGTAGCCTGTTGAGGGGAGATGGCAATATCAATTTCTCCACCCTGCACCAAGTCGGCGTAAACCGGGTTGTTGATGAGGGTCATCACCTTTGTGGCGCCGAGTCGCTTGGCTAATAACGATGCCATGATGTTAACTTCGTCATCGTTGGTTAACGCAAGAAAAACATCTGTTTTTTCGATATTTTCTTCCAGCAAAAGATCTTGGTCTGTGGCGGACCCGTTGAGAACAACAGTACTATTCAGACGCTCAGAAATATAACGACAGCGCTCTTCGGAGTATTCAATAATTTTAAGATTGTGATCTTTTTCAAGGGCTTTGGCCAAGCGATAACCGATGTTGCCTCCGCCGGCAATAATTAAACGACGATAAGGGTTATCCAGTTTGCGGAGCTCACCCATCACTTTTCGGATATTTTTCTTGGCGGCAATAAAGAATACTTCATCGCTTTCTTCAATGACGGTGTCTCCTGATGGCACAATAGGTCGATCTTTGCGAAAAATGGCCGCGACTCGAGCATCGACATTAGGCATATGTTCGCGCAAAAAACGTAATTCTTGACCTACTAATGGACCACCTTTGACGACCCTTACGGCAACGAGCTGTGCCAACCCATCGGCATAATCCAGAACCTGAAGTGCTCCAGGTTGCTGGATCAGACGATAGATATAGTCTGTTACCACCTGCTCTGGAGAGATAATAAAATCCACAGGAAAGTTGCCATCATTAAACAGCCGGTCACGATATTGGTCGGAGGTATAGCTGCGGTCGCGAACCCGGGCAATTTTAGTTGGTGTTCGAAACAGTGAATGAGCAACTTGGCAGGCGGTCATGTTCACTTCATCGCTGTTTGTGACCGCTACCAGCATGTCGGCATCTTCAATGCCGGCTCGTACCAATACATCTGGATGTGATGCCATGCCCTGAACCGTGCGGATGTCGAGACGATCTTGCAGTTCTCGAAGACGCTTCTCATCCAGATCAATGACAGAGAGGTCGTTAGCTTCTCCGGCGAGATGCTCCGTCAGAGTGCCGCCTACCTGGCCAGCTCCAACAATCACAATTTTCATAACGGATAGTCCTTAGCGGCCTTATCAGATAATTTCATTTATTCTTCATAGCGTTGATAACGCTCACCCAGCAGATTGTGCTGTACAACCGCCTTTTTAATGCAATGACGTTTTTCTCAATTGAGCATAGTAGAAACCATCATGACCACCAATCAGTGGAAGTAGTTGACGCCCGGCGGGGGTTTCTAAGCCAGCGTCAAGGTATAATTTTTCTACGGTGGCACCTGGTGCGGACCGAACAAAATTTAAAACAACGTCATCATTTTCCTGTGGCAAGGTAGAACACGTGGCATAGAGCAGGATGCCATCTTCCTTCAATAGTGGCCAGAGAGCGTTGAGCAGGGTCAATTGCAATGCAGCAAGCTTAGCAATATCTGCTGGTTTACGCAGTAGTTTCACATCAGGGTGTCGGCGGATAACGCCAGTGGCTGAACAGGGGGCATCGAGAAGAATTCGATCAAAATGCTGCCCATCCCACCAAGTGTCAGTGTCAGCAGCATCGGCAGCGATTAATGTCGCCCGCAAACTTAACCGTTCCAGATTTTCCTCTACACGCTCTAGTCGTTTTGCTGAAATATCAAGCGCTACAACATCACTGTTCAGCTCACCAGAACTGCGTAGTAATTCCAAAATATGGCAGGTTTTCCCCCCGGGAGCACAGCAGGCATCTAATATTCGTTGTCCGGGATTAAGTTCAAGTAGATGAGCTGCTAATTGTGCCGCTTCATCTTGCACACTGACATGTCCTTCGGAAAACCCAGGTAAAGTTAAAACATCCTGAGGGCTTTTCAGTGAAATACCTTCTGGACTAAATGCTGTCGCTGAGGATTCGAAGCCTGCTGTTTCAAGCTGTTTTAGATATTGAGTTTGATTACTCCGGCTCTGATTAACTCTCAGGGTCATTGGCGGGTGTGCATTATTTGCTTCAATAATGGTATCCAGCTGAGCTGGCCAAGCCTCGCGCCATAATTCAACCAACCAGTTGGGGTGGGCAGTTTTGAAGGCCTGATCTTTTTCGAGTGACGAGTCTAATTCAATTCGTTCACGTAGAAACCGGCGTAGTACCGCATTCACTAACCCTTTTGCCCAGGGTTTTTTTAATGCTTTACAGGTGCTGACAGCTTCATTGACCGCGGCATGGGGTGGAATACGGGTTTCCAATAATTGATAAAGAGAACATGCAAGCACAGCTTCCAGAACCTTATCTTTGTCTTTAAAGGGTTTGGCCAGTAACAGGTTCAAGTAGGCTGAAAGTCGGGGATAATAACGTAGGGTGCCATAACACAGCTGTTGCATCAGGCCCCGATCACGTTCATCGACCTTGGCTGCATAATGAGGCAGTAGTGAGCTGAGGGAGCCTTCATCTTGAAGTATGGCAGCGATGACTTGGGCGGCAGCAACTCGAACATTCATTTAGCTTCTACCTTTGGATCTTCCACCCTTTGACCCAGTATTTGGCTTGGAGTGAATAGCTCTGCTCGAGACTTGAGTATTTCCGATACAGGCAGTCGTTTTTTACCGGGTAGTTGAAGTTCAGTAATCAATAGGGTTCCTTTGCCGGTATTGACTCGAATACCCTGATGGTTGGCTTCGATGATGGTGCCAGGAGCCACTTTCGTACACTCAGTGTCGAACTTAGCTTGCCAAACACGTACGCGTTCGTTATTGAGTGTTGTATAGGTCACGGGAAAAGGGTTAAACGCACGAACTTTACGACAGAGGAGCTCAGCTGGTAGCTCCCAATTCAACAGCCCTTCTTCTTTACTTATTTTTGGCGCGTAAGTGTTTAGAGCGTCATCTTGTTTTTCTGCTATGGCCTTACCTTCGGCTAATTTATTCAGGGTTGCTAACAAGGCAGGTGGGCCTATGGCTGCCAGTTTATCGTGCAGGGAGCCACCGGTGTCATGATCATCAATGGTGCAATGAGCGGTGAGGAGCATATCGCCTGTATCTAGTCCCACGTCCATTTGCATAATGGTAATGCCGCTTTCATGGTCCCCCGCTTCTAGGGCTCGCTGGATGGGTGCGGCACCTCGCCAACGTGGCAGCAGTGAGGCATGCACATTGATACAACCGTATTTAGGTGTGTTCAGAATGGCTGGCGGTAATAGCAGCCCATAGGCAACAACGACCATCAGGTCAGCATTTAGCTCGGCTAAAATACGTTGTTGCTCTGAATCTTTGAGGTTAAGGGGTTGGTGTATTTTTAAACCTTGGTTTTCTGCAAGGGTTTTTACGGGGCTTGGCGTCAGCTTTTTCCCTCGACCAGCCGGGCGATCTGGCTGGGTATAAACGGCGACCACTTCGTGGCGGCCGTGGTTATCTAACAGTGCTTGTAGGTGTTGGGCAGCAAATTCAGGGGTGCCTGCAAATACAATACGCAATGGGGTGTTCCTTTTAGCTGTGAGCGTCAACTGGCGCTAGGATGAACTGTCTTGTCGGCGTTGTAGCTTTTCCAGTTTCTTTTTGATCCGTTCCCGCTTGAAGGAAGAAAGGTAATCTACAAAAAGCTTGCCGTTCAGGTGATCAATTTCGTGCTGAATACAGACTGCGATCAAGCCTTCAGGCTCCATTTCAAAGGGTTTTCCCTCTTTATCTAGTGCTTTGAGCCGAATATGTTCCGGGCGATCAATGGTTTCAAAAAATCCGGGCACAGATAGACAGCCTTCCTGCGTTGGTAGGGTTGCTTCATCCAATACTTCAATTTCAGGGTTAATTAATACCAGAGGCTCACTGGCATCTTCAGATAAATCCATGACAACTATACGTTTGTGGACATCCACTTGAGTCGCGGCAAGGCCAATGCCTGGGGCGTCATACATGGTTTCCAGCATGTCATCAATGAGGACCTGGAGAGCGTTATCTACCTCAGTCACAGGTTTTGCTACTGTGCGAAGGCGAGGGTCGGGGAATTCAAGAATATTCAGTAATGACATCGTGTTTGTGACGAGTTTCTAGCAATCAGGGGAAAACCACTGCTAACATAGTGTTATTAGAGAGGTTATTAGGCAATAATGCCTCTAGTGGGAAGTATACACATAATCGGGATACAGCACACAGGACGGCCGGAAAATGAAAAAAATCCTAAAAATGAAAAAAACATTATTGGGAGTCGTAGCCGCTTGCACATTTGCAGTTATTGCCATTGCAGCAGAAGCGCCTTTTAATGAAAATATACCTGATAAGTACACGGTTAAGACCGGAGATACACTTTGGGATATTTCTGATTTCTTTCTTCGGGATCCCTGGTTATGGCCAGAGATCTGGTATGTTAATCCCCAAATTAAAAACCCTCATTTGATTTATCCTGGCGATATTATTTCTTTGGTTTATATTGATGGTCGTCCTCGCTTAATGTTGGAGCGTAGCAGGAATGTGAAGCTTTCTCCTGAGGTTAAGGTCTTACCTCATGCACAAGCTATTCCTGCCCTACCGCTGGATATTATTAATAACTTTTTATCGCGAAATCGAATAGTTACGCAAGAAGAAGTTGATGCCGCACCCTATGTTGTTGCTGGTCATGAAAAGCGCTTGCTATCCGGTACTAATGATACATTTTATGCTCGTGGACAATTTGATGAGACCCCTGCTTATGGTTTGTACCGTATTGGCAAGCCTTATAAAGACCCAGATACAAAGGAAGAGCTTGGCCTTCGTGCTCAGGATGTGGGTTCAGCTAAACTTAAGACCATTGACGATGACATTGGAACATTGTTGGCTACCCGTGTAGTTGAGGAAATTCGGGTGGGAGAGCGATTGCTACCTCATGAGGAGCGCCGATTGGACTCCATTTTTTACCCTAGCGCCCCAGATAGCGAAGTAAAAGGCGTGATTATGGCTGTGGAGGGTGGTCTTTCTCAGGTTGGACATTTGGATGTGGTGGCGGTTAATCAAGGGGAACGTGAAGGTCTTAAGCAGGGTAATGTCTTAGCTATCTTCAAAAAAGGTGAAACGGTTACCGATAAGATTGCCAAAGAAAAAATCACCTTACCTAATGAGCGTGCCGGTTTGTTGATGATTTTCCGGACTTTCGAGAAGATGAGTTATGGTTTGATTCTTAATGCCGAGAGGCCTTTAGCAGTAGGCGATATTTTACAAAATCCTTAATATGATATTTTATAAAGCGCTGAGCCTAACTGGTTAGGCGAAACATAAAGAGTTAAGTGAAAGACGAAAACGCTGACAATGTCGGCGTTTTTTATGGATAGGAAGTTAGGAAGTATAGGTTAACAAATATTACAGGGAGTAATAATATGGACAAGGAGTCTTTAGCAGCATTAATGCTGCATTTTTATCAAGGTTTATCACCATCTGACATCATCAGGCTATATCGTAAAATTGGTTCTTTCTCAGGAATATTGGCGGCAGGGCGTCATTTACTACCGGCATCTTTTTTGACCGAGGTGTCGCAAAAGATGCTGCAGCGCCTTGATGAACTGGGTCACCAAGAGCCTCAACTTAAAGCTCAGGCTAAAGCTGTTCTAAGTTGGTGTCAGGATAATGCAGTGTATCCTTTGAGTATGGCTGATACGGCCTACCCTTCTTTATTAAAAGAAATATCAACACCCCCTACCCTGCTGTTTGTTCGTGGCAATATTGACATATTGTGTTTGCCCCAAGTAGCTATAGTGGGTAGTCGTAATGCCAGGAGTTCTGGGCTTAATACTGCGTTTGAATTTGCAAAAATGCTGGCACATAGTGGCTTTGTTGTTACCAGTGGGTTAGCGCTTGGCATTGATGGTGCCGCGCATCGGGGCGCGTTATGTAGTGGAAACGAGGGTCAGAAAACAGGCCAAACTATTGCAGTGTTAGGCACAGGCTCAGATGTGATTTACCCACAGCAGCATCAAGATCTTCATCAAGAAATATTGGATTTAGGTGGTGCTATAGTGACAGAATTCCTACCTAGTACACCTCCGTTACCAGCGAACTTCCCTCGTCGGAACCGTATTATTAGTGGGCTTAGTCTGGGGACAATGGTGGTAGAGGCTGCGATCAGAAGTGGATCGTTAATTACGGCCAGATATGCCATGGAGCAAGGTCGGGAGGTCTTTGCCGTTCCTGGTTCCATTCACAATGTTTTGAGTAAGGGCTCCCATGCCCTTTTAAAGCAGGGAGCGACATTAGTTGAATCAGGCAAGGATATCGTGGCACAGCTGGGTGGAATGTTGGCGTATGTGGGATCAGAATGCGGTGGCCTTGATGCTGTATGGGAAAAACAATATCCAGAGCTTTTGAATGCCATGGGGTATGATCCTATCGATATTGATACATTGGTGTTCAGAACAGGCCTGACTGTAGCGGCGCTGAATCGCCAATTGGTGCAATTAGAGCTGGAGGCTGTGATTGCCAGCAGAAATGGGTTATATCATCGTCTAAAGTGAGTATTGAAAGAAAGTTGGCGGAGGGTGAATTGTTGCTAAAACCCCTTTCTTCAGGTAGCCTGCGGCGTTTTTTCTAGGGGGAGTAAAAAATGAGCAAACCCTTTGTTGCAATTCTTATGGGTTCTGATTCCGATCTTCCAGTGATGGAATCGTGTTTCGAAATTTTACGGAAATTTGACGTTTCTTTTGAGGTTAAAATTTCTTCCGCACACCGTACACCAGAGGCGACGCATAGCTTTGTCAAAGATGCGGATGCTCGTGGTTGTGCCGCATTTATTTGCGCTGCTGGAATGGCGGCACATTTGGCGGGTGCTGTATCAGCCAATACCCTGCGCCCTGTCATTGGTGTGCCGATTAATGCATCGATGGATGGCTTGGATGCCTTACTTTCTACGGTTCAAATGCCAGGTGGTATACCGGTTGCAACCGTAGCCATTGGTAAGGCGGGAGCAAAAAATGCGGCGTACTTGGCAACTCAAATCATGGCAGTTTCTGATGCTCACTTACATCAAAAATTGATTGATGAGCGGCAAGCCAATGCTCAGGCTATTATTGAAAAAGATGCGGCTTTACAAGAGAAGCTGAATAACGCCTGACAACAACACCGTTATGATTCCCTCTAACCCGCTCAATCTTATGCAAGCTACAGCTATTCTTAACGGTAGTGGTGTTGTGGCGTATCCGACGGAAGCGGTCTGGGGATTAGGTTGCAACCCATTCTCAGAAATAGCTGTAGAGCGGATTCTGTCTATGAAACGTCGGCGACGAGGAATGGGCTTGATTCTCATCGCGGCAGATATCGAGCAACTGTATCCCTTTCTATCAGGACTATCGGCGAGACAGTTCGTTGTATTAGAAGAAAGCTGGCCAGGTCCACAAACATGGTTGGTTCCAAATAATCATGTTGCACCTCCATGGATTACGGGTGGCCAAGATACCCTAGCACTTCGGGTGACCGATCACCCTGTTGCTGCGGACTTATGTCGGGCCTTTGGCGGGCCTTTGGTTTCAACATCAGCGAACCCCCATGGTTTTCCTCCGGCAAAAAGTTTATTGAAAGTAAACTTGTATTTTCGTGCGGATCTTGATTTTTTGGTGCCAGGTTTGCTGGGTAAAAGAGCTAATCCCACGCCGATTAAGCATTTAATAACAGGTGAAGATGTACGCTCAAACTGAGGCGGTTAAATTGGGTCGTTTGGGTCTGTAGCCTGACAATCGCCATTAAACTCTCTACTGGTGTGATGACCATGACAGATAAAGCGGCAGTTAAGACCTATCTATTGGCGTTGCAGGATCGTATTTGTGCAGCCCTGCAAGTTGAAGATGGGGCGGCCTCATTTCAAGAGGAAAGCTGGATTCGAGAAGAAGGGGGCGGTGGTCGAAGTAGAGTAATCACTGAAGGCGGCGTTTTTGAGAAAGGCGGCGTTAACTTCTCCCATGTACACGGGTCGCAGCTACCACCTTCTGCTACAGCGGCACGTCCAGAATTAGCAGGACGCTCTTTTGAAGCCATGGGTGTTTCATTGGTGATGCATCCAGAAAGCCCCCATATTCCTACCTCCCATGCCAATGTACGTTTTTTCATAGCAGAAAAGCCGGGTGAAGAGCCGGTTTGGTGGTTTGGTGGCGGTTATGACCTGACGCCCTACTACGGAAATATTGAAGACTGTCAGCATTGGCACCAAACGGCCAAAGCAGCCTGTGACCCTTTTGGTGAAGAAGTGTATCCTCGATTGAAGCAGTGGTGTGATGATTACTTCTATCTGAAGCACCGCGATGAACCCCGGGGTGTGGGCGGCCTTTTTTTCGATGACTACAACGAACCCGGTTTCGACCAAAGCTTTGGACTAATGCGCTCAGTAGGTGATAGCTATGTGGATGCGTATTTACCAATAATTCAGCGTCGAAAAATGATGCCTTGGGGGGAGCGGGAAAGGCAGTTTCAGTTGTATCGTCGAGGTCGTTATGTGGAGTTTAATTTAGTCTACGATCGCGGTACCTTGTTTGGCTTGCAGACAGGGGGCCGTACAGAATCTATTCTGATGTCACTGCCTCCACTGGTTCGCTGGGAGTATGATTGGCAGCCGGAAGAAGGTTCTGCGGAAGCAGAATTATATAATGTATATCTCCGGCCACAAGCTTGGGTATAACACCCTGAGTGTTGTATAGACGTTAACGAAGTTGGGGCGCAAGCTACCCTGTGTTGAGCGCCACTTTGAATAAGGGTTTTACCAATGGATAACTATGCCGTGCCCGACAGCTACGCTGTTTTTGGCAACCCGATAGAACACAGCAAATCCCCCGCTATCCATGCAGCTTTTGCCGCAGCGACGGGCGAAGACATTATTTATCAAAAACAACAGGTTGATGTGGGTGGCTTTAGCGAGGCTGCAGATGTTTTTTTTTCTGCTGGTGGTAAGGGGCTAAATATTACCGTTCCTTTTAAGCAAGATGCCTATAGTTACGCGGCTAAGCTAACGGCACGAGCGCGTCATGCTGGTGCAGTGAATACGCTAAGCTTGCAGGATGATGGAACCGTACTGGGTGATACGACTGATGGTGTCGGTATGGTTCGTGACATGGTGGATAACCTTGGATGGAAAATTAAAGGCAAAAAGGTCCTCGTTCTAGGTGCAGGAGGCGCCGTTAGGGGTGTACTTGAGCCATTGCTTGAGCTGTTGCCGCAACATGTCGTCATCGCTAACCGTACCATTGATAAGGCACTGCAGTTATCCAAAGGTTTTGCCGAGATGGGTTACCTCTTGGGTTGTGGTTTTGACATGTTACCAGGGCAGCAGTTTGACTTGGTGGTCAATGGCACTAGTGCCAGCTTGGCGGGTGAGCTTCCCCCGTTACCCGAAGGGTTGTTAACGGAGCATGCATATGGTTATGACATGATGTATGGCCCTGAGCCCACCGTATTTATGCGTTGGGCGCAACAGCATGGTGCCGTTGCCGTGGCTGATGGCTTGGGCATGTTGGTAGAGCAGGCTGCGGAATCATTTTGTATTTGGCGGGGTGTTAAGCCAGACACCAAGTCGGTGATTATTGATCTTAGGTCGGGCCTATAATTTTTTGGGTACAGCTTAAAGAGTGACTAGAAACGGTAGTGATGCCTCACTACCGCCCTGTTCTGATTACTCCGCTTCGCTGCGCCAATCATTTTGGCTTTCGGTTAGGTATTGGTTTTTAAGCTTCACATAATTTGCAGGGGAGTAAGTAAAAAATGCGCGCTCGGCTTCGGTCGTTGTTCGCAATAATCTACAGGGGCTTCCCACATAGAGATTGCCACTTTCCAGTCTTTTTCCTGGAGGAACCACAGTACCAGCACCGATAATGACCTCGTCTTCAACTACAGCCCCGTCATTCACAATGGCACCATTGCCGACCAAAACCCTATTTCCAATGGTACAGCCATGTAAAATGGCACCGTGACCAATAATGACATCATCACCAATTGTTAATGGCCAGCCACCTGGATTAAAGTCGCTGGCATGAGTAATGTGGAGTACGGCGTTGTCTTGAACATTGGATCGGTTGCCAATGGTAATGCTATGCATATCTCCCCTTAGTACAGCGCCCGGCCATACCGAAACATCCTCCCCCAAAGAGACGTTACCAATAACGGTAGCCGCTGGGTCCACATAAACTTTGGGTCCCAAGGTGGGTGTAATGCCTCGATGAGATCGAATATTGTCGGTCATGATACTTTTCCATGGTAGATGAGACTTAAGGGTTGCTTGTACTTAACGTTATAATAGCCATACCTTCAGAAGCCTCAAGTGATTTTGTTCTTTCAGCGGGGTCGCGGAGGTGTTGTCTAAATAAAGGCTGTGAGGAAAGAAAGATAATCTGGTATTGGTGTGCTGGCTGAATTGTTTGGTCGGTTGCTCAAATCATAGAAGGCGCCATATGTTTAAAGCCAAAAAACGTTTTATTGCCGGAGCGGTCTGCCCGCGATGTAGCGAGATGGATAAATTAGCTGTTTTCAGTGAAGATAAAAAAGACTTTCGTGAATGCCTCAGCTGTGGATTTAAAGAGCAGATGTTTCTACAAAGCGCGCCAAAAGAATTGGAAACTAGGGTTAATTTGAGTGCAGAGGAAAAACTAGCCGAAACCCAGCCAGTGAGATTAGTTGACCCAAGTGAGTTAAATTAGCTTTTCATGAGGGTTATGGTTATGAGTCCCAGTCTTCTTAAATGGGTGTCGTGTAAAGAGTGACCCAAAAAAGTGCTCTACAAAGAAAAGTTAATGGATCACGATTCGGACCGTTTGCCCGTTCAACAACAAGTTAACCGATAGATTGTCCACTAGGCAAGGCCAGCGCTGTAGGTCACTTTCCCATCGTTTGCTTCTGTCTTCTTTGCAGGCATCAGGTACAAACACTAAATCACGATTTTGCAAGTTATCAGTGATTAAGTGAACGGCTTGGTCTAGTTGGTTGGCAAAAGGTTCTCCCACCAGATGGTGAATAATCAGATTTGATCGCGTCATATCCATGGGAACCAACGGTGTGTTGTAGCAACACATAAATCGGTCATTTACTTCTTCGATTAGCCTGTGTGCCAGATAGGATTCATCCATTAACGCGTTGAGCCCCTCATGACCGTCAATTAGATTGGGTGGCTGCATGAAAAATTCTTTGGCTATGGTGATAACAGGTTCTGTGTAATCGGTGATATTGCATTCATTGGCAATAGAATCGACAGCATCAATGAATTCGGGTACTTGGTCGATATAGTGAAGAATAAAGTTAAGCAGAGCAGGAACAATGTTTTGGGGGGGAAGTTGAACAGCATGGTGGAGGCTGCTTACTCTGGCCTTCAGCAAGCAGGCTAGCTGTCCAGTAGTTTTCTCATGTGCTTTAGCGGCAGCAATGGCCTGACGAATATTGACGGTATCCATATAACAAAACTAGTAGACAAGGGTGAAAAGGCAAAGAACATCTTTGCATAAAAAACAGTCTTGAAGGTCGGTCAGGGTCTGTTTTGTAGCCAAAGTCGATGTTGGCTGTAATAAAAAAACATACCCCCCATCAATATGCTACGGGCGCAAAGAAAGCATAGGTAGGCTAACCACAAGCCATGATTGCCGAGGGGTTGAGTGAGATACCAGAGCGGCAGGAACAGCCCAAAAGTTGCAACTAGCATTGTGTCCTGCATTGCTCGGGTTTTACCTGAACCAATAAAGATACCGTCGGCCATAAAGCAGAACAATCCAGCCAGAGGCAGAGCTGTGAGCCACGGCCAATAATGTTGGCTCGCCTCGGCTATTTCGGGAAGGTCGGTGAAAATAGCAACAATAGCGCGAGGAAAATATAGATAAATAGCTGTTGCTACAAGTGAAATCACCAAGCCCCAAAATGTCACTTCTTTGCAAATGCGGTAAAAATGATTGAGGTTGTTCGTGCCAATGGCGTGGCCGGCCAAGGACTCTGCTGCATGAGCAAAGCCGTCCTGAGTGTAAGCTACCAAAAGTAGCAATTGCATCAAAATGGCGTTAGCGGCAAGAATGCTGTCACCTTGGCGAGCACCCTGCGCTGTAAAAAAAGTCATTGTAAAAACAAGGCAGGCTGTTCGGATAAAAATGTGGCGGTTGACCCTAAGTAATTCCCGGTAGCGATGCCACTGACATAAGTGTGGAAAGTTGATTGACCTGCCCATTTGTGACAGCTGTCTGGCAACTAAAAACATAGCCAGAAAAAATCCGAGCAGTTCTGCAGTAAAAGACGCCCAAGCCGCACCGTTGCTGTTCATTTTCAAGCCAACAATAAATAGAAAGTCCAGTCCAATATTGACTAGGTTGGTAAACAGCATCAATAACAAAGTGGCTTTTGCGCGCTGTAATCCGAGCAACCATCCCATGGCGCAGAGGGTGCCCAGTGTTGCGGGAGCGGCAAAGATGCGTATTTGGCAATAGTTAAAGGCCAGTATACGCACCTCATCAGAAGGTTTAATTAAATAAAGAATGGCGGTGAGCAAAGGTTGCTGAAACAGTACTAACAGACATCCTAAAACTGTGGCAAGCAGTAGTGATTGGGCGAGTAGCTCTTGGCAACGATTATGGTCGCCAGCGCCCCATGCGCGAGCTGTGAGTCCAGTACTGCCCATACGTAAAAACCCAAACAACCAAAATATCATGGTCAAAACACTGCTGCCTGCTGCTACGGCGGCAAGGTAATAGGCTAACTCCAAATGTCCCAAAATAGCTGTATCTACAAGACCTAGTAGAGGAGTGCTGATGCTCGCTGCGGTCATAGGTAAAGCAATGGTCCAAACTTTTTGGCGGAGTGTTTGATTCATGATATGGATACCCTGTATAAGGCCGTATTCTGACAGAAAGGTGGGCTGATGGTGTAGAGGGTGGCAAGGAAAGTCTGGTATAATGAGGGGGTGTCCCTGTGCGATGGGTTGCTTACTGCGGCTTTTTTTGGGATCAATAAAACTATAAACAATAACTTATTTGGAGATAGGGCGATGTCAAGAAGAGCAAATATGCTTTTCGCGCTGGTGCTTGCCCCTGTGATGTCACTGATCCTTTCGGGTCAAGCGTTAGCAGAAGAAGCTCAGCGGTGGGCGGTCAATATGCCTAAAGGGGTAACCCCGGTAAGCAACGCGATCTACGATATTCATATGATCATTTTTTGGATATGTGTGGTCATTGGTGTTGGTGTCTTTGCGGTCATGTTCTACAGTATGTATGCACACCGTAAGTCTCGTGGAGCTGTTGCGGCAAACTTCCATGAAAACACGAAAGCTGAAGTGATTTGGACGATTATTCCTACGCTGATTTTGATTGTAATGGCTATTCCAGCTACAAGTACGCTGTTGAATGTTTACGATACGTCAGAAGCTGAGATGGAAGTAAAAGTCACAGGTTATCAGTGGAAATGGCAATATGAATATCTTGGTGAAGATGTTGCGTTCATGAGTGAGCTGACGACGCCGGAATCTGAGATTTATAACACTGCGCCTAAAGGCCAATATTATCTTCAGGAAGTGTCTGAGCCCTTAGTTCTTCCCGTTAAGACAAAAGTGCGTTTCCTTATCACAGCTAAAGATGTTATCCATTCGTGGTGGGTGCCAGATTTTGGTGTAAAGCGAGACGCTATTCCCGGTTTTATTAATGAAACCTGGACCTACGTTGAAGAGCCTGGCGTGTATCGAGGAGAATGTGCTGAACTGTGTGGTAAATCCCATGCCTTCATGCCTATCGTTATTAATGTGCTAGAGAAAGAAGAGTACAAAAGCTGGTTGGCAGACAAAAAAGTCAAAGCGGCCGCTATTCGCGAACTTACCAAAAAGACTTTTACCAAGGAAGAGCTGATGGTTAAGGGTGAGGTAGCCTATAACCGTTCATGTGGTTCTTGTCATATGGAAAATGGTGAAGGTATTCCTGGTGTATTCCCTGCCCTGAAAGGTAGTGCTATTGCCGTGGGTGATGTTAGCAAGCACTTAGATGTGGTTGTTAATGGTGTGGCTGGTACAGCTATGCAGGCATTCGGCGGTCAGTTCTCAGAAGTCGATTTAGCCGCTATCATTACCTATGAGCGAAATGCTTGGGGCAATGATACAGGTGATGTGGTTCAGCCCATCGACGTTCTCAAATTCAAACAAGGCCAATAAGGGAGGGTTAAGTCATGGCACACGGTCCCGCTAAAGGTATTGGCCGCTGGCTCTTTACCACTAATCACAAGGATATCGGTACGCTTTACCTCTGGTTCAGCTTTGCGATGTTCCTATTGGGTGGATTTTTTGCAATGGTTATCCGCGCCGAGCTATTTGAGCCCGGCATGCAAATTGTTAAACCCGAATTTTTTAACCAGATGACGACAATGCACGGTCTAGTGATGGTGTTTGGTGCCATCATGCCGGTCTTTGTTGGTTTGGCCAACTGGATGATTCCGATGATGATCGGGGCCCCAGATATGGCTTTACCGCGGATGAATAACTTGAGCTTCTGGATTTTGCCTTTTGCTTTTTTGATGTTGGCATCCACGTTATTTATGGACGGCGGTGGTCCTAACTTCGGTTGGACATTCTATGCACCTCTTTCTACTACCTATGCTCCCGATAGTGTGAATTACTTTATTTTTGCGATTCATATTATGGGTGCGTCATCTATCATGGGCTCCATCAACATTATCGCCACCATATTGAATATGCGTGCACCCGGCATGACATTGATGAAAATGCCAATGTTTGTTTGGACTTGGTTGATTACAGCCTTTTTGCTAGTTGCTGTCATGCCGGTATTGGCTGGTGCAGTTACTATGATGTTGATGGATATTAACTTCGGCACCAGCTTTTTTGATGCCGCTGGTGGTGGCGACCCTGTTCTGTTCCAGCATGTTTTCTGGTTCTTTGGGCACCCTGAGGTTTACATCATCATCTTACCGGCTTTTGGTGTGATTTCGCATATCATACCAACGTTCAGTCGTAAGCCTCTGTTTGGTTATAGTTCAATGGTGTATGCAACAGCATCTATTGCCTTCTTATCATTTATTGTGTGGGCCCATCACATGTTTTTGGTGGGGATGCCAATTGGTGGCGAGCTGTATTTTATGTACGCCACAATGTTGATTGCGATACCAACAGCAGCGAAGATCTTTAACTGGGTATCCACCATGTTCCGTGGTTCCTTGAGCTTTGAAACGCCGATGTTGTTCGCCATTGCCTTTATAATTATGTTCACCATTGGTGGCTTAACCGGTGTAATGCTGGCAATTGCCCCGGCAGATGTGCAGTACCACGATACTTATTTTGTGGTTGCACATTTCCACTATGTAATGGTTGCTGGTTCGCTATTCTCAAGTACTGCTGCAGTTTATTACTGGCTTCCTAAGTGGACCGGTAAAATGTATAACGAGACAATGGGTAAAGTGCAATTTTGGATTTCCTTTATTGGCTTTAACGTAACATTCTTCCCTCAGCACTTCATAGGGTTGGCGGGAATGCCTCGTCGCTATGCTGATTATGCTTTGCAGTTCTCTGATTGGAACATGGTGTCCAGTATCGGTGCCTTTATTTACGGTGCAGCACAGTTACTGTTCTTGTTTAACGTTATCCGGACCATTCGTTCTGGCACACCAGTGAGTGAGCCTAAGACTTGGGAAGGAGCGGAAGGTCTTGAGTGGACATTGCCTACTCCAGTGCCTTACCACACGTTTAGTACACCTCCGCAAGTGAAGTAAGAGGTAGAGAATATGTCGACTCGCCCGGTCAAAAAGACTCTGGTCAAACTGCTTGTAGGGGCCGCCGGCATGTTCTTGTTTGCGTTATTTATAATGCCGCCATTGTATGACGTATTTTGCGACATCACTGGTATTGGTGGAAAAACAGGTGGGCGCTATGAGGCATCAGAGTCTGGTGTAGATATGGCCCGTACTGTAAAAGTACAGTTTGTTGCCACCAATAATGGCGCTATGCCTTGGGAGTTTACCCCCAAGGTGTATGAGGTCACGGTACACCCCGGAGAGCCGACGAAGGCAGTGTTTTTTGCTAAAAATCGTACAGGTCGGGATATGATTGCCCAGGCAATTCCAAATGTGACACCATTTAATGCGGCGGAGTATTTCCATAAAACGGAATGCTTTTGCTTCAATCAACAACCGCTTGAGGCGGGAGAAGAAGCAGACTTGCCACTGGTGTTTATAGTCGACCGTGATTTGCCTAGGGCCATTAAGACAATAACGTTGTCCTACACATTATTTGATGTAACTGACCGTGTTAAACCGTCACTTACGCAAGTTAACTGATGACAAGAGTTGTACAGAAATGTACAGCAGAAATGGAGAAAAATAATGTCAACTGAGAGCAACTATTACGTTCCAGAGCAAAGTCGGTTGCCTATTTGTGCTGCTACTGGTTTGGGATTAACTGCCTATGGTGCCGGTTCCTGGGTACAGGGTGACAGTGCAATGTTCTTTTTGGCTGGTGCGTTGGTACTAGCATTTACTCTTTATACCTGGTTCAGCCTAGTAATAAAGGAAAATATGGCGGGTATGAATAGTGATCAGCTAAAACGTTCCTATGTTTGGGGTATGAGCTGGTTCATCTTCTCTGAAGTTATGTTCTTTGCTGCATTTTTTGGTGCTCTCTTTTATATTCGCACGCTAGCTCTTCCTTGGTTGGGCGAAGAGGACAACCAATTGTTGTGGGAAGGTTTTGAGCCAGCATGGCCACTAATGACAACACCCGATATGGTTGTTAATGGAGAAGCGGCTAAGTTTGTTGGGCCAGATGAGAATATGAGATTCCCGGGGTGGAATAAATTATTCCAATGGTTGCCACTTTGGAACACCATTGTTCTGTTGGGCTCAAGTGTGACGGTTCACTTCGCACATAGCGCTATTAAGAAAGACGACCGTAAAAAGTTTCTTATATGGTTGGGTGTCACGGTTACTATGGGAGCTATCTTCCTCGTCTTACAGGTTGAGGAATATATGCATGCGTACCAGCATATGGGCTTGACCCTTGAGACGGGTGTTTACGGGACCACGTTCTTTATGCTGACAGGTTTCCATGGCGCTCACGTTACAATGGGTACTATTATGTTGCTCGTTCAGTTCCTACGTGGGCTGAAAGGACACTTCAATTCTAAGGATCAATTTGGATTTGAGGCCGCTTCTTGGTATTGGCACTTCGTTGATGTGGTTTGGGTTGGTTTATTCATCTTTGTTTACGTTTTATCTTAGATGGGTGCTTTTTAAGCTATTTACAGTTTAGGTGCTAAAAAATAAAACGGTCAGGGAAATCCTGGCCGTTTTTTCTTAGGGGTAAACAGCGCCCTAAAGGGTTATCACTTTGTGGTGAGCTACTCCCTTACCGGTGGTACAACACGGTCTGGATGTAGCTGTTTATCCCAAGGAGCTTGACTGGTGAGTTGGCCTGAATAAATCCCCCAGGTAATTGTTCCCACCAGAGCCGCGGCCAGTGCGATGCGGACCCCCAGTGCATACAGGGTTCGCTTCCTAGAGTTGCCAACATCTTTCATCAGGAAGACCAAGGCACTGCTGAGGCTTATTACTACGGCGATAAAAAGTAACACGATGATGACTTTAAGTAACATGGGTAGTTGTTTCCCGATAGAAAAAGAGTGATTTAAACACAGATGTCAGAACTGACACAGCCTCAAGTAGACGTTTCTTTCCAGTGGCAATTGAACTGGAAAGTACTGGTATTTACGGCCATTTTTTTGCCGATTACCGTTAGTTTGTCTTTTTGGCAGGTGGCGCGGGCAGAAGAAAAGCGGAGTTTGCTTGAGGCTCACCATCAGCGTGAAATCGCTCAACCAGTTACTTTAGAAGATATTTCGGAGTTCGAAGATCGTGACTATCTTCGAGTCATTGTGACGGGAGAGTATGACAACCGCTCTCCCCTTTTGTTGGATAATAAAGTTCGCCATGGGTTGCCTGGCTATGAGGTAATTAGCCCATTTAGAACCAATTTGGGCCAGTGGATATTGGTTAATCGTGGTTGGGTTAAAGGTAGTAGAGACCGCGCTATATTGCCGAAAATAGAAAAGGTCGTTGGTGAAGCTCAATTGACTGGCTACTTATACCGCTCTCCCGGGAAGCAGCTAATGTTAGGCGACGATACCTGGCAGCTTAAAGAGGGTCCTATTGTTATTCAGAATCCCGCCCCAGAAGAGATTGCTAGTAAGCTCACCTTGGCGCTTTATGACTATAGCCTTCGGTTAGATGCAGATGTGCCGGGTGCTCTAGAAACAGGCTGGATATTGGTTAGTATTCAGCCTGGAAAACATACAGGCTATGCTGTTCAATGGGCGGCATTAACGATTGTGCTTATAATTTTAACGCTCTTTGCCAACTCAAATCTGGGTGAGGTGATAAGAGCAAGGCGGTCAATGCGTCATCATCATTGATGAAAAGCGAGGCATTAGTTGAAAAGTAAAACGTTAGGGAAAAGTCTTCATGACAAAACAAGTAGTTAAGCGTGGTCCTTGGCAAATATGGCTAATGATTGCCATGTTAAGTGGTGTCATTGTTGCTGGGTTTCTATTGTTCCCAAAAACAGAAGAGCAGCGGGATAGATTGTTGTCTCGATTAGGTACGACCAATCATGGGGAATTTGTGTTACCACCCGTTTCCATGGGAAGTCTTACGTTGACCGACTCGGAAGGAAGCCCGTGGACATTTAACGAACAAAAACTGAAGTGGCGGTTATTAATTCCTGGCGGCAGTGAATGTATTGAGCGTTGCAGGGAAATGCTCTACCTCAGTCGCCAGGTACATGTTAGTTTAGGAAAGTATAGTCGCCGTTTTGAGAGGCTCTATCTTTCTCTTGATGGTGCAACGTCAGAAGAGACTTCGGGTTATATCAAGCAGAATCACCCCTTTCTACACATTGTACAGGGCAGCTCTAAGGAGTTGAAAGAGTTGCTGAATAGCACCAATACGCCATTTTCGTCGAATAATAGTGATGAAGCAGGTGAAATACGCGCTTATTTGGTCGACCAGCAAGGTCTGGTGATGATGTCGTATACCCTTAAAAATAAGGGTAGCGAAATAATTGAGGATATAGAACATCTCATGAAATACTCACCCAGTAATGTTGCTAACTAATAGTTTTTAATAGGTTAAAAGGCCGTAACTAGATTGAGTATGTAACCTATATGTCAATGTTTAATAAACCAAAATTTCGTAAACCTGGTTTCAAGTTGGCACTTGTGGCCACAGTTCTTTCTGCCGTTGTCATAATACTTGGTGCTTATACAAGGCTCGTGAATGTTGGTTTTGGCTGTTCTGATTGGTCGAGTTGCTACGGCACAGTTAACGCTGGATTTGTCGTTTGGCCAGGGTTGAGTCACCGTTATTTGGCGGGCATTTTGGGGGCATTGATCACGTTATTGGCCGTTGGTTCATGGCGCCGACGTGATGATGAAAGTTATCCTTTTCGATTGCCAACGTTTATTTTATTCTTAGTAGTTTGGCAGGCGTTGCTGGGGATGTGGTCTGTTAATGTAACACTCTGGGCCCAAGTAGCTACGGTCCACTTGCTTGGCGGTGTGGTTAACTGTTCTCTTCTTTGGTTGTTAACACTGCGTCTTGATAACAAGTATTGGAAGCTTTCGACAGACATTATGGCTCGGTTGACCCACGTTAAGCCTTGGTTAATCGGAGCCGTTCTCATCGTTGGTATACAGATTCTCTTGGGTGGCTGGACCAGCGCCAACTATGCAGCATTTGCGTGCCCAGATTTCCCTCTATGCCAGAATCAATGGTGGCCAGAAATGGATATTTGGCAGGGTTTTAATATCGCTCAAACCTCTGGTGTTGACTCCTTAAGTGAAACCTTGGAAAGTGAAGCTCGAGTGGCTATTCATGTGATTCATCGTATGGGGGCCGTAGTCACAACGGTTTACTTATTGGGTTTGGCCATTTTGTTGTTAACTATCAATCATCGACGTATACGTCGTATGTCCCTAATTTTAGTTGCCATGTTGTCTGTACAGTTGCTTTTGATTATTGCTAGTGGTCAGATTCGTGCAACGTTATTAACCGCAATTGTTCATAATATTGGTGGCGTCCTACTATTGTTGACGCTAGTAACGCTTGCTACCAGAGTGTGGACCGCAAAGCTGAAATATCAGAGACTGGAGTCCTGACGTCATGAAAGAAGCAGAGTTTGAGATGGAAAAAGCCAGCTGGCGTGATTATTTGGAGCTGACTAAGCCCAATGTTGTTGCCCTGATGATTCTGACAACTGTTATTGGTATGTTCCTTTCGGTACCAGGCATGGTGCCACTTGATGTATTGATTTTAGGTAATCTTGGTATTGCTTTCTGTGCGGGCGCTGCAGCTGTCGTCAATCATGTGGTGGATCGTCAGGTTGACCTTAAAATGGCGCGAACGTTTAACCGCCCTGTAGCCAAAGGCCGTGTTCAACCCCTTCAGGCAATGTTTTTTGCCTCGGTGTTAGGTGTTGTTGGTATGGCTGTTTTGTTGGTTTTTATTAATGCATTAACCGCTTGGCTAACCCTAGCTTCACTGATTGGGTATGCGGTCATATACACGTTGTACTTAAAGCGGGCGACGCCTCAAAATATTGTTATTGGTGGCTTGGCGGGTGCCGTACCACCATTGCTGGGCTGGACGGCTGTTACCGGTGAAGTACATGGCTATGCTCTGCTACTGGTGTTAATTATCTTTGCTTGGACACCGCCCCACTTCTGGGCGTTAGCGGTTCACCGTAAAGAAGAATATGCCAAGGCGGAAATCCCGATGCTTCCAGTGACCCATGGTGAAAAATACACCAAGCTACATATTCTTCTCTACACCGTCATCATGATAATTGTCACTGTGCTCCCTTTTGTAACAGGGATGAGCGGTTGGCTCTATTTATTAGGTGCATTGGTGTTGGGTGCGGGCTTTTTGTATTGGGCTATTGTGATGATGATTGGCAAGAATCCAAATGCCGGCATGGATACATTCAAATATTCCATCATTTACTTGATGGCTTTATTTATCATTATGTTGGTGGATCATTACTTGATTACGGTGCCTTCGTTTACGTGAGGATTGACCTGAATCTATAGTATTTTATTCACTGGTGGTAGGTAAGCTGAGAAAAAGGGCATAACTGTGGCAGATAGCCAGCGCAATAAACGTAATATTCGTTTTACTCTAATAGGCATTGTTGTGTTTGTCGCCATGACACTGGCAGGGTTTATCCATAAAATTAATCAGCCTCGCATCTTAAATGTTCACGAATTACGAGCAAATGGGGCGGTGTTGCTCGATACTCCCCGAAAGTTTAGTGAGTTTGAGTTCACGGACCACCGAGGCCAGCCCTTTGGGCTTCAAGAGCTTACGGGCAAGTGGAGTTTGTTGTTTTTTGGTTTTACCCACTGCCCAGATATTTGCCCAACAACAATGGCTGCCGCGGCGAAAATGTACGAAGGGCTAGATTCTGAAGAGAAGGCGGAATTACAAGTTGTACTGGTGTCTCTGGACCCGGAGCGAGATACGACAGCAAAGCTTGCTCAATATGTTCCCTACTTTAATCCTGATTTCATTGGTGCGACCGGTAATCAATACGTGTTATTAAAGTTGGCGACAGAGCTTAATGTAGCCTTTAGTAAGGTTCCTCTGGAGAATGGCGACTACACCATCGATCACGGCGCCAATATGGTTCTTGTTAATCCTTATGGCCATTATCATGGCTTTTTCAAACCACCTTTTGCGGAAGAGAGTATGCGGATGGCGTTGCGATCGATCATGGCTACATTTGATCAGTAAATGCTCGGAGAAAGTCCAGTAGGTCAACACTATTTCTTTTTCTTCTCGTAGCTGCTTGTGTTCCTAGCTACTTTTTTTAGCGAGAGAAACCAGAAATAAAATACCGGCACAAAGCACAATCGAAGGCCCAGCAGGTGTGTCAATATACCAGGAGCTGGTTAATCCCAAAGTTACTGCGAAACAGCCAATCAGGCTGGCAAAGATTGCCATTTGCTCTGGTGTCTTGGCAAAACGCCTCGCGGTGGCCGCAGGGATAATTAATAAGGCGGTAATCAGTAACACCCCTACTACCTTCATGGCAATAGCAATTTCCAAAGCAATTATCAACATGAATGCTGTACGTACAGCCGTCACTGGAACACCCTCAACTTTTGCTAGTTCCTCATGAATGGTGATGGCCAGTAAAGGGTTCCACAACTTGATTAGCAAAAACATGGCGACAAGGCCGATGATATAGATGGTCACTACATCGCGGACATTAACTGTCAGCAAATCACCAAACAGTAGGCTTAAAAGGTCGACTTTCACCTCTGGCATAAGCGCTATGGCGACCAAGCCTACGGCTAGAGATGTGTGAGAAAGAATACCCAGTAATGTGTCAGAGGCTAAATTCTTCTGTTGTTGCAATATGACTAATATCAGAGCAAGTATTAGACAGGTGGCAATAACTGATAAAGTGGGGCTGACGGATAGCAGTAATGCTATAGCTACGCCTAACAGAGATGAGTGGGCTAAGGTGTCACCAAAATAGGCCATTCGGCGCCAGACAATAAAAGCACCTAAGGGCCCGGTGATGAGTGCAACGCCCAGTCCGGCTAAGAGTGCATAGAGAAGAACATCAATCATGTCGGCACTCCGAGGAATGTTGCTCTACGGAGCGTGATTTCATTACTTTGCCGTGTAGGTCGTGTTGGTGATCATGGCGATGGGTGTAGGTGGCTGTTTTTGTACCAAAAAGCTCAATAAATGCTGGATTATTACTCACTTGGTCTGGATGCCCATGACAGCAGATGTGTTGATTGAGGCAAACAACTTTATCCGTTGCAGACATGACTAAGTGAAGGTCATGGGACACCATGAGTACTCCACAGGGGAGGCGATCGCGTAATTGGCTAATCAGCCGATAAAGCGCTTCCTGCCCTACTACGTCAACACCTTGCACGGGTTCATCCAGTACCAAAAAATTAGGTTTGCGTAAAATAGCCCGAGCTAACAGGGCACGTTGCATTTCCCCGCCTGACAGAGCATGTAGCGGAGAATCAATGTGCTGATCAATGCCCACCTCCTTTAATGCACTAATGCAGAGTTGAGTATTGGGTTCAGCCAATCTTAAAAATCGCTTGAGAGTAATAGGTAGTGTGGGGTCAATATGCAGTTTTTGTGGCATATAACCGATACGTAGGTCGGTGTGTCGGAGGATTTTCCCTTCATCAGTATCTACAAGGCCTAAAACAATTTTAACCAGTGTCGTTTTACCTGCTCCATTGGGGCCAATTAAGGTAATAATTTGTCCAGGCTCAATACTTAGGTCGATGTTAGAAAGGACTTTGTTGTCGTTGAAGTATTTACTGATGCCGCTTAGTTGAATAAGGGGGTGAGTCATGGCTGTCCCCCCTGCTGGCACTCTGGGCAAAGCCCACTAATTTCAACCATCTGAGATTCCATCTTAAAGCCTGTACGTTCTGCGGTTTGTAGCATCATACTGTTAATTTGTTCGTTACTGCATTCAGCCGTGGAGCCGCAAGCACGACAAATAAGAAAAAAATCTTTGTGATTATTTCCGGGAAACGGACAGCCTATATAAGCATTGAGTGAGGCAATGCGGTGAATAAGCCCCTGTTCGAGTAAAAACTCAATGGCACGATAAACAGTAGGAGCCTGAATGCGCTTGCCAGTCTGTGCTTTTGGCGTCATGTTATCTACAATTTCGTAGGCTCCAAGGGGCTGGTGGCTTGCCCATATTGTTTTTAGTACGGTTTCTCTAATGGGGGTAAGTCGTGCATGCTTCTCATCACAAAGTACTTTTGCCCTTTGCAGGGCAGCATTAATACAGCGCTTATGATCGTGGGTATGGTAGGCGAGACGAGAGTTCGTCAGCATGTTGGGTAGTCTCTTATAATATACAATGTTATTTTATCGCATTGTGGCTGATACGCAATGATGCTATAGAGTTGTGCCTCCATCTTGTGTCGTTTCCTTTAGTGTTGTGTCAGAGGTTATAGGTGTTAACTCAATGAATTAAAAGGTTTTTTGTAATATATTATTTGAGTTGGTCGTTAATTTTGTTATATTATAACATTTCATAATATTTTGAGTTATAAAATGAACAAGTTGTTTTATGTAGCTTTTGTCGTATTTTTTGGGTGTGCCTCTTCCGCTTGGGCGTCTTCATCGCCTAGGGTCTTGGCTTCAATTAAACCTGTTGCGATGTTAGTGAAAGCAGTGGTAGGGGATGAATTTGCTGTTGATGTACTACTTTCTCCCAATACATCTCCCCATGAATATGCGCTTAAATTTTCAGATCTTAAGGCGGTTAAGCAAGCAGAGCTGGTTGTTTGGGTGGGCCCTGAACTTGAGGGTGTATTGGTGAAGGCATTGGTGAATGTGCCTTCAGACAAGGTTGTTCAATTAACACAGCTGGATAATATACAGTGGCCCGAGGTATCCCATGAGAGACATGACCATCATGGGCATGAAGAGCATATTTCAAATGGAGACAAGAACGGAGAGCCTTACAATAGAGACCCTCACCTATGGTTGAATCCACACAATAGCTTAAAAGTAGTGGAAGCAATTGCGGTAGTACTTGCCAACAAATATCCGGAACGAAAAACGTTGTTTGAGGCAAATGTCAGAGAGTTTTCAGAGCAGCTTACATTTTTGGATGAATCTATTCAAAAAGGTTTAGAGCAGGTAAAGGGAAACGGATTTCTTGTGGTACATGATGGCTATGGACACTTTGTTGAGCATTTTGGGTTAAACCAGTTGGCGGCAATACAATTACCGGGTGGTGCGAACCGAGGCGCACGCCATTATGGCGAAATTATAGCCTTGGGTGATCGAGTAACCTGTGTTTTTACTGAACCACAGCTAAATAATAAGTTAGCCCTTCAGTTAGCTAAAAAGTTGGCATCAAATCATGCAGAGCTTGATCTAATGGGTGGAAGTACACCACTGAGTAAAAGTAGCTATTTAGAGTTCATTCGCTCCTTTGCCGAAACATTTACGACATGTCTCGAGCGCAGTCCGGTTAAATAATTGTCTTAAGGCGGTCAATAATCGGTACAGGGAGGTGAGTTTAGTCAGGGCTTCCTACCGGTAGGGGGTGATAACCTGTGATTCGCCGGCGCAGCCTCACTTTATATTCTTGGGGGTTCTGTTGTATTGATGGGCGGCCTGCTTGATCGGGGAGGAGAGAGCTCAGCAAGCGCGAAATCCAAAATCTCGTGGCAGAAAAACATAGGATATCCTGCCAGTATTGATTTTCACAGGGAGTGAAGGGTCTTACCGCATGGTAAGCAGAAAGAAGGGATTTGGTCAGGTGCTTGTCAAGTTCACCCTGTTCATTGCTACACCATTCATTTACTGCTTGCGCAACATCCAATAATAGCCAGTCGGTGCAACTAAAATAAAAGCCTGTCACGGCCTCAAGATGGTCACCCTGAAAAAACAGCTGGTCTCTAAATAGACTCCCGATCAGAGGCCCGCTGGGTAAGTTTGGGTTGATATCGATGGTACTTTTAAAGCGGCCTAATTGTTCTCTTAAGAGGCATGCATCACCAGCAGAAAGTTGTGGTAGCAATTCGTCAGCAGCAAGATTGAGCCATACAAGGCTGCGGGGATTACCATAAGTTTTATCAAAATCTTTAGAGTTGGTGTGCATTTTCCCTAGAAAAGTACCGATTTCACCACAGCGAAGAGTTGTTAGTTTCTGATTGCTTGGCGGTAGATCTCCAGGTAGATGAAATAATATTGCCGGGCAGTGGCCAAATAATGAGATGTATTCATCTTGCTTGTTTTTTAAGCAGGGCGTTACCAATGTGTCCAGAGCAACCAAATGTTCAATTAGCGAAGAAATAAATGTCAGGTGATCTATAGCATTGGGTTCAACAACTAATAGCAAATATGCTTGGGTTGCCGCTGTGCCGGGATCGCTAATATGAAAACGACAGGTACTATGAGCTCTAGCCCTGTAAGAAGAATCAATGTGGCAGGTCTCATCCAGTTGGTACCGGCTCAAAAAAGCTTTGAGGCCTTTCTGGTCTAAAACTGGAAAAGAAGCCATGCTTGTTTCACTACTTTCGCGTTTAATTGGTCATACCCCTCTGTTGAAAGAGTACCCCCTTGTTAGCTTAATTGAAACAAATTGCGTTATGCTTTGTGGTCTCAATATCTGATCATTCTTTGTTTTTGTCAGTCTTTGAAATCAACGTTATTAATCAGAGTTTCCTATTAGAGCTTTTTATTAGAGTGACCAATCAATGACAAATAAAGCTCCGCTAGTACTAGTGGATGGATCTTCCTATCTTTATCGAGCGTTTCATGCACTGCCACCACTGACAACCTCTACAGGTATTCCGACGGGTGCTGTTAAAGGGGTTATCGCGATGATGAGGCGGATGTTAAAGGATTTTCCTCACAGCCCAGTAGTGGTGGTATTTGATGCTAAGGGAAAAACATTTCGGGATGAGCTGTACGGTGAATATAAATCACACCGTCCTCCCATGCCAGATGAGCTACGCCAGCAAATTGAGCCCATCCACCAAATTATCAGAGCGATGGGCTTACCCATGCTTATTGTTGATGGTGTGGAAGCTGATGATGTGATTGGTACATTGGCGGTAGAGGCTACAGCGAAGCAGCGTGATGTGGTGATATCCACCGGCGACAAGGATATGGCTCAGCTGGTTGGGCAACATGTGAGCCTGGTGAATACCATGACCGAGACAACCCTGGACCGACAGGGGGTAATCGACAAGTTTGGCGTACCACCAGAGTTGATTATCGATTATTTGGCATTGATTGGTGATAAGTCGGACAATATTCCCGGTGTTCCTGGGGTGGGAGAAAAAACAGCATTAGCCATGCTGCAAGGTATTGGGGGCATCGACGATATTTATGCTGATCTTGAAAGGGTGCGCGAACTGGAGTTTCGTGGTGCGAAAAAAATGCCAGAAAAAATGGCAGAACATAAAGATCTAGCCTCTCTTTCCTACAAGCTGGCAACCATTAAAATAGATGTGGCACTGGATCAAACCCTAGACAGTTTAGTTAATGGCGAACCTGATAATGATGTATTGCTGGAATGGTTTAGAAAGTTAGAACTTAAAACATGGACAGAGGAGCTGCTAACCGCAGATGATGATATGTCTGTGCTAGCATCGTCCGAGCCGGTAGAAAAGGACTATCAGGTTATTTATACGGAGAGCCAGCTGAACGATTGGCTGGATAAACTGAAGCAAGCTGAATTTTTTTCCTTTGATACAGAAACAACAAGCCTTGATTATATGCAGGCTCGAATTGTTGGCCTCTCCTTTGCTGTGTCTCCCCATCAAGCGGCCTATGTTCCCCTTGGCCATGATTATCTGGGTGCTCCGGCACAATTGAATTGCGAGCAGGTACTTGAAACGTTAAAGCCGTTATTGGAAGACCCTTCTGTCTATAAATTGGGACAAAACCTCAAATATGACATGAGTGTACTCGCCAACCACGGGATTACATTATCGGGTATTAAATACGATACCATGCTGGAATCCTACGTTGCTAACTCGACGGGAAGCCGTCATGACATGGATAGCTTGGCACTAAAGTATTTGGGTGAAAAAACTATCCATTTTGAGGATGTTGCTGGGAAAGGCGCAGGTCAATTGACGTTTAATCAAATTGCCGTTGAAGATGCTGCTCTTTACGCTGCTGAAGATGCAGATATTACCCTAAGGTTGCATCAGGCTCTTTGGCCCAAGTTGATGGAATGTGAAGGGTTAGAACGCGTATTTAGTAATATTGAAGTCCCCCTGATACCTGTGCTCTCGAAGATTGAACGATATGGTGCGTTGGTAAGTGCTAGCTTACTTCACAAGCAAAGCCTGGAATTGGGTATTAGGCTCAATGAACTTGAGCAGCAGGCTTATACGTTAGCGGGCGAAGAGTTTAATTTGGCTTCCCCAAAGCAACTTGGGCATATTCTGTTTGAAAAGCTGAATATTCCGGTTTTGAAGAAAACTGCCAAGGGTGCAGCATCTACGAAAGAGGAGGTATTGCAGGAGTTGGCTCTCGACTATCCTCTGCCAAAGATACTGCTTGAGCATCGAAGTTTATCCAAATTGAAGTCTACTTATACTGATAAGCTGCCGACGATGATAAATCCTGTTACTGGCCGGATTCATACTTCATATCATCAGGCTGTCACTGCAACGGGACGATTGTCTTCCTCTGACCCTAATCTACAAAATATTCCTATACGAACAGCTGAGGGGCGCCGAGTCCGTCAGGCATTTATTGCGCCGGAAGGTTGGAAGATGGTTGCCGCGGATTATTCGCAGATAGAGCTGAGAATAATGGCGCACTTGTCTGGAGATAAAGGGCTGACAGAGGCTTTTGCGCAAGGTCTTGATGTCCACCAAGCAACGGCGGCTGAAGTATTTGGCGTGACCTTGACCGAAGTTTCAACAGAACAGCGCCGCAGTGCTAAAGCAATTAATTTTGGCTTAATTTATGGCATGTCGGCATTTGGTTTGGGGCGGCAGCTACATATTGGTCGCCATCAGGCCCAGGAGTATATAGACCTGTACTTTGCGCGTTATCCCGGGGTTCAGGCGTATATGGATAATATTCGGAGTGGTGCGGCAGATGTGGGATTTGTGGAAACATTGTATGGGCGGCGTTTGTATTTACCAGAGATTAAATCGAGTAATGGGATGCGCAGGCAGGCTGCGGAGCGTACGGCGATCAATGCACCGATGCAGGGTACTGCTGCCGATATTATAAAGTTGGCAATGATTGATGTGGATCGATGGCTAGACACCTCTGGTTTGCAGTCAAAAATGATCATGCAGGTACACGATGAGTTGGTATTGGAGGTTCCAGAGTCTGAGTTGGGCATTGTGGTTGAGGGGTTGAGAAGTCGAATGGCCAGAGCTGTAGAGCTAAATGTACCCTTGGTGGTGGACGTGGGTGTGGGGGATAATTGGGATGAGGCTCATTAATGTGTTTTGTTTGTTTTTAGTGTACAAGGTGTTTGAGGGAATATTTTTTGAAGATTTTTATTGAGTAAACTTTAGTAATATCAGCTAGTTGGTGGGAATTTTTCTTTATTTAGAAAAAAGTTCGTAAATTTTGCAAATACCGTGGAACTTTACCTAGTCTTGAGAGACTAATTTTATACGCAAGCGATATTGCTGCTTTCTCCCCAAACTAGATGCAAAGCTTGAGACTTCCCCTCCCAAGCAACAGCAAAGCAAGCCCTAGCCATTATGGTTAGGGTTTTTTTTTGTTTCTAGAGTCTTTCTGTGGCGTCAAAATAGGATTAAAACAAAAAAATGAAACTTTTTTAAGTTAGAGGGAACTTTTTTTGTTTTAACGGAACTAACTATGCATACAAGCAATAGTGCTATTTTCTCCCCAAACTAGATACCAAGCTTGTTTTCTCCAAGCAACAGCAAGTCAGCCCTAACCATCCCCCCATGGTTAGGGCTTTTTTTTTTGCATTAAATTCTAATGTTGTCATTAAGAAAATCTATTTAAGCCAATTCTGTAATTGCTCATTAAGCTCATGGATGCCTTCTTTTTTCAGGGAGGAGAAGGTTTGCATTGAAATATTATCAATAAACCCCTCATCGGCTAGGTCGCGTTTTACCTGTAATAAGACACTTTTAGCGGGTCCTTTTTTTAATTTGTCAGCCTTGGTTAATAACAAGTGAATAGGCATGCCTGATTTAGATGCCCAGCGTATCATTTGCCAATCGTATTGCTGCAGGGGATGACGAATATCCATCAGCATCACTAATCCTTGAAGAGATTTGCGTTCTTGAAGATAGCCGGCAAGATTGCGGTCCCATGCCTGCTTCATGGCTTTAGGCACTTTCGCGAAGCCGTAGCCAGGTAGATCCACTAGGCGGCAATCCTCGGTTAAGGAGAAGAAGTTCAGTAGTTGGGTGCGACCTGGTGTTTTACTGGTGCGGGCAAGCTTTTTGTTGTTGGTTAGCGTGTTGAGTGCACTGGACTTTCCTGCATTTGAGCGTCCTGCAAAGGCGACCTCTTTACCGGTATCCTCTGGGCACTGTTTAATAGAGGGCGCGCTGAGTAAAAACTGTGCTTTGGTAAATAAAATAGGGTCAGACATGGAAGTCCTTAGTGGGTAACCTGATTTCAGCTCTTAAGCTCAGGAGGGAGTTGGTATATAATGCCTCGGCTTTTTAGAAGGCAATACGAATATTTATATTGTAGCGGAATGCAGAGAGCGGATTAACTAATGAAAAAAATGATTTTAGGATTTGCTGCGGTGTTGGGGTTTACCATGGTGTCATCCATTGCCTTTGCCGGTGGTGATGCTGCTGTGGGTCAATCAAAAGTGGCTATGTGTACTGGCTGCCACGGTGCTAACGGCAACAGTGTATTGGCTAACTTTCCAAAATTGGCTGGGCAAGGTGAAAAATACCTAATTAAACAATTGAAAGACATCAAATCTGGTAGCCGCAAGGTCGCCGAGATGACAGGTTTGTTGAATCCGTATTCAGATCAGGATTTAGCTGATATCGCTGCTTACTATGCATCAAAAAACATACAGATGGCGGGCGCTAAAGAAGAAAATCTGGATCGTGGGGAAAGCCTTTATCGTGGCGGCAACATAGAAACAGGTGTTCCAGCTTGTACAGGTTGCCATTCTCCAACTGGTCAGGGTAATGCTCCTGCAGGGTATCCTGCGATTGGTGGTCAGTTTGCGCAATACACGGCTAAGCAGTTACGCGCATTCCGTACCGGCGCACACGATCCTAAAAATGATACTGCTCGTACCAATGATGGAGATATCAGAGTCATGCGTGGCGTAGCAGCACATATGAGTGATGTGGAAATTGAAGCTGTTGCTAATTTCATTGCAGGCCTAAAATAGTCAGCTGAATTTAAAAAAGGCGGCTATTGCCGCTTTTTTTATGTTGCTATCTTTCGTTCATGTTTAAAAAAAGAGCTGTATATTTAAGCCCTGCGAAGGGAACCGCAGTTGTCAGAAGTGTCTACTTAGGGCAGACAAAATCAAACAAAAGGGGTCAATTGATGAGACGTTTACTATCACACTTGCTGTTTACTATAGCATTTTTACCCTTGGTTGCTTGTCAGGCGGCTGAAGAGCCCTATCAAGCGGGCGTTCAATATGAGGTGTTGCCGGAACCCGTATCGACAAGCGACCCGTCAAAAGTCGAAATTGTTGAAGTGTTTTGGTATGGGTGCAGTCATTGCTATTCTTTTGAGTCAACAATAAAGCCTTGGCTGAAAATACAAAATGATGTGAATTTTGTGGGTGTACCGGCAGTTTGGCAGCCTGTGATGCGCCTGCACGCCAAGGCCTATTACACGGCCAAGGCGTTAAAAGTGCTTGATACCATGAATAGTGTCATTTTTGAGGCTATGAACCTTAAAAAACAACGATTACAAAGTGAAGATGAAATTGCCGCTCTGTTTGTGGCCAATGGTGTATCACTCGAGCGTTTCACCAAGGTGTTCAATTCTGGCAGCATTGAAATGAGCGTAGATTTGGCAGAGAAAAAACAAGCGAGATATCGTACTAAAGGCACACCGGAGTTGGTTGTTAATGGCAAGTATCGGGTTTCCAGTCGTGAAGCCGGTGGCCATGATGGCATGTTAAAGGTTGCCAGCTTTTTAATTGCAAAAGAACGTGCTCAATTAAAATAGCCATTTTTTTCTTATAACATTTTTTTGTATAAGAAGGCTTTGTGATTTACTTCTAGAGCCAGATAAAAGGAGCAATATTATTGATGTTGCTCCTTTTCTCGTTTAATGAGCTTCATGACTCTGAAGAATAACCAACATAACGTATGTGATAGGCTGAACTGCTTTGCTCTTTTAGCAATCAGGACTAAAATTGCGAGTTTCCTTCTCTATATTCCTAGGCGATGAACTATGAAACCGACACAAAAGCCGGCTAACCCTAATTTTTCT
>JASJGJ010000044.1:0-57479 GCA_033791605.1 Porticoccus sp.
ACAACCGCGACAACAACAATGGTCGCAACAAAAATAACCCACAACAAGGCAACGAAGGCACCAATGCAAAAAATCAACAACCGGTGAAGCAACCCCGCCAGGAGCAAAAACAAACTAGTGGCGAAAATGAGGACAAAAATCGTCCGCCAAGAAGGGAGGGGGAAAAACGACGCAACCCTCGTCAGCGTCGTCAACGTCAAACTGTGCCTGAAGAATTACTAGCAGCGAACATCAATACGCTCCAAGAGCCAAGTGTCGCCTTGGAAACCGTCACTGATGTTTCTTCTGTCACAACAGATACGCCACCAGTAAAAGAAGAAGTTAAGGCTCCCGACTCACAGGCAACCCTTGACTTACCAGTAGAGGGAAAGCCAGAAATAACTGAGATGGTGACTATACAAACCTCAAACGTTAAAGCTGCTAACGAAGAAACCTCTGACAGTGCTGAATCTATAACGCCAAAAGAGGAGACCTCGTCAGAGATTGAAGTAAACACAAGCCGGGAACATATTATTGAAGCGCCAGAAGTCGCCAAAATGCCTGCTGAACAATTGGCAGAGGAATCAGCTGAGCTGGCTAAAGAAGAGACTGTTGCCGTTCTGGAAGTACACCCGGAGGTATCTCCTGTGGCTCTAGCAGCAGAAGCACCGGCAATAGAAACAGTTGAGGCCTCTGTTCAACAAACAGAAACTCCCTATGAGGACGTTTCTGTAGCTGTAGCCGAACCAACAACAAAGACTGATGCTGCTGAAGTGGTTCCATCACGTGCCAGCAATGATCCACGTAAGGCGCCGAAGCCAATTAGCCAAGTCACAATTGCCACTGAAGCTCATGGCCCATCAGAATCTAAACCTCTGGACACGTCCCTACCATCACCCATTGCGGTAGAAAATGTTCACTATACTCGTCCGGAAAATGATCCTCGCGCACAACGCAAATCATAATGACCGAAACGGCGAAAATAGAGTGATGAGGTATAGAGTCAAAGTGCAAAACATGGTGACTACAAAAAAATAACACTTTAATAAACGTGTGGGGATAATTCGTTAGGTTTTGGCCTTGTGTGCGCACAAAACAACGGTATAATCCCCGCACTTTTGAGGCCTAGGCCTCTAGGTGAACTTCAGTATTCTCTAAACTGAAACCACCAAAAATGTTTTTAGGAGGGATGGCTGAGTGGTCGAAAGCACCGGTCTTGAAAACCGACGTATCGCAAGGTACCCAGGGTTCGAATCCCTGTCCCTCCGCCATAAAAAAAGGGGTTGCAGCAATGCAGCCCCTTTTTCTTTTTTTCAGGAGACCTAATAGCTATCAAATTAATACCATTGATGCCTACTAACCCCAATTAGACCTCAATATCCGCTACACTAGAAACTGAAAGTAGCAGGAGCAGAAATAGCTGCCACATGATCTCTTTCACACAAATCCCAACTACCATATAAAGGCATAATGAAAACCCCAAAACGAATCCAACCTCTGATTGATGACGGCGTAGTCGATGAAGTTATCCGCCCACTTATGAGCGGTAAAGAAGCGTCTGTTTATGTGGTTCGTTGCGGTACCGAAATTCGCTGTGCCAAAGTCTACAAAGAAGCCAACAAGCGTAGCTTCAAACAGGCTGTGCAATACCAAGAAGGCCGCAAGGTACGAAACAGCCGCCGTGCCCGTGCCATGGAAAAAGGCTCAAAGTATGGCCGAAAGCAGCAGGAAGAAACTTGGCAAAATGCAGAAGTCGATGCCCTGTATCGCCTAGCATCTGCTGGAGTGCGAGTCCCTCAACCCTACGGCTGCTTTGATGGTGTTCTGTTGATGGAGCTGGTAACCGATGCTGAGGGACAAGTCGCCCCTCGCCTGAATGATGTCGCCATGTCCGCCGAACAAGCATTAGAAGACCATGCTGTCGTTATGCAATATGTCGTGCGTATGCTGTGTTCTGGACTAGTGCATGGTGATTTATCAGAATTTAATGTATTAGTGGATGAATACGGCCCTGTCATTATCGATTTACCTCAAGCCGTCGATGCCTCTGCCAATAATCATGCAGAAAGAATGCTGGCGCGAGATGTTAACAATATGACCAGCTATTACTCTCTATACGCTCCAGAACTGCAAGAAACCCAATATGCCAAGGAAATATGGGCTTTGTACGAAGAAGGTGAGTTACATCCCGATAGCGTACTTACTGGGAAGTTTGAAGAAGAGTTACAAGAAGCCGACGTTGAAACAGTACTCCAAGAAATCAAAGCAGCTTTGGCTGAGGAGGAAGAACGTCAAGCTCGTTGCCGCGAGGAAGAAGAGCTGACCTAACCTCGAGAAAATCCGACCTATTCCATGTCAAGAACCTTTAAATCGTTTAGGCACCGCAATCCCTTTAGTGAACAAATTTCACACAGTTTCACTCGACGGCATAAGCACAAATCCCTATAGTACGCAGCTCTTATGGACATCCGACCATAACATCCTATTTACTTGCTCAAATCCAAAGGTATCACGTTGATTTCTACCGCAAATATTACTATGCAATTTGGCGCTAAGCCGCTTTTTGAAAATATCTCTGTTAAATTTGGCCATGGCAACCGCTATGGTCTAATTGGCGCCAATGGCTGTGGTAAATCCACATTTATGAAGATTCTGGATGGCAGCCTTACTCCCAGTGCAGGCAATGTATCAATCACACCCAATGAGCGGTTAGGTAAACTACACCAAGATCAATTTGCCTTTGAAGAATTTAGTGTCATAGATACCGTCATTATGGGTCATGCTGAGTTATGGGAGGTCAAACAAGAACGTGACCGTATTTATTCTCTTCCCGAAATGTCAGAAGAGGATGGCATGGCTGTAGCCAATCTAGAAATCCGCTTTGCCGAAATGGATGGCTACAGTGCTGAAAGCCGTGCAGGCGAAGTTCTCATGGGTGCAGGTATTGCTGAAGAACTCCACTTTGGCCCTATGAGTGAAATTGCACCGGGTTGGAAGTTAAGAGTATTGCTCGCTCAAGCACTCTTCTCTGACCCCGACATTCTGTTATTAGATGAACCGACCAACAACCTGGACATTGATACTATTCGTTGGCTAGAAACACTACTCAACGAAAGAAAAAGCACCATGGTCATCATTTCCCATGACCGCCATTTTCTTAACTCAGTCTGTACTCATATGGCCGACATTGATTATGGTGAGCTACGTGTTTACCCAGGTAATTATGATGACTTTATGACGGCTGCAACTCAGGCCCGAGAACACCTCCATTCTGAAAATGCCAAGAAATCTGCTCAAATTGCTGAGCTTCAGCAATTTGTTAGTCGTTTCTCGGCCAACGCATCAAAGGCTAAACAGGCCACGTCACGAGCGAAACAAATCAGTAAAATACAACTGGATGACATTAAAGCATCCAGTCGAATGAGCCCTTACATCCGATTTAAGCAGGATAAAAAATTGCACCGCCAAGCATTGATTTTGGAAAATCTGGGGCATAGCTTTGATGATGAGCTGTTATTCAGTGGCGGGAACCTAATTCTAGATGCCGGTACTCGTTTAGCAGTAATCGGCGAAAATGGAGCAGGAAAAACGACCCTGCTTCGCTGCCTAATGAACAAAATTTCTGCTAAAAGTGGCGTCATAAAATGGTCAGAAAATGCAACCTTGGGATATTGTCCCCAAGACAGTACTTCAGAATTTGAAAACAATTTAAATTTGTTTGATTGGATGAGCCAGTGGCGAAAACCCAATCATGACGATCAGATCGTGCGTGCCACACTGGGTAGGTTGCTCTTTTCTGCGGATGACTTTACTAAGCCCGTCAACGTTTGTTCCGGTGGTGAGAAAAATCGTCTGTTATTTGGCAAATTGATGATGATGGACACCAATATACTGATTATGGATGAGCCAACAAACCATCTGGATATGGAAGCCATTGAATCATTAAACTTAGCGTTAGAACACTATGACGGCACATTGATTTTTGTCAGCCACGACCGAGAATTTGTTTCTTCTCTGGCCACCCGAGTCATAGAAATCAAAGATAAAAAACTGGTGGATTTCCAAGGCACTTACGAAGAGTACCTTGCCAGCCAAGAAGCTACTAGTCGTGCCGCCAGTTTCTAACAGCAATTTAGCACTGTGAATTAGATCAATAAGGAGCGTCCAATGCCCGGTTTACTACCTAACACTGACCCTGATGGTTTACTTGAATACTCTGTTGTATTTACAGACCGCTCTCTAAACCATATGTCACAGAGCTTTCAGGGTGTAATGAATGATATTTCCAACACGCTAAAAGCTGTCTACAACGCCAATGCAGTTGCCATCGTTCCCGGTGGCGGCACCTATGGTATGGAATCTGTCGCCAGACAATTTGCTACCAATAAGAAGTGCTTGGTTATCCGTAATGGTTGGTTCAGCTATCGTTGGAGTCAAATTTTAGAGATGGGCCAAATCGCTTCTGAAATCATCGTCATGAAAGCCCAGCCCATTGATTCAGAAGCACCCAATAACATTCAACAACCCTCTCTCGCACCAGCACCCATTGATGACGTTGTTGCAAAAATTAAATCTGAAAAACCTGACATAGTTTTTGCGCCCCATGTGGAAACAGCATCAGGTATGCTCTTGCCTGACGACTATTTACGCACTGTCGCAGAAGCGGTGCATTCTGTGGGTGGATTATTTGTTCTAGACTGCATTGCTTCGGGCACACTCTGGGTAGACATGAAAAACTGCGGCGTCGACATTCTAATCAGTGCGCCACAAAAAGGGTGGAGCGCTTCGCCTTGCAGCGCACTAATCATGTTCAGTGATACAGCCCGCAAACAAATTGACTCAACCACCAGCAGTAGCTTTGCCTGCGATCTTCGCAAATGGCTACAAATCATGGAAGCCTATGAAAATGGTGGCCACGCCTACCATGCGACAATGCCAACCGATGCCTTGCTAAAATTCCGTGACACCATGAAAGAAACTGAAGCCTACGGTTTTGATAAAGTAAAACAGGAACAGATAGAATTGGGGAGAAAAGTCCGAAAATTACTCACCACCAAAGGTTTTAAGAGTGTTGCCGCCGAAGGCTTTCAAGCGCCCGGCGTGGTAGTCAGTTATACCGATGACATAGATATTCATAATGGTAAAAAGTTTATAGCGGAAGGACTACAAATAGCCGCCGGTGTCCCCCTTCAATGCGATGAACCAGAAAACTTTCGAACCTTTAGAATTGGTTTGTTCGGTTTAGATAAGCTACACAATATCGACCAGACGGTCAGTCATTTAAACAGCGCGTTGGAAAATATTTTACCGTAATTCATACCAAGCTCCCTGCAGATCAAACAATTACCCTACTTTCTTGTTGGCTTGATCTGCAGGCTTAATCGACACTTGTTCACCCGACATCTAGCCACGACTTGCCTCAACTTAGCCCCGTGCCGATAATACACCTCACTTACCTGTTATCCTCCTACCCTATCAACACAGGATCTCACCAATGGCATCACTACAGGAACAGTTGCTTAAAGCCGGTATTGTTGACAAGAAAAAGGCCAAGCAAGTTGAGCAGGAAAAACGCAAAAAAGCCAAGCAGGCTAATAAAGGACAACCACAAATAAATGAAACAAAAGAACAGGCACAAAAAGTACTGGCAGAAAAATCTGAACGCGACCGAGAAATCAATCGTCAACGAGAAGCCGCAGCAGAGGTAAAAGCCATTGCAGCTCAAATCAAGCAATTGATTGAAGCCAATAAAATTGAGCATAATAGAGGTGAATCCAGCTATCAATTCACCGACGGGGCAAAAATAAAAAAAATATATGTCACCGCAAAACAACACAACCAACTCAGCAGAGGCTTAATCGCCATTGTCCGACTGAAAGACCAATACGAACTGGTCCCCGCACCTGTTGCAGATAAAATCAGCCAGAGGGATGAGAAGATCGTGCTTGTTAAAAACCAAGCAAACAAAGAAGAATTAGAAGAGGATGATTACTACGCTGATTATAAAATTCCTGATGATTTGATGTGGTAAGCCATAATTTTAACGTTACGCTTTGCTCATACCCCTTACAAAAATAAAGAAGCATCAACATGGATTGCCCAGAAACTTCCAGGCTACGGTTATATACAAGCCTCAAAGATCCAATTTTAGTCATCTTTAATTGGAAAGTAGTTGTTGCACTAATAACTGCAATAACTGTCTATGCGTTGATATTTATCGGCTTGCCTACACTGTTGCTCAATACACCCGCATGCACGACAAATACAGACATTAATCGCTGCACGTCATTATTTGTGATAGACAATTTTGACCATTGGCGCCATGGCTTATTTATTTTGATACTCACTGTTTTTTTTAGACAGTGGTATGTTTACTTCAAATCTTCATTTCAACCTAATGAAATTTTGCCAAACGGCACTTTACAACCTGACAACCGTTATGAATATGCCGTACAAAGCCTCCGCCGATTTTTAACACTCTGTGCCGTACAATGGCAGGAAAATAGATCAGAAAACCTTCCCGGCGAGACCAGCAAGAAGAGTGACCGTTATTTTGAGGTTACCCCCTCTGCCGACCATAACAACTATGTCGTAAATGAATTCCTACCATCTAAAAATGATGAGGGCGTACCCTTGAATGAGGCGTTCCGTCGCAAGGCCTCAATGAGTGTAGAGGTTGCCGCATTATTTATGGTGATTGTCACCCTGATATTAGATAAGTCCTCTGATGTTATTACTAATTATCATGGAGGGGGTATATCACTTAACCTCTGGGAAATACTGATGCTGTCACTATCATCAGTATTTGGAATTATTTCATTTATTTGTTTTCTTATTTCTGTAGATTCCCTGGACACAACATTTAACAAATTTGTCTCAAAATGTACTCGCCATGTAGCACTCCAGTATTTTTACCAAGCAACGGCTAACCCTCGTTATAGCGCCGTTGTATCGATGATGATGTCGATGATTTTTTTCTTTGCATTCTATAGTATTTTTCTCGGAACCCTCAGCCTGACGGTGCTCATGTATGTTGGGTACCGCCTTTGGTTTCCCGACATTAATCAAGCGTTGGTCTCATCTGGTTTTGGTATACAAAAGTCGCCTTTACCCAGTAATACACAAGATATTTACGTCATCCAACGACGAATAGTTTCTTTTCCATTGTTCATCACCATACTGATATTGGAATTACTCTACTTAACAGCCATTGGTCTCTGTGATGTCGGTTTATTTTTACCCTATTTTTAGTGCTATTTTATGGGCCATATGTGTACCCATACTCAATCTAGGTCTTAAAAAAATAGACGATGGCAAGCCCCTTAATATTTTATGGCCGCTACTTTATTCTATTGCCACAGGTGCTCTTTTTACGTATTTTTTTGGGCTTGATGAAGCCATTAACTTTCACCCGAATAATCAATCAATCTATTTAATACTCGCAGGCATTCTCACTTATCCATTGGCCACCGGTAGTTACTACGTAGCAGGATTAATGTTTAAGGACCGCATAGAACTGGCATCTCAGTTTTCGAAGGCGAAACCCGGACTGACATTACTACTCGCATTAACTTTGTTGCCTGCCTCCATGCAGGGCTCTTTTAGCCTATTAGGGTTAATCCTGTTATTTATGGGTATTGGAACCTATATATTCGCAGGCTTAAGGAAAAACATTTCTCTTTATGGTGCCGCATTAGGGTTAATCACAGCCCTATTATGGTCCTTTGGTGAAATCACCATGAAATATGGCATTGGCAATTATGGCGGTTTTGCTGCTAATTTTTATGCACTTTGCTATGGAACGTTATTTCTACTACCGATTGTGGTCGTCATGACACTGATGGGAAAAATAAAATTCCAGTTTCCAACTGACAATATTCCATTCCTCGTTCATGGCGTACTCAGCTTCTTCTTGGCCTACAGTCTATTTTTTTCCGGCCTGGACAAACTCGGCGTTATCCCAACCGTTGTTATCAATGCATTCTGGCCCTTATTGGCATTAATTATCACAACGTTACTCTATAAAATTAACAAACAGCCTATTCATACACCAAAAATAATATGGCTAGGCTCACTATTATTTTTGTCTTCTGGCTTAGTAACAATTCTTATGCAATAACGAATTCTTCTATATTCGCCAAGCTCTCATATGACATGTAATTTGCATCGATCACTGAACCCCCCAGCACTAATTCTGTCCAATTATCATTCTCAATCCATAGAATGATTAAACTGCTTATGTTTAAAAAAATATTGCTACTTATAACTGCCGCCCTATATATAAATATGGCAAGTGCTACTACGGAAAAAGCTATTTTTGGTGGGGGCTGTTTCTGGTGTATGGAGCCTCCCTTCGATAAACAAGACGGTATTATCAGGACTATCTCTGGGTACACCGGAGGACATTTAAAAAACCCAAGTTATCGAGATGTCTCCAGTGGTCAATCAGGTCACGTCGAGGTGGTAGAAGTAATCTATGACCCACACATTATCAGTTATGAAAAACTTTTAGAAATTTATTGGGTTAATGTTGACCCCTTAAATGATGCAGGCCAATTTTGCGACAGAGGAAGTCAGTATCTCAGTACCATTTTTTATCTCAATGAAGATCAACGTCTAGCTGCCGAAAAAAGCTTGGTAGTATTGAAAGAAAGCAACGTCTTAAAGGGACAAATAGTAACAACCATTCGTCCAGCAGAGAGGTTTTATCCGGCGGAAGAGTATCATCAGGATTACTATCAAAAAAACAGCCTTTCCTATCGCTATTACCGGTATCGGTGTGGGCGAGACGAACGTCTCATGGAACTATGGCAACCCAAACCCAAGAGCTAACGATTCCTAAAATCATGTTAGATCCACTTTATATCAGCTTACTACACACTCTAGAATTGACCCATATCATGGAGTGCTGCCTAGGTAAACGCTAGTGTTTAAAACATCGATAACAAGTTCACTATCAGGTATTCGATGCGCACCCCAGAGAATACAAGTTCATCTTTTAAAATCAGATCAGAAGCTGATGATGTATTTTTGGGTTCTCTGACCCCCTGTGACAGAGACACACTATTCAAATGTTCACAAAAAAACTTTCCCATCGCATTAAATCTGCACTTTCCAAAGAATATAAATCATGACTACCCTCACTTACTAACGAGAGAAATCAGCATTTATGCACATAAACTTGGTGAGCGGAAAGCCCTCAAAACTTGGCTCCGTGGTAGACCATTAAAAAGCTTAAGTGCCGCAGAAATAACAGAGGTAACCTTTTTAGCAGCAACACATTTTCAAATGGACGAGGGCAATCACAGTGAATACGGTTTTGAATGTACTGTCTCTGATATTACTGAAAACAACTTAGCCTTAATGAAAGGCTTATGCTTCACAACCCTACGATTAAATGTCGATGTCTCGTTCGCACCCAAAAATACAGCAATCCTCTCTGCTCTTAATTTGATAGAACAATATAAATTCCAAGAATGCCATTATCGGCTGTACACGGAGGGCGCCAGATGGAGCAGCCTCTGTGGTTGGGTAAATTATTTAGTAAAAAGTCACCCAGCTATTATTGAAATAATGGGCAAAGGCAAAGACGAAAATAACGCCGTAACACTAAATCAAATGACAGAAAAAATGTCACAATATGCATACGTACTTATTGGTGATAGATTTTTTGTTCAAAACAATCACCCTCTGGCACTATTAAAACAACAGGGGAAATTACAATACACACCCCCCTGGGGGGCTTCCCATCCTAACATCAAAGATTGGATAGGCTTAGGTATGGGTGCTATAGGGAGGATTGGCGGTGCCTTCTACCAGAATTTGCGCAATGAAGTGGAGTATGTTGCTGATCTTTCTGAAGGTAGACTCCCCATTTGTTGTAGTGGACAACATTCCAACAAAAATTCCCAGCAACAATGGAAATTGGTAGAGCAGCTTATTTGCTTACATAAAATATCAATGCCACCCCACAAGAGCAGACATCCAGCAGCTAAAAAAACGGAAGAAATTCTTGCGATATCCTGTAAAAATGGCTGGATGACCAAGCAAGGCAGTGACTTTATTATGCAAAGCCAAGGACTGAATCATATGCATGAAATTTGTACCGCCTTACAACTCTCATAAAAAAAGACTCTCTACCCCCTCAGAATAAAACCGACTTCAGATGACCTATGTCAATAACGTCGATATAATGTCCACTCTAATCAGTGTGGGATATATCGTTAATGGATGCCAAGTGCCCCCATAATACAGAGGTACATTGTGGCGACTGCCGCATGAATTCCCTATGCCTTCCCCTAGCACTTCAAACCAAAGAAATAAGCCAATTAGATGAAATTGTGCAGCGGGGACGCCCGCTGCAAAAAGATGGTCATATCTATCATGCTGGCGAAGAGTTCAAGTCTATCTTTGCGGTTCGAAGCGGCTCAATAAAAAGTTATACAGTGACCAATCAAGGGCAAGAGCAGGTTACTGGCTTTCATTTGCCAGGTGAAATTTTTGGTATGGATGGTATTGGTCATAACCGATATACCAATTCAGCATTGGCCATGGAAACTGCTGCAGTGTGTGAAATTCCATTCTCCAGCCTGCAAGAGTTAAGCATTGCCATACCTTCTCTTCAGCGGCACTTTTTTCAGCTCATGAGTAAAGAAATTACTAATGACCAAAGCCTAATCACTCTTCTCAGTAAAAATACTGCTGAAGAGCGTGTTGCCACTCTTTTACTCAGTATTGCAAACAGAAATATGCGGCGAAAACTTTCTGGCACAAGGTTTAGGCTTCCCATGTCACGAGCAGATATTGGTAACTATCTTGGTCTCACTGTAGAAACGGTCAGCCGGGTATTTGGCCGTTTTCAAAAACAGAACTTATTACTTGTAGATAAAAAAGAGATCGAAATTCTAGATTTTGAAAAGTTACAGGCACTGGCTAATTAGTCTAAATGGACAAAGAATGGCTCAACTGTACATGAAAAATCTAAGATAAAAAGCCGGACATCTGCCCGGCTTTTTTATATTTTAGATTTAGTAATCAGGAAATTTAAAATTTATAACCAATACCAATCATATAAACCAGTGGATCAATATCAATATCGGCTTTAACAACAGTGCCACCATCAAATTTGAATTTGGCATCAGTTTGAATATCTATATACCAAACAGAAGCGTTCAGCAGCCAATGATCATCAATTTCATAATCAAAACCAATCTGAGCAGACCAACCAAGAGAATTATCTAAATCTAGATCACCACCAGTTTCTGATAGAGCCGTTTCAAGCTCACTGTCCACATCCTCATCAAAGAAAGCTGTGTAATTGACACCTACCCCCATGTAGGGCTGGAACTTTGAAGTAGACTCTAATGGATAGTATTGCAGTGTTACCGTTGGCGGTAAGTGTTTAGCTGAACCAGCATCTACCGTTACAGCACCCAAATCGGCCTCAACATCATGGTCAAAAGGAGTAGCAGCCAGTAAACCCACACCAATATGATTGGTCAGCATGTAGGTGAAAGTTAACCCCAACTGGGTATCATCATCAACTTCAGCTTCTGTACCTGCCAAAGCAGTGCCATTCAACCTCAACGCATCGCTATCATCATTAGGATCAACCTGCGCAGCACCTGCTCGGACAATAAAATCACCCGCTTCATGAGCGGTCACGCCTACAGCGCCTAGTAACAACCCACTTGCTAAAATACTGCTTATCGCCAGTGATAAAGCGCTTTTATTTTCCATTTACCTTCTCCAAAAGTAGTAGTACTTATTTTCAGGAGAATTAAACTAAAAGTAGCGCTTTAACCAATTGATCTGGATTAAATAAAACCCTATTAAATTTATGGTTATTATTATTTCACGGTAATGGTCACAGGTTCTGACAATATGGGTGGGTTATGAGGGGTATGTGAATAGTCACCCAGTAACAACTGAAGGCTATGTTTTCCCGGACTCAGGTCCAATGTCACTTCGGTTTGCCCTCCACCGAAATGTCGATGATGCTCATCGCTGGGTATCGGGTGATTAAACTCTGGCAACGTTTTCACATCTATCAACAAATGATGATGACCTGTTTTTTCCCTATCAACGCCTGCAGGAGCAACCCCCATGCCGGACAAACCGAAACGTACAGTCACTGGGCTAGTAACAATAGCACCGTCAGCAGGTGACAGAATATAGACCTTAGCGGCAGGCTCACCTCCGGCAAAAACCAATGTTGTTACGGATAAACATGTCATGACTAAAACCGATTTTAAAATATTCATAATTTTCCCTGTAATGCAGACTTATTAATAACTCAAGTGGCGTTCGTTTTATTTAAGACTTCTTTTTCAATGCCGCTGAGTCTCTACAAAAGAGACGAGCATAGACACCTTGATGCAGATTACCGAAGAACATCATGGCCAAAAGGAATACACATTTCACCCTCCCCCCATGCAATTGGGAGAATCTGGAACACCGCCAATATCAGACCATTCATCTGGAGTATAGGTATGTAACGCTAAAGCATGTACCCCGCCTGCCAACTCATCACCAAGCAGGCTATACACTAATTGGTGACGCTGAACTGCACGCTTCCCTTCAAACGCCGCACTAGTAACAACTACCTTGAAATGCGTTTCAGAATTTGGAGGCACAGAATGCATATAACTTTCATTCTCAACAGTTAAACTAAAAGGTTCTAGCGCCTCCACTAACTTACGTTCAATGTGCTGCTGCACTGACATATCAACCACCTCCCACTAAGCTAATCATCACACCTGCAGCAACAGCAGAGCCTATGACACCCGCCACATTTGGCCCCATGGCATGCATTAATAAAAAATTATGAGGATCAGACTCTAAACCCATTTTGTTTGAAACTCTCGCGGCCATGGGTACAGCTGACACACCAGCCGATCCAATAAGAGGATTTATGGGATGTTTGCTCATTTTATTCATCAACTTTGCCATCAAGACCCCACTGGCCGTACCAAGACAAAAAGCCAAAACCCCCAACAAAAGAATACCTAATGTCTCAAAATTAAGAAACTTTTCTGCACTCATCTTTGAGCCTACACCCAAACCCAAAAAGATAGTTACAATGTTGATTAACGCATTCTGCGCGGTATCACTCAACCGAGAGACAACACCACACTCTCGCATCAAATTACCAAAACAAAACATTCCCAACAATGGTGCAGCGGTAGGAAGCAACAACGCAACAAGTAATAACAGCGTCAAAGGAAAAATAATTTTTTCTTTAGTAGATACAGCACGTAGCTGCTCCATTTTAATTTGCCGTTCCTTTTTCGTCGTCAATGCTTTCATGATCGGCGGCTGAATAATCGGCACCAAGGCCATATATGAATAGGCCGCCACAGCAATAGCCCCTAACAAGTCTGGAGATAACAGACTGGAGACATAAATCGCAGTGGGACCATCGGCACCACCGATGATGCCAATGGAGGCTGCATCCTGGATGCTAAAATCGAAAATACCCACATGACTTAAGCCAATAGCCCCCATTACCGTAGCAAAAATACCAAACTGCGCAGCAGCACCAAGAAATAGCGTTCGGGGATTTGCCAACATTGGACCAAAGTCAGTCATGGCTCCAACCCCCATAAAAATTAACAAGGGGAAAACTCCTGTCTCAATCCCCACATGGTAGATGTAATACATCAGACCACCCGGCTGTTTCATGTACCCAAAGGCATCATAGACCGGTGCCGCATCAAAATTGGCTCCCGGAATATTAACCAATATCGTACCAAAACCAATGGGCACTAATAGCAAAGGTTCAAACCCCTTGCGAATAGCAAGATACAGTAATAGTAGGCCAACCAATATCATGACGCCTTGCCCCAACGCCATTTGACTCAGCCCAGAGTCTTGCCATAAACCAAGCATTTTTTCCATTCAGCTTTGAACCCTAATCCTGCAACAAACAAGTATTTGGTATTAGTTAATCGTGAGCAAACAATCACCTACAGAAACTGTCTCACCTTCTTTCGCGAAAATTCTATCTACGACTCCCGCTCTAGGGGAGCAGACAGCAGTCTCCATCTTCATTGCTTCAAAGACAACAACTTGCTCACCCAGCGCCACCTGCTGACCCGGTTCTACCAACACCTTGATAATATTCCCACCCAATGGTGCATTTATGGAATCCGATTCAACCGTGGAGGGACGCGTCGAAGTATGATGAATATCAATATGTTCATCAGAACTATGATCAACAGGCATCATCAACTCATCTATAGGGACAATGCCAGTGATATCACCACCGTCAGCTACAACGACGGTATAGCAGACACCTTCCACTGTCACAGTATAAATAGATTCTTCGGCTGACATAGCAGTAACACTTTGGTCAGCGTCAGGAGCTTGCTCAAAGGCTTCTTGATGACCGCGGTTTTTTAAAAACTTAAGTCCAGTTTGAGGAAATAAAGCATAAATCAGAACATCATCTATCTTCTGATCGCCGCCAAAGAGTTCTATATCTTGCTCACGGGCCAAATCGTCCAGTTCAGAAATAAAATTCTCTAATTCCGGTACCAGCAGATCTGCCGGACGGCAGGTAATGGGCGCCTCCCCCTCCAGAATTTTTTCTTGTAGTTCAGCATTAACGGGGGCGGGAGTAATACCGTATTCACCACGCATCACCCCTTTGGTTTCCTTTGATACACTCTTGTAGCGCTCTCCAGTCAAGACATTCAGCACCGCCTGGCTACCCACAATTTGGGAGGTTGGAGTCACTAGAGGAATAAACCCCAAATCCTCACGCACTCTAGAAATTTCCTTTAAGACATCATCAAGCTTATTTGTGGCATCCTGCTCAGCAAGCTGACTTTCCATGTTTGTTAACATGCCACCAGGAACCTGAGCCACCAGAATACGGGAATCCACACCCCTCAAAGAACCTTCAAAGTGAGTGTATTTCTTTCTAACCTCACGGAAATGCGCTGCAATCTCTTCCAGTAAAAGTATGTCCAATCCTGTATCTCGACGGGTTTCCTCAAATATTGCTACCACCGATTCCGTCGCAGAGTGTCCCGAGGTCATGGCCATTGAGGAAATAGCGGTATCCACGTTATCCACACCGGCCTCGACACATTTCATGATGGTAGCTGTGGATAGCCCCGTAGTCGCATGGCTGTGTAAGTGAATAGGAATATCACAGGCTTCCTTTAATTTGGATACAAGGTGAAAGCCGACATAAGGCTTAAGCAGGCCCGCCATGTCTTTAATACAAATGGAATCTGCGCCCATATCTTCAATGGCCCGCCCCATATCTACCCAGTGATCAATGGTATGAACCGGACTCACGGTATAAGACATGGCTCCTTGTGCATGTTTTCCCTGCCGTGTTACAGCTTTTAATGCCGTTTCAAGATTACGCTGATCGTTCATAGCATCGAACACTCTGAACACATCAACACCATTGATGGCTGCACGTTCTACAAACTTCTCAACTACATCGTCAGCATAGTGACGATAACCAAGAATATTTTGTCCCCGAATAAGCATTTGCTGCGGAGTATTTGGCATCACCTTCTTCAGCTGGCGAATTCGGTCCCAGGGATCCTCACCAAGAAAACGAATACAAGCATCAAAGGTAGCGCCACCCCAACTTTCTATAGACCAATAACCAACCTGATCCAACTTCTCAGCAATGGGTAGCATGTCATCAATACGCATACGGGTCGCAAACAATGACTGGTGTGCATCTCGCAATACGACTTCAGTAATGCCTAACGGTGTATTCAGGTCGGTCATGACGACTCTTGCTCCATGAGTTTTTCTACATACTTAAATCAATCAATAAGCCCGTTATTGACTACCACGGTGTTGATCAATGGCGTTTTGTATAACAGCTAATAACTTGGGATTTATTGTTTTAGAAGGTGCGGCCTGACTTAAAGGAGAGTCTGTGCCTACATGTCCTATTTCTGGTATGGGCTTCTGATCGAGAAAAAAGCGGTCTATGACGGTAGAAACCACTGTAATTAACGTAATGAGTATAACTAGAAACAAGAATACGGAACTCATACCGTATACCATCAAATCAATGCCTTGTTGTAACACCGGCTCTGTCATACCTTCTCCAATCTATAAAAACCCACTTTTCTAATTTGGTCTCTATCACTACCCGTATATAAGATCCAAACAGAGTACATTGCATTCTATGCTCTAGCGAGAGTGATCACCTTTTCCCTGTATCTTCTTGAAATGACTATACTGACTGAGTACGCAGGCATCAATCTATTCAACTCATCACCGCCTTACATCAAAAAGATAATTCCACATTGGTCAGCTTCACTCCAAAACACTCTTAACTAAAACTATATTCACGTCTAAACTGACTTTTTACTAACAGCAGACTACAATCGCGCATTGCTAGAACCCAATGCCCAGCTAAACTTTTATCACTGATGTAACTAAATTCTATGAGTATTAAAGCGCTACTTGATCAACGTGTTCGGGCTGCCATGACCGCAGTAAACATTCCCAATGATTGCCCTGTAAACATATCGGTCAGCACCCGTGCCGAGTTTGGTGATTTTCAAGCCAATGGCGCTATGGCTGCGGCAAAAAAATTAAAAACTAACCCACGAGAGTTAGCTTCAAAAATTATCGATCATCTGGACCTGTCAGGAATCGCTGACCATACGGAAGTAGCTGGGCCTGGATTTATCAACATTCATCTGTCAGCACAATTCCTAAGTCAACAATTACAAAGGCTGAGTTCAGATAAAAATTTAGGGGCCAGCAAGCCCTCCCCCCAAACAGTAGTAGTGGATTATTCCTCACCCAATCTCGCCAAAGAGATGCATGTTGGGCATCTTCGCAGCACGATTATTGGTGATGCAGTGGCACGCACACTGGAGTACCTCGGTCATAACGTTATCCGCCAAAACCATATGGGCGACTGGGGCACTCAATTCGGCATGTTAATTGCTGAATTGGAAGAACAATTGGGTGAAGGTGAACAGGCTGACCTAGCCTTGGGTGATCTTGAAGTTTTTTACCAGCAGTCGAAAAAACACTTTGATGAAGACCCTGGTTTTGCAGAGAAAGCACGTCATTACGTTGTTAAATTACAATCCGGCGATTTGCACTGTCGTAAACTTTGGCAACAATTTATTGATATTTCTGTCGCTCACAGTGAAGCCATTTACCGCGACCTCAATGTCACGTTAAAACATACTGACATCCGAGCTGAAAGTGCCTACAACGACGATTTAGCCAATGTACTGAATGAATTACAGCAACAAAAACTCGCGGTCGAAGATCAAGGTGCCCAAGTAGTATTCCTACAAGAACTCGCCGATAAAAAGGGCAATCCAAGTCCTGTTATTATACAAAAATCGGGGGGGGGGTATCTTTATGCCACGACCGATTTAGCATCACTACGGTATCGCAGTGATGTACTAAAAGCTGATCGCATTCTGTACTTTATCGATGCCCGTCAGTCTCTTCACATGAAACAGGTATTCACCTTGGCAAGAAAAGCGGGGTTTGTTACCGATAACATCTCATTAGAACACCATCCCTTTGGCACCATGATGGGGAAGGACGGCAAGCCGTTCAAAACTCGGAGCGGAGGTACCGTCAAGCTAACCGATGTTCTTCATGAAGCAGTAGATAGAGCCTGTACTCTGGTAAGAGAAAAGAATCCGACCTCCACTGATAATCAAATTTCTGACATTGGCCAAAAAGTGGGCATCGGTGCTGTTAAGTATGCAGACCTCAGTAAAACTCGAACCAATGATTACATCTTTGACTGGGATGCCATGCTCAGCTTCGAAGGTAATACAGCGCCTTACCTTCAATACGCCTACACTCGGATTCGCAGTATTTTTCGTAAATCCGGCATTGATCACATTGAAGTAACTACAAATATCGATATTAACGAGCAACAGGAAAAAATCCTAGCGCTTAAACTTCTCAACTTTGGAGAAGTACTCCAGCAGTTAGCTGATGATGCCTGCCCTCACGTACTCTGTAATTACCTCTATGAATTGGCCAGCGCGTATATGAGCTTTTATGAGCACTGCCCAATCCTTAAAGATGATGTCGTTTTCCAAACAAAACAGAGCCGACTAGCGATTTGCCAGCTCACGTCACTCATTATGGCTCAAGGCTTGGATTTACTCGGTATAGAGGTCATGGAGCAAATGTGAGTCCACGGCTACATAACCCTTTGTGCTAACAGCGATACCCTGATCACTCACAGAAATCTTTGACAAAACATATAATCGCGCTACTCTGTAAAGATGGTAAATCAGGTAGCACGTGCGCTTAAAGAGCCCAGTTCAAGAAATCATTACTCAGGTACTGACTTCTGGATAAAGCTAAAACTTTCAGCAAAAGCTGCGGGTTATGACTTAGTCGAGAAAAGCCTTTGGCTCTTTTATGCGGCCAGAAATCAAAAAACTCCCCCTTGGGCAAAAGCGGTAGTTTATAGCGCTTTGGCCTATTTCATACTCCCCACAGATGCCATTCCCGACTTCATTCCTATCAGTGGCTACACTGATGATATGGCGGCTATTGCGACGGCTGTATCAACGATTGCTAACTATATTGATGATGATGTTAAGTTAAAGGCCAGCCAAAAACTGAAACATTGGTTTCACTAAGCAAATCAACTTCTGACAGAACCTAGTACCTGTTGACGTTATTTTTTTCTAGAAAACGATTTTACATCAATGAGTTAATACATATTTTTTGATGAGCTCATCAAACTCTTCACCAAAAATAATCTCCTTCTTGACCAGTACCTCGCGAATGGTTAAATCATGCTCTTGGGCATATTTGGCAATTTCTGCTGATTTGTCATAACCAAGTCGGGGTGTTAAAGCCGTCACAATCATTAAAGAGCGCTCAAGATTACTCGATAATTGAGCATGGTTGCACTCAAGGCCTTTCACACAATACATCTGAAAATGATTTGCTCCGTTAGCAAGCAACTGAATCGAGGACAATATGTTATGGATAATGACAGGCTTAAACAGGTTTAACTGTAAATGCCCCTGAGAACAAGCCATCGCAACAGCCGTGTCATTACCCATAACTTCAACCGCAATCATTGTCAGTGACTCAATTTGTGTGGGATTAACCTTACCTGGCATGATAGAACTCCCAGGTTCATTGGCAGGTAATATAATTTCCGCCAATCCTGCTCGGGGACCGCTGGCAAGCATGCGAATGTTATTGCCAATGGTGAGGAAATCAGCTGCAATCTGACGTAACGCACTACTTACACACAGCAATGCATTATGCGTCGATAGCACCATGAACTTGTTGGCAGCAGAGGTTACCGGTAAGTTAGTCTGTAAACGCAGGTGCTTGATAATAGTATCTTGCCAGCCATTTTTAGTATTCAAGCCCGTTCCCACTGCCGTCCCACCAATAGCCAGCGCATATAATTCTTGCTTGGCGTGTTCAAGCTGCTTAAGTCCACTATCAATCTGACAACTGTACCCCGAAAACTCTTGCCCCAGAGTGATAGGTGCAGCATCCATCATATGAGTACGCCCTACTTTCCACTGCTCCTCAAAAGTCTTTGACTTCTCATCCAATGCATTCTTTAAGGCCGTCAATGCTGGAATAAGGGTTTGATTCAAACCAAACAACGTCGATAAATGCATTGCCGTTGGAAATACATCATTGGATGATTGTGACATATTGACGTGATCATTGGGGTGCACAGGATATTTTTCACCACGGCGATGACCAGAAATTTCGTTGGCGCGGTTTGATATCACCTCATTCATGTTCATGTTGGTCTGTGTACCGCTACCACTTTGCCACACAGACAAGGGGAATTGATCATCATGCTGATGATCCAGTATTTCATCACAGGCCTGAATCATCGATTCTTTGAGAGCGATGTCCAGATCACCTAACTCTGTATTCGCCAGAACGGCAGCTTTCTTTATCAGCGCTAACGCATGTATTACACCCTCAGGCATGGGATAACCGATATGGGGAAAATTTTGACTGGCTCTTTGGGTTTGCGCGCCCCAAAGAGCGCTATCAGGCACACTTACTTTGCCCAAAGAATCACTTTCTATTCTGTGTGACATATTTGTCCGCCTATTCATTTTCTCTTCATCCCAAAGATTCACAGGTGGATAGGCTAGCCATCCAATTCTCAAAATTAATCATAGCGCTTTAAGCTAGACACTTTTTCTGTCATTACTTTTAAATCTAACATCAAACTCAGCACTATCAGCATAATCTAACATTTCGTCGCCGACCAAATCATCCCAACCTATTACTTTTTTTGTTCATTTGAAAAATGCCAAACACCCTTGTCATCCTGCCATTTTTGGATGGCAACCTCACGTTCCACGCTATTTAGAGCGGGCATCTCAGAAAGTCGTCTTAAGTTACGCCCCCCACCTTCCCCCGAAGAGGTCAATATTCGGTTTGGAAAAGGCAAAATGCCTGTTTTTAGATAAAAGAGATAACCGCTGATAGCACAGAGCAATACCAGAAAAATCAGACTACGAACCATACTACTCATCATTAATACACCCTATAGAGTTTGCTGTAGCCATTGATGTCGGTGTGAAAACCACTACACCCCAACGAACGGTAAAAAACAACACTAAATATTTTCTAACCTATACGGTCTTGTTCATAGTTTGACGATGACAACAAACCAGTATCAGTACCATCGATGGTAGAGACCAAACCAAAACAGAACAGAACAGATAACTTTAATTTAATCAACTGTTCTGCCCTTTTCCAGTTATTGTTGATTTGGCTCCGATGTTTCATTGTTGCCTAGACTTCTTCGAGTAGCTACAGCATCATATTGAACAAATAACATACAGCAACAATAAAAATCATTAAAAGTTACATAATTATTGTTAATTTAACTTGAATATATCAACATAACCTGTTAAAAAATAAACAAAATAATATAAAATGGAAATACCTTAAATATAAAGTCGGAGTTAAACCATGATCTTTACTGCTGATGACCTACGTCATTTGGTTATTCGGGACACTCTTAACTATCTTAATGATTGGTCCCCTGCCGCCGAAAATTTGTTATTGGGTACGGCCGCGCAAGAATCTGGGCTGGGTGGCTGGAACAAAGGGAGACGTGTAGGTTTGTACCATATTACTCCGGCAATGCATCGAGCAGTGTGGGACAAATATCTAATCAATGACCCATCTCTAGCCAGTGAAGTGAGAGGAATGGCAGGGCAACGCAGTTTTTTAAGGGCACCTCACGGAGAGTTAATCACCAATCTAACCTATGCCACCGCTATAGCATGGATGATCTATCGCCGAGCAAATCAAGAACTACCGAATGCAAACAATCCTATAGAATTGGGCAAATTTTGGCACCGCCACTTTCACCCCAAAGGAAAGGGAACCGTAGCCGACTTTGCCTGTAGTTATCGATTATTAATACAAAAACAAGAAAAAGCAGCAGCTTAAATATTGATGAGATCACGGACATAGGGGCTAAAAGTAAGCTGCAATCTGTTATTGGTTTAATCAAATAGATATTATTTTTTCTTTTTAACGTGTTTCATCAATCGTCGTTTTTTCGATATTTGGCGTAACGTCAGTTTGTTCTTTTTACCCTCATAAGGGTTATCACCAGACCGATATTCAATTTTTATCGGTGTGCCATGAAGCTCCAATACCTTACGAAAGGTTTTTTCCAAGTAGCGGGTATAATGACTTGGAATCGCATCGACCTGATTACCATGAATAACAATAACTGGCGGATTTTTACCTCCTGCGTGGGCATAACGTAATTTGATACGACGACCTCTAACCAATGGTGGTTGGTGTGTTATTACCGCATCCTGAAGAATTAGGGTTAAACGGTTAGTGTTTAACTTGTCTGTAGCTGAAGAATAGGCATTTTCTATGGACTCATACAAATGGCCCACGCCTGTACCATGAAGAGCTGAAATAAAGTGCACATCTGCAAAATCCACAAATCTTAGACGCCGTTTCAATTCAGATTTTATCCATTCCTTGTTATCCGCTTCCAGACCATCCCACTTATTGATGGCAACAACCAGTGCCCGACCGGAATCAATGGCCGTACCCATTAGATGCATATCCTGATCAACCAGACCTTCCTGGGCATCAATCAGTAATACAACGACATTAGCATCATCCACAGACTGTAGCGTTTTAACGATAGAAAACTTTTCTACGGTAAGTGAGATATTTTTACGCCGTCTGATTCCCGCTGTATCAATTAATGTGTACTTTTTACCCTCACGCTCATAATCAATATAGATGCTGTCCCTAGTAGTACCTGGCAAATCAAACACCACGACCCGCTCTTCACCCAGCATCCTATTTACCAAGGTAGATTTGCCTACATTGGGTCGCCCCACCACGGCAATCTTAATGCCGCGATTTTTATCCTTAAAATTTTCCAGCTCTAACTCTGGAAAAGGTTCCAGTACAGCTTCCATTAAGGATTTAACACCTCGGCCGTGAGTCGCCGTTGTTGGGTAGACATTTTCCAAACCCAACTCAAAAAACTCTGCAGTAGCAACATCTGGATCAACGCCGTCTATTTTATTGGCTACCAAGTAGACCTTACGCTGCTTTTCCCTCAGATATTTAGCCAATTGGCGGTCTATTGGGGTAAGGCCATCCCTACTATCAACGATAAAAAGAACCGCGTCAGACTCATCAATAGCAAGCATAGACTGCTCTGCCATTGCCGAATCAATGCCTTCTTCCTCTCCAGTGATCCCGCCAGTATCAATCAGCATAAACCGTCGCCCCAGCATCTCACCTTCACCATACTTTCGGTCTCGGGTTAAGCCAGGATAATTAGCCACCAAAGCATCTCGGGACTTAGTTAACCGATTAAAAAGTGTTGATTTACCTACATTAGGGCGGCCCACTAGGGCAAATACAGGAATCATTTATTTAGCTCAATACGTTTAATCAAGAATTATCACATCCCATAATGCTGAAGAAGCCAGCACCAGAAACAAAAATGCCGCCAACTAAAGATAGAGGCGGCATTCTACACGAAAAATGGCAGTGGATTATTCGAATTTATATGCGCTGACACCACCATCATTGTCTAGGATGTAAATAATATCCCCATCAGTAACCATCGGGGCGCTCACACCACTACTATCCACTCTTGTTCGCCCAACAAAATGACCATCCGTTTGTGAAAGTATATGTAAATATCCCTGTATATCCGCTACCAGCAAGTAGCCACCCGCAACTGAAGGTCGATTTAACGTTCTGTGGGATAACTGATTATTAGTCCACAAGACACGGCCACTGGTCGCGCGCATTGCTTTAACTTGACCATCAACCTCAGCCACATAGATCTGCTGTAATCCATGAGCAGGTCCATGAACACTACTCACATCCTGATACCAAATACCGCGCCCAGTCCTGCTAACAGCACCGATTCGGCCTTGATAACCAGCAGCGTAGACAATATCGCCAACCAGTAGTGGTTGGCCATCAATATCTACCATTCGCTCCAACTCAGAGCGACCTTGGGGTACCGTAATACGGTTTTCCCACATCATATCGCCCGTTGCAGCAGCAAAAGCATAAACTTTACCATTAGCAAAACCTGCGATGACCGTATTTCCCTCTACCAGAGGGGCACTAGTACCTCGAAGAGATAAGACCGGAACCTCAATTTCAAACTGCCAGCGCTCCATCCCACTTTGAGCATCTAAACCAACAATACGTCCATCCTGAACCTGAGCAACAACAATATCGCCATTACCTGACGGTGCAGCCAAGATTTCACTAGATAACTGTGTACGCCAACGTTCAGTACCGGTTTCAGCCTCAAGCGCTATAACATCGCCATTTGAACTACCGACGAACACCAGCTCTCCACCAATACCAACGCCCCCACCTAGAGGAGTATCTAATGCTACTTTCCAAACTTTTTTACCAGAACCAGCATCGATGGCGACAATAGAACCTTCACTATCAGCAACATAAATTTTGCCATGTCCCAATACGGGCTGTAGGCCCGTGCCCACAGACTCATAATCGCCGACAGCACGAGTAGACCAGAGCTTTACCGGATGAACCTCTTGATCAAAACTAGTCAGTTTAGCGGGCTCAGACTTTTCCTTTTTTAGTTCCTCTTCTTCTAACCCGTCAGGGTTGTAGTCAGGAACAGCATCTTCCAAGGCAGACCACAAACCACAGCCCGACAACAGCATGAACATCGAGATGAGTAACACTCTTTTCATCAGGCATCTTCTCCAGCAGCATCTGTAACTTCGTCAATGTCGGTTGGAGGAGCCACCTGATTTAATTTGAGCTGAAGTATTGGAGCCAGTCGACTATCTTGTTCAGAGGCGAGTTCGGTAGCCTGTTTATATGAGTCATAGGCAGCACTTCTATCCCCTTTCATCATATAAAAATCACCCCGAGCTTCTGCGTAGGCAGAAGACAGGGTCTTTGCCTCTACGCCATTGAGCATAGACAGCGCAAGATCTACATTACCGCGTGACGCCTCCACCTTTGCCAAGCGCAATTTAATAATTAGGCCTAGTCCTTCATCAGCATCTTCAAGCGCCCACTCGAGCTGTTCTGCTGCCGCATTAAGATCATTCCTCTCTACGGACAACTTGGCCACGAGCAGAGCACCATAACGTGCATATTGGCTATTACCGAACTCTGTTTTAAGCTGAGAGGCCAGCTCATTAACCAGCTTGTGCTGAGTATCATTGGTCTTTTGTCCAGGCTCAACAATCGCAACTTCCATCATTTGTTGATATAACACTGATGCCATTTCAACCTTTTGCTGACGCTGTTCGCTCCAGTAATCCCAGCCAAAATAACCACCAACCGAAAGCACTATAGCGAAAATGGTAAAGAGGCCATTATCTTTCCACCACCGCTTTAAATTCTCTAATTGTTCCTCATCACTGAGATGTTCTGCCACAGTCATTCCCCGTTATTAATTAAAAGTTCGCTATTCAACAAAGCTGCCAAATTGGCAGAGGGTATTGTCTGCTGTGGTTTATCCTCACGCAGAAACTTAATGGCCACTTCCCCCGCAGCCACCTCATTTTCACCCAAGATAAGAGCCAAAAAAGCTCCGCTCTTATCCGCTTTTTTCATCTGACTCTTCAGGCTTCCACCACCACAGTGGTTCTGCAACCTCAAACCTGGGCAGCTAGTACGTAAAGCTTCACCCAACTCAAGCGCCTCTGACGCCACATCACCGGCGGCAACAAGATAGGCATCTACACGCCGGGCGATACTATCCGGTACCACACCAGCTGCGTCAAGTAACAAAACTAACCGTTCAACACCCATAGCAAAACCAACAGCGGGGGTACTTTTCCCCCCTAACTGCTCGACCAAGCCATCATACCGGCCGCCCGCGCATACCGTTCCCTGTGCGCCTAACGAGCTAGTCACCCATTCAAAGACAGTCTTGCCATAGTAATCAAGCCCTCGAACCAACCGTGGATTCACCTCATAAGGTATACCTAAGTTATCAAGCATTAAGCAAAGTTGCTTAAAATGCTGACAGGATAAATCATCCAAAAAATCATGTAAGCTGGGAGCACTATCAAGTAATAACTGAGTTTCAGGGTTTTTACTATCGAGAATTCGCATGGGGTTAGTATGCAAACGGCGCTGACTATCTTCGTCTAACTGATCTTCACACTTCTCCAAATAAGCAACTAGAGCATCGCGATAGCACCCTCTAGACTCACTGATCCCCAACGTATTGAGTTGAAGTGTAACCACCTCGGTTAATCCCAGCTGCTGCCACAACCGCCAGGTCATGGCGATCAGTTCAGCATCAATATCTGGGCCATCTAGGCCAAATACTTCCACGCCAATTTGGTGGAACTGACGAAGCCGACCTTTTTGTGGTCGCTCATACCGAAACATTGGGCCTTGATACCACAAACGCTGTACCTGATTAAAGGTCAAACCATGTTGTTCGCAGGCTCGGACACAACCAGCTGTCCCTTCAGGGCGCAAGGTAACACTGTCACCATTGCGATCATCAAAGGTATACATTTCTTTTTCAACAATATCGGTAACTTCTCCGATGGTACGCTTAAACAACTCTGTAGGTTCTAAAATTGGAAACCGTATTTCCCCATAGCCATAGCATGACAACAATTGAGCTACCGTAGATTCCAGATACTGCCAACAGGGTGAGTCTTCGGGGAGTAAATCATTCATGCCCCGAATGGATTGAATTTTTTTCATTAAGATTTCGCTATCAGATTTTCTTGTTGTTCAGCTTTTTGAGAGGCCTTGGTACGAATTAACGCTTCAAGTTCATCGACTAAATTGTCCTGAGAAAGCTTTTGACTCGGTTGCCCATCGATATAAATCAAATTATTCGGTGTACCGCCCGTTAAACCAATGTCTACTTCTTTTGCTTCTCCCGGGCCATTCACAATACAGCCAATAACTGCCACGTCCATTGGAACGGTTATATCTTCAAGTCGGGTTTCCAAAGCATTCATGGTTTTAATTACATCGAAATTCTGCCGTGAACAGCTGGGGCAAGCGATAAAATTTATGCCCTTACTCCGAAGTCTAAGACTTTTAAGCATGTCCCAGCCAACTTTAACTTCTTCTACGGGGTCTGCAGCTAGTGATACTCGCAGCGTGTCCCCAATCCCATCCATCAGCAATAAACCCAAGCCAATAGATGACTTAACGGTACCACCGCGCAAACCTCCCGCTTCAGTGATACCTAAATGCAAGGGATTGTCGATCATCGTCGCTATTTTACGATAAGCCGCTACCGCCATAAAAATGTTAGAAGCTTTAAGGCTAAGCTTAAAATTATGGAAATTCATGCTATCCAAAATTTCCACGTGGCGCATAGCCGATTCCACTAGTGCTTCAGGTGTTGGCTCACCGTATTTCTTTTGCAGATCTTTTTCCAGAGAACCTGCATTCACACCAATACGAATAGGTATATTGAGATCGCGAGCCTTATCAACAACGGCTTGTATACGTTTCTCTCTACCAATATTCCCAGGATTAATTCTAAGACAATCCACACCTAAATCAGCAACACGAAGTGCTATCCGATAATCAAAATGTATATCTGCTACCAAGGGCACATCAACCCGCTGACGTATCGCACCAAATGCCTCCGCTGCATCCATAGAGGGAACGGAAACCCGCACAATATCAGCGCCAGCTCTGACAAGTTGATTGATTTGCTCAACTGTCGCAACTACGTCCGTGGTTTCAGTGTTAGTCATGCTCTGTATTGAAATTGGCGCATCACCACCCACAGGTACATTCCCGACCATGATTTGGCGTGATTTTCTCCGTAGAATGGGTGACTCTGAATGCATGCCTTACTTACCCTTCTTCTGTATCGCCAATTTTAAATTTGGCCGTCTTATCATTACCTATATAAGGCACTTTCACCTGCTCACCATTGAAGCTGAGAACCACACCTGGCGCATTACCCAAGATCACATCAAATGGAGCCATACCACTCACTTCACCCTGATAACCCGACGGTTTCAAATCCGCGAGAAGGATATCACCCTGAGCATCCAATATTTCAATCCAGCTTTGCTGCACGACATTAATTTGTAATATTTGTGGCCCAGAAATAACAGGACGGTAAAGAGGTAATTCCTCAGAACCAACATCTACCAATGCTTCGACGTCCACCGCATTAAGTTCTGGGGTCTGGTTCAGCTCAGGAGCCGTTTCCTCAGAGGATATTTCTTGGGATACGGCATCTGTCAAATCCACAGCCGTCAATGCCTCACTAGGCCCAGAAAAAAAAGTCCAAAGTAAAAAGACAACTAAAATGATCAAAACTACAGGAACAACCACCATCCACGTTTGAATTTTTTTACGGGGGGGACTATCAAGTCTGACAGAAGGCTCACTTAACCCCAGACCCAGCGCTCCCATCCGAGCATCAAAACCCGTTAAGACCTCTTCGTGGGGAAGACTCAGTATGGAACAATAGCGCTTGATATACCCTTTGACATAGATTGGAGAGGGTAAATATTCATACTCATCATGTTCTAGAGCATTTAAAACACGCTTAGTTATTCCTAGATGTAACATGACCTCTTCTACCGTAAGCCCCTGCTCCTTTCGGGCACGGCAAAGTACTTCACCGGGATTTACTCGGTTTACTTGTTCCGACTGAGGTTCCTTCTTAAGGGTTTTTACGCTCATTTTTTAGCCAGCTTTGATACTCCAAATTTTCCTGAGAATTGGGATACAAGTTCTTCAAGGCCATACCTTGGCTTGCTTCAGCATCTTGGTTACCAAAACTATTTTCTAACCTTATCCCTAACCACAACCCTCTGGGACTAGCATTTGATTTGGTCGTATTGTATTTATCCAATAATTGCTTGGACCTGGAATTATCACCACGTTTATAAGCAATCTCAGCCAGCTCTAGATAAGCCATAGCCATCTGCGGGCTTAAAATTGCAGACTTAGTAAACGCATCTTCTGCTTCTTGTACTCGGTCAAGTTTTAATGCTGTCAGCCCCACCTTATAGAGCAGCTCTGCCCGCTTGGGGTACCCCAAATCTTCTGAGCCCTTAACGAATTGCTGATGCGCTTCTTCAATTCGATTCATTCGCATCAGAAAAAGACCATAATTATTTCGACCCCGAGTAAATGTTGGGTCGTAGCTAAGTGCTTTTTTATAATGTGATTCAGCAGCCTCAAGCTCCATTTCTCGCTGATATAACAATGCCCACACATCATGCAACTCGGGTGAACGGTTATTCACCTCAGCAGCTTTTTTCAGATGTTCTCTGGCACGTTCATGATCACCTTTACCCATATAACCCAAGGCTAACTGAAGCCGGTTTTCCATAACTTTTTCAGTATCGACTTCAGGCTTTTGTGATGCCCCAGTGTTGGTCGTCACACAGCCTGTCATTAAAAGTGTCGAAAAAATGCAGCTTATAATCCAGAATAATATTGGATTGTTTAGGCTTGTTCCTTTGTGCTTTTTCATCCTAATCATCCATTCACAAACCTGACAGGCTGTTCCTCGTTTTGACGTTGATACCGTTCACTCCGTCGGGTTCTATCATTCACATTACCAGCCAATTGACCACATGCTGCAGCGATATCATCACCTCGTGTACTTCTTATTGTGACTGTATGTCCAGCACGATGCAGTATATCCCTGAATCGATTGAGAGCGGTATTTGTCACTCTTTTATAATCCGATTGATCAAAGGGGTTAAAGGGTATCAGGTTAATTTTACAAGGCAGATTACGGAGCAAATGGGCTAGCTCATGCGCGTGTTCATCCCTATCATTTATCCGATCCATTAATGTATATTCAATGGTAATTTTACGACGAACATCCGGCATTTTATCTAAATAACGTTGAGCCGAAGCCAACAGCATCGCGATAGGATATTTTTTATTGATAGGCACTAACTCATTGCGCAACGTATCATTAGGGGCATGTAATGATATAGCTAGAGACACATCACTGACATCCGCCAACTTATCCAGCATAGGCACGACACCAGAGGTGCTGAGCGTTACCCGTCGCTTTGACAAGCCGTAGGCATTGTCATGAAGCATCAAGCCCATAGCATCGACAACATTATCAAAGTTCATCAGGGGTTCGCCCATGCCCATCATCACAACATTACTCACCACCCTGTTTGCTTTGGGACCTAAAGAATTAAATGCTTTTGCGGCAATCCATAATTGACCAATAATTTCAGCCGATGTTAGATCTCGGTTAAATCCCTGTTTTCCCGTTGCACAAAAACTGCAATCCAATGAGCAACCAATTTGGGATGAAATACAGAGTGTCCCCCGATCTTTCTCAGGTATAAATACAGTTTCAATACAACTTCCACCGCTGACCCGAATAATCCATTTACTGGTGCCATCCGTAGAGTCATGCTGACTAACTACCTCCGGAGCTTTGATTTCCGCAACAGCTTTTAGCTTCTCCCGTAGACCTTTGGCTAAATTGGTCATTTGGTCGAAGTCATCCACACCAATCTGATGGATCCACTTCAAAACTTGGGTTGCACGAAATGGTTTTTCACCAATACTGGCAAAAAAATCTGTGAGCTTTTCAGCAGAAAGCCCCAGGAGATTAATTTTACTCTCCTGAGGCTCTACTTTAGCGCCCATGTCAGACAATGACTCAGTCATAAAGAATCCCGACTCATTGGACTATCATCGATAAAATAATTAGCGCGCACAAATTTCATCATCATTAAAGAAGTAGGCAATTTCACGCTCTGCTGACGCCGCTGAATCAGAACCATGAACGGCATTAGCATCAATAGACTCTGCGAAATCAGCACGAATAGTGCCTGCATCAGCTTCTTTAGGGTTGGTTGCACCCATAAGATCACGATTCTTCACGATAGCACTCTCACCTTCTAGTACTTGGATAACAACAGGACCTGAAGTCATAAAGCCAACCAAGTCGCCGTAGAAAGGACGTTCTTTATGCTCTGCGTAAAATCCACCAGCCTTCTCTTCAGAGAGTTGTTGCATTTTGGAAGCAACAATTTTCAAGCCAGCTTCTTCAAAACGGTCGTAAATTTTGCCAATCACATTCTTGGCAACTGCATCAGGCTTGATAATAGAAAGAGTGCGCTCAATAGCCATTAATTAGTGTCTCCGGGATGAGGTTATTACAATTTAGTGAACAAGCACCGACTAACGGCCCTATCACCTTAAAAATGAAGGGGGATTTTACTCTCGAATACCAAGGGCTACAAGGAAACAACAAGCACAATGACACGGATTTAAGTTACCGCTTAAGCCGCTAACAATTTAGTAAAATGATCACAGGGTACTGGCATGCTGAAATGTGCCCCCTGATAGGAGTGACAACCCAGCTCTTGCAGTATTGCCAATGCTTCACGATTCTCTACGCCCTCAGCTGTCACTTGCAGCCCATACTGCTTAGAAACAGCCATTATAGCTTCCACAACCCCCCTGCTCTCTGGGTCACGGTGGATATTACGAATAAACTCACGGTCAATTTTCAACTGATCAAAGGGCAGCCGTTTTAAATAGATCATCGATGAGTAACCGATACCAAAATCATCAATAGAGAACATGGCCCCTAGTGACTTAATGGCTTCCATTTTTTTAATCGCTTCATCAACATCATCGATCACCAAGTTTTCTGTGACCTCGAAATTGAGGAACTTAGGATTAACATCATAACTACTCATACTGTGCTGAACGATTTCCAGCAGCTGTGGATCGCGGAATTGGCGGGGACTAACATTAATACTTAGCCGCATATGGTCTTGCCAGATACCTTGATCGATAAAATTGCGTACATATTCACAAGCAGTACGAATCACCCACCGCCCCACATCCACAATCAAACCCGAAGATTCCAATACCGGTATAAACTCCGAAGGCATATTAGTAACCTTATCTGAGCTCATCCAGCGAAGTAACACTTCGCCACCCAACATTTCTCCCGACCGAACACAAATTTGCGGCTGGACATAAAGAACGAACTCATGGTTATCCATGGCTTTTCTTAACCGAGTGTTCATATCGATTTGTCGCTGGGCTTTCTCCGTAATACAAGGATCAAAAAAGGCAATACTATTACGCCCCTTGCGCTTTGCCTCATACATCGCAGTATCAGCATATTGGAGGACACGATCAGCCGTCACAGAAGAATCTGTGACCAGAGCGATTCCTATGCTCGCCGTCAAAATAATTTCGTGCCCATCCAAGAATATTGGAGTAGCAACAATTTCGCCTACTTTTTCAGCGATAGCCTGGGCATCCCAAGCAGCCTGAGAAATACTGTCTGATAATTGAGGGATAAACAGTACAAATTCATCACCACTCATCCTGGACAGCATATTCTCACCTGTCACCAGGCTTGCCACTGCACGACCGATTTTCTTAATAACCTGATCACCAACACTATGACCCCAGGAATCGTTAATATCTTTAAAGTGGTCCAGATCTAACATCATCACAGCACCACAAACCTGCTGATTCTGATGTTCACTTAAAAAGTTAGCGATAGTTTGAGACAACATTTGCCGATTGGGCAGATTGGTTAAGCCATCATAAAAATGATCCCGCGTGGCTTTTTCCCATGGCTTAATACTATCGGCATCAGAGGCCGACTTACTAAGAACGGATTCTCTCGCATCATCAGTACCAGCTGAAGACATATGTTGTTGTACTGCATTCACCAACTCAGTACCAAGCACAGGGTTAATAAAGGGCTGAAAATCCTTCAACTTTAATTCAGGTTCGGTTGCCAGAATAGGCGCACTCTCTGCAACCTGAGACTCGTAGGCGTCTGCATCTGACACAGGCATTTCAAAAAAAGGCGTTTCAAGAAAAGAAGGCACTGACTCCGGAGGGATGGAAGGAGTAGATTTACAATCTAAGTCAGAAACACTTGAAGGATTTGTTGATGTTAAATGAGTTGGTGGTAGGTTTGTTTGTGCAGAATCTCTAAATTCCTGACCGGCAACAGGATTGGTCTGGGCTTGCTGGTGATTCAACATCACCACTAATTCTTTACCGTCCTCTGTCACATAGACAATATTGACGGTGACATCACAAATACCGTTTTCCTGGGGGCATTGCCAAAAAACTTCTTTGCTTTGTTGTTTGAGCGCTTTTTTAAGCTGCAATTTAAGATCAACCAAAGCGGAGGATTCTTCACCGGTAATATTATCCAGTGAAGCTCCAACCATCTGGTCAAGCCGACAGCCAAGGAGGTTAAGAGCGTTGTTGTTGGCATCGACACAGACACCATAAGCAAAGAAAAGAGTGCCGTAGGGGACTGATTCAACCAGTACTTTATAAAGCTCTTCTTTAGAGCTCATTAAAACCCCTTAATCCATTGTTGTCATTCTGCACACATTCTAATCGAGTTCTTCAATCCATGCCATCTGGATTGCCTCAAGAATTTTTTCACCACAACGTCCTGGATCATCATCAAAATCTGGCAACGCCATCACCCAATTACGGAGGTCTACAAAATTGACATAATGGGGATCCACCTCGGCATGAATCTCCGATAACTCAATGGCAATATCCAGAACATCTGTCCATCTAAGTGACACATCAGACTCCTAGTGTTTTTCAGACACCATATTAATGGTGTATTTTGGTATTTCTACAACTAAATCGTTGTCTCGAATAATTGTCTGACAACTCAGTCTTGAGTCAGGCTCTACCCCCCAAGCCTTATCCAGAAAATCCTCTTCCAGCTCATCAGCCTCTTCAAGTGTATCAAACCCTTCACGAATATAGACATGACAAGTGGTACAAGCACAGGACATCTCACAGGCATGCTCAATATCAATATCATTATTAAGCGCAAGCTCACAAATACTTTGTCCGGGTTCAGCCTCTATCACTGCGCCCTCAGGACACAAATTATCGTCGGGCAGAAAAATTATTTTAGGCATGTCACACGTCCCTCTCTATATCATCAAGACTATGGCCTGCCAACGCTTTTTGAATACTGGCATTCATTCTTCTCGCGGCAAACTCTTCACTGGTCTTTGACACCATTTCAATATGACGTGCAATTTCTCGGTGGTTCTGACTCTGGCGAATGTCATTCAAATCCTTCAAAGCCATTTCCAGGCAATGATATTCATCATCGTTGAGCAGCCGGCGACCATCCTCTTGCAATGCTGCGAGCAAATCTTCATACATTCTATCTGCATCGACTTGCCGCTCACGAAGCGCTCTTACCTGCATATCTTCTTTGGCGTAGGTATAGGATTCTTTTAACATCCTAGTGACCTCCTCATCATTCAAGCCGTAAGAAGGCTTGACCTCAATATGGGCTTCTACACCACTGATTAATTCTTTAGCTGACACATTCAACAAGCCATCCGCATCTACTTGAAAGCTCACACGTATCTTGGCTGCACCGGCCACCATAGGCGGTATACCACGAAGCTCAAAACGTGCCAGAGAACGGCAATCAGAAACAAGCTCTCTCTCACCTTGCAAGACATGAACTGACATCGCCGTTTGTCCATCTTTAAATGTCGTAAAATCTTGGGCTTTAGCAACAGGAATAGTGGTATTACGATGAATGATTTTTTCAACTAAACCACCCATTGTCTCAATACCCAGAGAAAGCGGAATCACATCTAGAAGCAACATCTCATCACCAGGCTTGTTACCCACAAGCACATCCGCCTGTATCGCAGCACCGATGACCACCACACGATCTGGATCAATGTTCACCAAGGGTTGTCGACCAAAAGCCTCAGCAACCTTCTCCCGCACGCGAAGGGTTCTGGTAGAGCCGCCCACCATCACCACACTGGCAACGTCTTCCGCCTTTAAACCCGCATCACGCAAAGCCCGCCTACAAGAACGTAGGGTTTTATCAACTAAAGGATCTATCAAGTCATTAAACAGTTGCCGCTCCAATACACCGGTCCACCCTGCAACACTGACCTCAACTTGTGGCTGTTCAGAGAGTGCTTCCTTGGCCTTACGGGCAGCCATTAATAGCTGGCGCTGCTGGGATGGATTTAAGTCGTTTTCAAGACCCGCTTGCTCGCCTAACCACTGAGCCAACATCCTATCAAAGTCATCACCACCCAGCGCCGAATCACCTCCGGTAGAAAGAACTTCAAAAACGCCAAAAGATAATCGCAATATAGAAATATCAAAGGTACCACCACCCAAATCATAGACAGCTATAACACCCTCACCGCCCTGATCCAAACCATAGGCTACAGCAGCAGCAGTAGGCTCATTAAGAAGACGAAGTACTTTGACGCCCGCAAGTGTTGCAGCATCTTTCGTTGCTTGCCGCTGCGCTTCATCAAAGTAAGCTGGCACGGTAATCACTGCGCCATCTAAAGCACCATCTAGTGCTGATTCTGCCCGATCAACAAGTACTCTGAGGATTTCGGCCGATGCCGATACCGGGCTGATATCACCAGCCACTGTTCTAAAATTTGGCATGCCGCCAGCACCTGCACTGTTATCGACGATTAACTCATAGGGCAATTGGCTCCCTAGGGTTTTGATATCACCAAGACCACGACCCATAAAACGTTTTACAGAGCTCAGGGTATTCAGTGGATCTTCGGCTGACTGAGCATACGCTGCATGACCAACGGTAACTTCTTTCGAAGCACTATAATGCACAACAGAAGGCAGCAAGTGTCGCTGTTCGCTATCCACCAGCGTCTCAGGGGTGCCACTTCTAACCGTAGCGACCAGTGAATTTGTTGTACCGAGGTCAATGCCAACCGCACGTCGGCGTTGGTGAGGTTCCGGGGATTGCCCGGGTTCAGATATCTGTAACAGGACCACCATATTTTACCACTTGGTTAAATCATCTAGTAATTAATTGTCGAGTTCTTGCTCAAGCTGTTCCGCCTCCTTCAACAATTTACTAAAAAATTGCATCTTGGCCACGGTTTCAATCGCATTGTCAAAATCAGCTTGGTGATATTGCCTGTCGAATGTCTCTTGTAATTCCACATATTGCGATGAGGCGTCTTGAGCTACTGCTTCAAGCTCAACAAAAGGCTCTTCTGCCTCTCGTAAATCAGACAAGGCTTCCCTCAATTCAATCTGACGCATTAAAAATAATGGGTCGTGAGTAATATGTGTCTCGCCTGAAATATCCAGGCCCTTCAAGGACAAAAGGTATTGTGCTCGGCACAATGGAGATTTTAGGTCTGAGTATGCCTGATTAATAACTGAGGCATATTGTACGGCTAGACGCTGCTCTTGAGCGGGTTTACCGGCATAACGATCAGGGTGAAATTCCTTTTGCATATCGTGATAGCGATTTGCCAACAGTGCCAAATCAATCTGATAGCTGACAGGCAAACCAAATATTTCAAAATAGTTACTGGTGAAATCCACGGTTATAAAGCCTGATTAAAGATGGAATGACTTAGACGTTAAGTTTATACATGGAAGCTTTCACCACAACCACACTCATCCTTAACATTAGGGTTATTGAATTGAAAGCCCTCATTGAGCCCTTCTTTGACGAAATCTAATTCTGTACCATCAAGAAAAGAGAGGCTTTTTGGATCGATAAAGAGTTTGGCATCACCACTAACAAACAGCTTATCTTCTGGCTCATGTTCGTCCACAAACTCCAGTACGTAGGACAAACCGGAACAGCCCGTGGTCTTAACACCAAGACGAATTCCAAGGCCATGCCCCCTATGTGCCAAATGCTTAACGACATGCTCTTCAGCAGCACTTGTCATAGTAATTGCCATTATTCTGCGCCCTCTCTATTTGTTCTATATTTATTCACTATTCTTCACCGCGTTTGTGTCGCACATCTTTCACTGCGGCTTTAATGGCGTCTTCCGCCAACACCGAACAGTGAATTTTAACAGGTGGCAAGGCAAGCTCTTCGGCAATTTCCGTATTTTTAATCTCAGCCGCCTGAGCCAACGTCTTACCCTTAACCCACTCAGTCAGCAAGGAACTAGAGGCTATGGCAGAACCACATCCGTAGGTTTTGAACTTGGCATCTTCAATAATGCCATTATCGTTCACTTGTATTTGTAGTCTCATCACATCACCACAGGCTGGAGCACCTACCATACCAGTACCGACGTTACTGGATTTATCATCCAGCTTGCCAACGTTCCGGGGATTATCATAGTGATCGAGTACTTTTTCGCTGTAAGCCATAATTCAAATCCTCAATTTTAGTGTGCAGCCCATTCAACCTGACTTAAATCAACACCATCTTTGTACATGTCCCACAAAGGAGACAGCTCTCTTAATTTTGTCACCGCATCACGAATTTTATCAATGGCGTAGTCAATCTCCTCTTCCGTCGTAAAACGGCCGATAGAAAAACGAATGGAACTATGTGCCTGCTCATCGTCCAGACCCAGCGCCCGTAGCACATAGGATGGCTCAAGGCTTGCTGAGGTACAGGCTGAACCTGATGAAACAGCTAAATCCTTAAGCGCCATGATGAGAGATTCACCTTCCACATAGGCAAAACTGATATTGAGGTTGCCAGCGACACGCTGCGTCAGCGAACCATTCACCTGTACCGCTTCCATATCAGAGACACCAGCCAACAATCGGTTTCTCAAAGCGAGAACACGCTGATTCTCTTCAGCCATTTTCTCTTTAGCTATAGAAAAGGCTTCCCCCATCCCAACAATCTGATGAGTGGCTAGCGTTCCTGAACGCATTCCGCGCTCATGGCCGCCACCATGCATTTGGGCTTCAATTCGAACACGAGGCTTGCGACGCACGTAGAGAGCACCAATACCCTTGGGGCCATAAATTTTGTGCGCAGAAAGTGACATTAAGTCAACTTTCATGGCCTCCATATCAATAGGAATTTTTCCTGCACTCTGCGCAGCATCAACATGAAAGAAGACCTTATGCTCACGACAAATTTCACCAATGGCGGCTATATCATTGATCGTGCCAATTTCATTATTTACATGCATCAGAGAAACCACCGTGGTGTCATCTCTAATGGCACCCTCTACCACTTCAGGTTGAATAATACCTTCTGCATCAGGGTCTAAATACGTCACCTCAAATCCTTCGCGCTCAAGCTGGCGACAAGCATCAAGCACCGCTTTGTGCTCAATTTTTGAGGTGATAATGTGCTTACCTTTCTTCTGATTAAAGTGTGCGCAACCTTTAATTGCTAAGTTGTTTGCCTCAGTCGCACCCGAAGCCCAAACAATCTCTCTAGGATCTGCATTTAATAAGTCAGCTACTTGACCACGCGCCTTTTCAACGGCCGCTTCAGCCTGCCAGCCAAAGGCATGAGATCGTGAAGCAGGGTTACCGAAGTTTCCCTCTTTGGTCAAACAATCTGCCATTTTCTCAGCCACGCCAGGGTCAACTGGCGTCGTGGCAGAGTAGTCAAAATAAATAGGCAGTTTCATTCAATAGCTCCCAATAATTCTCGTTTCGTTTTATTCACAGACAATATTTATATCAGCGCGCTCATCCAAGGGCAGCGTCACTAACTGAACCTCATGTTGATGGACAAGACTATCCAGCGTGATACTGCTAAGAAAGTTGTGTATCTGGTGACTGAGGTCATCCCATAAATGATGGGTTAAACAGATATCACCTTTGTGACAGTTCCCTTTGCCATGACAATTTGTTGCATCGATACATTCATTCACTGCATCAATAATTTCTGCAACATTAATATCACCGCAACCACGAGACAGCCGATAGCCGCCTCCGGGACCCCTCACACTACTGACCAGCTCTTGCTGGCGCAATTTGGCAAACAATTGCTCCAGGTAGGAAAGGGAAATCACTTGACGATCAGATATGTCCGCCAAACTAATTGGCCCCTTATCTCCGTGAAGGGCAAGATCCAGCATCGCAGTGACCGCGTACCGGCCCCGTGTTGTCAGCCGCATTTTTACCCCCTCATTGCTACCTAATAGAAACAATAATATCAGTGATGATTATGCAAAAACCTACTATTTTAGTCAAGTAAATAACATACCTTCTTAGTAGGTTATAGCTTACCCTTAAAACAATGCACTTATTTCTTTGATTCTATTACTTTTTTCATTCTATAGGCTGCATTTTGTATGGCTGTCAGAACACCTCTCAGAATAGATATCTCCATCTCATCCAATCGAATTCGACCATACAAACGACGCAATCTTGTCATGGTTTGACGAGGATTATCTCTATCATGGAAACCTATATCGACCAGCGCCTGCTCTAAATGCTGATAATACATCTCCAAGTCTTGCGCTTTTGCCGGTGGTTGGTCCCAATCATCAAAGGAAGGCAATACGCCAGCCTCATCAGCTAAAGAGGCCATCCGAATTTCATAACAAAGTACCTGCACAGCAGCAGCTAAGTTTAATGAACTGTAATCAGGATTTGAGGGGATATGTACATGGTAGGTGCATTTGTGTAGCTCTTCATTAGTTAGCCCTCGATCTTCTCGACCAAAGACAATCGCCACATCATGCTCAGCAGCTTCCTGCCAAACTCGCGTACCACATTCACGAGGATTCACCAACGGCCAAGGAATACGACGCTCACGAGCGCTGGTACCCACCACCAAGCCGCAATCGGCAATGGCCGCATCCAAATTTTCTACAACAACCGCATTATCCAAGACGTCGAGCGCACTTGCAGCCCGCCAGACAGCTCGGTCTGCCGGATAATCTTTGGGGGCAACCAAGTAGAGACGCGAGAGCCCCATATTTTTTAACGCCCGAGCTGCACCGCCAATGTTCCCTGGATGACTTGTATTTACAAGTACAACACGAACCCTGTCAAAATTACTCATGAAACATTCTTCCAGAAACAATCATCCAATTACCCACCGACTAAAGCTAATAACACGTGCCTGCCTCAAGGGTTCAACTAAAAGTATTAGCCGCCTGGTCAAATGCGTATCTTAGATAGAGTACAGTCCAAAGATTTAAAGAGTGGTCTAACACTAAGACCTAAAAGTGCGCGAATTCTATCAGGAAGAACTGATGAAATCATGGCCTTTACCCACCACACAACTAACATACCATCACATGCTCTGGTACAATGCCGCGCTTTCATTCTAGCTGGAACCTCTCACGATGGAACCGATGGTCAATATCGCCCTTCGCGCTGCACGTAAAGCCGGAGACATAATTGCTCGTGCCTCTGAACGATCTGATTTAATTAGGGTTGACGAAAAAGGACGCAATGATTATGTCACAGACATTGATCGTGCCGCCGAGAAAGAGGTGATCTATCATTTGCGCAAAGCTTTCCCCGAACACACCATCATCGGTGAGGAATCTGGCGTACTCGAAGGTAATGACAATGACTATCAATGGATAGTTGACCCCCTAGACGGAACCACCAACTTCATTCATGGCATTCCTCATTTTGCCGTGTCTATAGGGTGCCGTCATAAAGGCAAGCTGGAACATGCCGTGGTACTCGATCCCATGCGCCGTGAAGAATTTACAGCCAGCCGAGGCCGAGGAGCATTTCTAAACGGTAACAGAATTCGGGTCTCTGGACGCCTAAGTTTTCCTGGGGCCATTGTTGCCACTGGCATCCCTTTCAACAGCCCGTCCATTGAGCATATGGAACCCTACCTCGCCTGCCTGACTGAACTAGCAAAAGAATCGTCTGGAATTCGCAGGTTAGGCGTAGCCTCACTCGATTTAGCCTACCTCGCGGCAGGAAGATTTGATGCCTTTTGGGAAATGAATTTAAAGCCTTGGGATATTGCGGCAGGCGTTTTACTCGTTAAAGAAGCAGGGGGCCTAGTCAGTGATTTTCAAGGTAATGATGGATATATGGAAAGTGGCAACATAGTCTGTGCTTCTCCAAAACTGTTCAAACCAACCCTGCAGGTAGTTCAAAAGCATTTAGGATATCTTGACGGCAAATAGACCAAAGCAAAGCTGGTTGCTATGAATACTAAATCATTGAATTAAAAATCAGTCTAGAATCAAGAAATCTGGATTAGCTTTCATCAAACAACAGCTTACAATCCAGTCCTTGTTTTTGCAAAATATCACGTAATCTTCGCAACGCTTCAACCTGGATTTGACGGACTCTCTCTCTAGTGAGTCCTATCTCCCTCCCCACTTCCTCTAGGGTAGATACGTCATAGCCGCGAAGCCCAAAACGTCGCGCTATCACCTCACGCTGTTTGTCCGTCAACTCAGACAAACAAGCTTCAATAGAACTGATCAGGTCATCATCCTCCAACAGCTCCTCCGGATCACTTGGATGCTCATCTGCCAGAGTTTCCACCAATGTGCGATCGCCATTTTTACCTAACGGGACATCCACAGAGCTAACACGCTCGTTAAGTCGCAACATTCTCGACACATCCGAAACCGTTTTGTCCATCGACACCGCAATTTCTTCTGCGCTTGGATCATGTTCAAGCTCCTGGGCTAGCTTGCGAGAAGCCTTTAGGTACACATTCAATTCTTTAACCACATGAATGGGCAATCGAATAGTACGAGTTTGATTCATCAACGCACGTTCGGCAGATTGCCTAATCCACCATGTCGCATAGGTAGAAAAACGGTAACCCAATTCTGGATCAAATTTTTCTACTGCGCGCATCAATCCAATATTCCCCTCTTCAATCAAATCCAACAGGGACAAACCACGATTCACATAACGACGAGCAATTTTGACAACCAGCCTAAGATTACTTTCAATCATCTTCTTACGGGCAGCGTCATCACCCTTAGCGATCAGACGCGAGTAAAACACCTCCTCTTCCGCAGTTAACAACGGCGCATAGCCAATCTCTTTAAGGTAAAGACTAGCAGCATCAAGCACTTTCTCCGCTTTACTCTTGGAGACTTGCATTTTTTCATCATCATTGTGGAAATTAATATCTCTCACCACAGAAAACATCCGCCCTTTGTCTATCTCTCCCTTCTCGCAGAACGCCTCTTAAAAAAAGCCCCCGAGAGATTCGATACCCTGCAAGCAACGATAATCTCCGAAACTAACAGAATTAAGTCATTCCATAATACTTATTATGTTGGTAACAACATGAAATCTACCACCAAACCAGAATATATCAAACAACTCTCACCGGTTTATTCACCCATGTCGTCAACTACATATCATAAAGTTACCATTTAAGCTGAAGGTATTAACACTGAAACTAAAGGGATTTATCCATCAACGTTTTGGCAAATAGCGTAGCGGATCAACGGGTTTCCCATCCTTTCGAATTTCAAAGTAAAGACGCTTTCTATTAGAGGGGTCACCACCGACTTCAGAAATTTTTTGACCGCCTTTTACAGACTGACCTTCTTTAACAAAAATTTTTCGATTGTGAGCGTAAGCACTTAGAAAGACATTACTGTGTTTTACAATAATAAGCTGCCCATACCCACGCAAGCCATTCCCCGAATAAACAACCACACCTGGGGCTGCCGCAACCACTGGTGCTCCAGAAAAGCTCTGCACATCAACACCCTTAAAAAGAGAGGAGCTACCGAAACTCTTTGACACATTGCCCTGCACAGGCCACTGCCACTGCCAACTCTTAAAAGAAGGTGTTGATTTCGGCGCTGACACAGATGCCTTTGGAGCCACCCTGCTCTTATTGCTAGAGGCAGAAGCTATTGGCTTACTATTATTGGGAGAAGGCCGGCTAGCGGTGCGTGAAACTCGACTAGTATCGAGTGTTAATCGCTGCCCGCCGTAAATAGTATACGGTTGAGCAATACCATTGGCGCGAGCAAGTTTCTGTACATCTTTTTCATAACGCCAAGCGATAGAAAATAAGGTTTCACCTTGGGAAACCAAATGATAATTTATTTTTTCGCTGGGCGGCTGCGGACGATGATCAATAGGAGCTGACGGTGTATGGCAACCCGACATAAACAAAAATAAAGCCCAAGCAAATAATGTGCACCATCGAAAAGACATCGCTACATCTGGCTTACAAGGCAAATTCTAATTCCTTTCATTATGAGCGATTTTTATGGTTATTTTTTTAAGCAATAGCGTCCACTTAACAGCCGGCATTAACATAGCCTGTTCAGAGGCACCCCATCTCACTCATATCAACTATATTCAACCATTAAAGCTTTTGACGCTTCCCACCCAAAAATTCCAGTAGCAACACTACAATCAAGCCTAAAAACATACAACCGACGGCAGCTAATGTATTGGGGTCAATGCCAGTTACAGCACCAAATTCTGTCGGCATCAGCAAATTATGAGACAAAACGATCTCCCGCCCTTTTTCGTCGATCATAACTTCTAGGGACTCTTTCCATGGCCACACAATCAGTAATGAGCCTAATAAGAAACCTGTTAACACCGCAATGGTAATCGAATGATAATGGTGTAAAAGCCAGGATAAAACACGCGAAAAAGCTAAAAGACCGCAGCCACAACCCAAAACAAATACCAGTAAAATCTGCCAATGAAATTCACTGATAGCACCAATGATAATGGGGTAAACACCCAGTAATAATAAAATAAAACTACCGGAAACCCCAGGAAGAATCATGGCACAAATAGCCACAGCCCCGGCGCAAAATAAACTAAAGAGGTCTTCTGTTCCCTGCATTCGAGGTGCAAAGGAAACAGCTAATGCGACAATAGTGCCACCCCACAAACCCAGCCACTCCTGCCAACGTAAATGAGGAAGCTGACGGAAAATATAAATAATGGAAGCGACAATGAGCCCAAAGAAAAATGACCAAATTAAGATGGGCTTTTCAGCCAATAAATAACTAACCAAGTGAGCAAGAGAAACAATACTCAGTAAAATCCCACTAAACAAAACCAATAAAAAATTACCGTTAATTGCTCGCCAAAATGCAGCTAGACCATCACTTTTCAATAATTTTAAAGAACGCAAATTGACAGCACCAATAGAGTCTAACAGCTCTTCATAAATACCACTGATAAATGCAATAGTGCCACCAGAAACGCCCGGCACAACATCGGCGGCACCCATGGCCATGCCCTTAATAAAAAGTAATAGCCAATGTTTTGCTTTATCCATTTTCACATTCAACGTGGGTAAAATTAGAGGGTGAATTTTTAGAAGATAATGACACGTAACAGCCAGATATATTAATGACTAACGACGCTAGCGAGTAGTGCCACTGAGAAGGGGAACAAAACGCACTGTTTTCGCTACTCGCTCTTCAAATTTTGAGCTGTCGCCATCACGGGTAATAACCCGCAACTCCTGTTCATCGCCCGGCCCCACTGGAATAATCAAAATACCATCAGGTGCTAACTGATGAAGAAGTTCTTCTGGTACTTCGTGAGGGGCTGCAGCACTGAGAATAGCATCGTAAGGCGCATAATCTGGCAAACCCAAACCACCATCGCTGTGATACAACCTAACGTTACGCAGGCCTAACTTACGCAGCCGCTCCCGCGCTTTGTCCTGCAATGGCTTAATACGCTCTACACTGTATACCTGACCAACAAGCTGAGCCAATACCGTCGCCTGATAACCCGAGCCGGTGCCGATCTCCAATACTTTTTTACGAGGCCCAAGAGATAACAAAATTTCCGTCATCAATGCCACAACATAAGGCTGAGACAACGTCTGTCCATAGCCAATGGGTAACGCTGTATCTTCATAGGCACGATGAGCCAGAGCTTCATCGAGGAACAAATGACGAGGTGTTACTCTGATGACATCAAGCACCCGCTGATTGCTGATACCTTGGTCCTTGAGTCGCTGGATAAGACGTTCCCGAGTCCTCTGGGATGTCATACCAATGCCACCGAACTCAACTGTATTCACCCTAGGAAACCCCTATTATTTTTAAAGGCAGAACTATACCACAGCACTTAGATTACAACACTTGATGGGGATAGCGGCGTGGCTACAGGCGTTGGAGCGTGCAATGTGGATAATTCTCGCAGCACTGAGGTAGCAAAACTGCCAGAAGACAAGGCAAATGACAACTCAAGATCCCTATCTTCTTCAGGGTTACTCTCTGAAGTTAACCACTCCCAGCTCAAGCCTTCCGGATGAAGCACCAGTGGACGTCGCTCTTGCTGTAAACCACTAAACTCAAGGGCATTAGTCCATTCTTGCCAGTCCGCTAAAACGGATTCCTCAAGCTCACGAACCGCCTCTGGCTCTGAACTTCGACCCCTGCCCCACATAGGCCCCGTAGTATCAGCTACGGTGACGTGACCAATTGATAAATTTGATTCGCTTGAACAAGAACCCTCACCTTCCATAAGACTCTGCCAACAATTCTGTTTGATACGTTCAGCCAAGACTAGATTAAACAAATACGAGCGGGCAGCAGACAAATAAATACCTCCGCGAGGAGAGCCACGCTTTCTACGCCCTTTTTTTCTATCAGCACCGTATTCCTTTCTCAACAACTGATCTGCCTCGGGTAAATTTCCCCCGTCAATTCCAAACCGTTGCTCGCCAAAATAATTGGGGACACCCTGTTGAAGAATTTGCTGCAGCCGAGTTTCCAAGGCTTCTTTCTCACCTTGAATTTTTCGCAGTCGTATCACAAAACGATTTTTCTTGTGCATCCCCCGCCGTAACTTTTTATTGTGACGGCATGACGTTAAGACCTTGTATTCTGGCACCTCTATAATGGTAGGGTCCGGCCATGTGACCCCAGGCGTATTGGGTAAATGTACGCTAAACCACTGCCGCGTCACCGCCCTGCGGTCCTTTAGCCCACAATAACCAATAGCAACCTCATCCACATCAAAAAACTCTGCCAACAATTTAGCCACCCAACGGGTATTTTCTCCTCGTTTTTCAATGTGTAAACAAAGATGCTCTCCTTCACCAGAGAAAGGGAAATCCAATACCTCATCTACCTGAAAATCCTCCAGATCTGAACGAAATAAAGCCGTGGCATTTAAAGCCTCATAAGCAAACGGGAAATCGAGAAAAAATTGCCTATTGATAGTGGTTTACCTTAGGATAAGGGTTGGCGACATGGGTACTGTGGCAGGCAGTTTACGAGCATTCGTACAAGAGTCAAACCTCACCTTCTATCATAGAAAATTCAGACACACTTTATCCATAGAGAAACTCAGGCAACTATGAACATTCACTATTTACAGCATGTTCCTGTTGAAGGTTTAGGCAGTATGGAGGCATGGCTAAAAAACCGCGGCCACACCATTACAGCGACGCATCTGTACGACAATGAACAACTGCCCTCACTGGATGATATCGATTGGTTGATTGTGATGGGTGGGCCTATGGGTGTGGATGACCAAGCTATCCACCCTTGGTTAGCCAAAGAAAAAACCTTTATCAAACAGGCTCTCGACCAGAAAAAAATCGTGCTGGGCATTTGCTTGGGTGCACAACTTATTGCCGATGTATTAGGTGCATACATTACAAAAAATTCCTTTAGAGAAATTGGCTGGTTTCCCATACAACTCTCCGCTTTAGCCAAAACAACAGATTTAGGCTCTGCCCTACCCACTGAATTTGATGTCTTCCACTGGCACGGTGACACTTTCTCAATACCAGATAAGGCAATACCGTTAGCCTCCAGCAAAGCTTGTAAGAATCAGGGATTTATCATTGAAGATCGTGTCATCGGTGTACAGTTTCATCTGGAGACCACACCAGAATCTGCACTAGATTTAACGATTCATTGTAAAAATGAATTGGATGGCAGCTTATATGTTCAAAATGCTGAAAAGATGCTTGCTGAGCCAGAACGATTTAAAAAAATAAATCATATTATGGAGACCCTATTGAGCCATTTAGAATTGGGCCATATAGAAAAAGCTTATGCTAGCTGACAGATAAACTTGCTAGAATTTTCGTCCAAACAAATTGGGTTGCCTGAACTACTGACACACGCTAAACAAACAAGGCATCGAGAAGAGCCTTTCGAACAACGTCCCTCGACTGTCCATTCAAGCAATGTAATTCTTCGGCTACCAACCTGTGTTCCGCGATCAATCGCTGTAACGTACCAACATTCATTTCAATGGCAACAAATGTTGCCTTTATCGCTGGCTCAGTGCCAGTTACATTCTCTCTGCTAAATAGTTGATGTCCAAACTCACCCTGAGCGGAAAACGCTCTGCAACTAGGTTCATTATATCTAGCCTTCATATCATATCTCCTTGCTTGCTTTAAGCCATTAATGCATAACCCTCTCAATCTTTCTCAACTCAACTGCAGAAACAGGGAGAGCATATCTGGGTAACACAGCCAAACCTTCTAGCTTTTTTCTAAGAAGCTCTAAATGGTGATTTATATACAACTTGTCATAACAGGTGATACTTAAAGCCTTGTTTAAACGCTGAATAGCCGATTGATAAACTCGCCGCCCCTCTTCAAAGTCATTCAACTTCACTAACACTTTGGCAAGGAGATAGACCGAGGAAGTAAAAAAACGAATTGCATTGTAACGATCCATATACTGGGTAGACAGAATGATTTCAGAGGCCTCATACGCACACCCAACATAGGGAAGTGCTTCTTTCCATTGGCCCTCCTCACACAATATTTTTCCTGTTTCCAAACCATTAGACCAACAATCAACAGCACACCCGGGACTATCGTTTAACCATTCGCGATGACCAGCGCAAAGAAACCGTAATTTCATAACCTTCCTCTCTAAATATCTATATTGAGAATCATCTCAACTGCCATTTATTATAAATGATAATGATTATCATTTGCAAATACAGGTCGATTATATAAAAACATCGAAATGGGCGAAGATCGATACGATAAGTAAAACAGCCCAATGAATGGGCAGCCGAAAATAGAGATACAAAAAAGGAAACAACCTGTTATTCGTGAATGGTTGGATAAGACACTGTATAGTCCCTACGCCTTAATCACCCTGTGGTCCTAACCTCCATGAAACTACTAATACGCAATTTAGCCCGCACCACTAACGAAGCATCACTCAAAACCCTATTCGAAGCTCAAGGTACCGTACAATACTGCACACTTGTCATAGACCCGCAAACCGGCGGCTCCAAAGGATTTGGCTTTGTAGAAATGCCCAAGCACGGCGAAGCAAAAGCAGCAATGAAAAACCTGAATGGTAAAGACGTCGATGGCAATAAAATTCGCGTAAAGAAAGCTGAAGAAAACCCCGAAGCTCAAGGCAGTGGTAACACCAAATAAAATGAGTGAGCCAACCCAGCAAGACCCCATGCATGGCGTAACACTAAAAATGGTCGTCACTCGACTGGAGGAAAAATACGGCTGGGAAGAACTGGGGAATCGTATCAATATTAACTGCTTTACCAATGACCCCAGCATCTCCTCCAGCCTCAAGTTTTTACGAAGAACCCCTTGGGCAAGGGAAAAGGTGGAACAACTCTACTTACAAACGGACTGGAATTCTAAGAATGTCTGGCCAACGGATTGGAAAGGCTAAAAAACTCAAGTCGTGTGACTCGGATTTAGCTCAAAAATAAATGCGTCCCCTTTTTTCTCGTCCTTTTTTCTAGTCATGTAAAGAATCAAACGGTATTCCATAGAAAAAAAAGCGAAAAAGGAGCGAAAAAGGGGACGTTTATTTTTCATCGAAAAAGCGAAAAAGGGGACGCATTTATTTTTCATCATTTCTAGGCCTTCCTCTTCCTCGATTTTCAACACGCAATCCTATTCGGTTCTCTATTTCATCAATAAACCGGGAATTACCCGTTAGCTGATTACGCTCTAAACACTGACCAATTAATTCTTCCTCTTTTGAAGGGCCATTATCATTCAGATATTGACAATAGTGATGCCGTCTGTCTTTTTCTGTATGACCCAAACTTTGGTAACTACTATCCAAATCCAACATATCTCTAGTTTTCAATCCAACCCTCTCTCTGTAACTAGACCAAGGGTAATCTTCCAATACTCTCACCATACCGGCTTTAATGGGATTCAATTCTACATAGCGTACACAGGCCAATAGGTACTCATCTTTTTGAATGGGGCTGGCTTTATAGCGCCCTTCCCAGAGTGAACCACTTCTTCCCTCCAGTTTATTCACATAGGCTGACTGTCTTCCATTCACTCTTTTCATTAGCTCTGACAATGACATGGCATCATCTGCGGGTTCTGCAATAATATGTATATGGTTAGTCATCAAACACCATGCATAGAGTTTTACCCCTAGTGCCTTTTTCCATTCTTTCAGGTTTTCCAAATAGTATTGGTAGTCCTGATCGGTTAAGAATACGGCTTTCCTGTTATGCCCTCTCTGAACGATATGGTGAGGGCAATTGGGTACTAATACTCTTGCCTTCCTTGGCATAACGGCTCTCCTTTAGGTCAAAAATAAATGCGTCCCCTTTTTCCTTCATACATATCATTAATTTTCGTGGTAGCCATCATCTATTCCTTTAGTCTTCCCGCTTATAAAATATTTCGTATAGAAGCCTTTCACGATAAGAAGGGAGGTCTGTTTCGCGTGGGTATACTGGACACCTTTTTCCAGGAAGCCGAGGCCCCAAATTAATCGCTTCAGAAAACCAACCAGCTCCACCGATAAAAGAAACAGCTTTGCCTAACAAATTTTTATGGTGGTTAACTGTTGTTGTAAATTTCACAACCTTTCCCCAACTTACATAATCGTAATCTGTAGAATCTTTAAAAATATAACGTGATTTGAGCATCTCGGTTTTTAATTCATTTCCAGTAGCTTCTATTTTTCTACGACCAGAACTTCCATCAGCGTAATAAAATATTTTTTCCGTTGATTTTCCAGGAATCAAGTAATAGTTTTTACTTAACCCCACTTTCTGGTCGACAAAAATACCGCCTTCTTTTTTACACAATTGATGAAACAGATATCCATCTATCGGAATATCCCATGTGGGTATTAATACCAACGCAATGGCTATGTATTTAGCAATTCGACGCCCTGATTTTTCTCGCGCCTTTATAGCCAGCCATATAAATACCCCTACAATGGAGACGTAAACCAATAAAACACCGAGTACAATTAGGCCTATCATTGAGAACCTAGCTTATTGAGGGAAAAGGGGACGAGGAAAAAGGGGACGCATTTATTTTTCATAAACAAACCCATACCAACACAGTTGGCTATATTGATTATTGGATATAGAAGAATACTGTTGGAGAGGTAAGAAAACCAAAGACAAAGGTGGGATGGGGCTTTTAAGGTATACACAAAGCCAAGGTAGGCTTTTAAAGCAAAGCAGATTTTTAGACCAAACCAAGGTTTTAGAATAACTTAGACCGATCCTTCGTGTTTGAGACATAACTGCTTTCCTTTGCAATTTTTAGAACTTTTTATGATGTGATATTTAAGTCAGCAACACAATCGCCTGACAAGAAATCCCCTCGCCCCTACCTTCAAAACCCAACTTTTCTGTTGTCGTCGCCTTGATGTTAACTTGGCTAAGATCACAACCCAAGTCAGCGGCGATATTCATGGCCATTTGCTCTATATAAGATGACATTTTTGGTGCCTGAGCCACGATGGTCATATCGGCATTACCCAGGCTATACCCCTTGCCGTTAATCAACGAAATCACATGGCGCAATAATTCCCGGCTATCGGCACCGCTATAACGTGGGTCTGTATCAGGAAAGTGACGGCCAATATCACCCAATGCTGCTGCGCCGAGCAAAGCATCACAGAGCGCGTGTATCAGCACATCACCATCAGAATGGGCCATTAGCCCTCGCTCATAGGGGATAGTGACACCACCAAGAATAATATGATCGCCTCCACCGAAGGCGTGAACGTCATAGCCCTGCCCTATTCTCACTGCCCTATCCTCATTCCTGTTCCTGCTGATACGCCATAATGGCCGTTGCTATGGCCATATCTTCAGCCCGAGTAATTTTAATATTGTCTCGACTGCCTTCCACTACTTGTGGGGTGTAACCCAAACGCTCTATCGCGGCTGATTCATCGGTGGGTTGCCATTGATCTTGTGCTGCGCTTTGTAAACTCTTTGAGAGTAGACCATAACGAAACATTTGTGGCGTTTGTGCAGCCCAAAGTTTTGAGCGGTCTTCTGTTGAGGCGATATCTTTCTGCTTTAAAACCCGTTTTAGCGTATCACTCACAGGGGTTGCTAACACACCACCCACTTTATGATTGGCCAATGTTGTCATCAAGTTTTGGATATCCTGAACTCTAACGCAGGGACGAGCCACATCATGAACTAACACCCAGTCGTCCTGCTCGGCTTTACCCTGAATATGCTCTAGCGCCAAACGAACTGAATCTGCCCGCTCTTCGCCACCCTTGGTGGTTTGGATGCGCGGGTTTTGAAAAACCGGTAATTTCTGCCACAGGGTATCTGTTTGACCCACTGCCACAACTAGTTGAATATTTTCAAGTTCCAGCAAGCGTTCAAGGGTATGTTCAATCACAGCTTTTCCCAGTAGCTGTTGATACTGTTTCGGTATGTCGCCACCAAAGCGATGTCCCACACCTGCTGCGGGTACAACTATCCAGCTATTCATTTTCCAATACTCTCACTTACATCCACACCCAAATGTTCGCTTTACCTGTCTATTCGTCTGGCTCTTTATCGACAACCATGTAGAAGGTCTCACCTTCTTTGATCATACCGAGGTCCGTTCTGGCACGCTCTTCAACACTCTCCAGCCCTTCTTTCAGGTTGCTCACGTCACTGGCCAATATTTTGTTGCGCTCTAGTTGTACCTGATTTTCTTGCTGCTGCATTTCCACTTTGTGCTGAAGTACCTGCTTTTGAGCTAGGCTGCCCTCACCCACCCACAGGCGATACTGTAGGAACAAAAGAAACACCACAAGAACAGCTAGTAACCAACGCATCAGGGGATTCTACCGGACAAAGGAAGTTGCGTCAGCGGTATCAGCCAATAGATATGCAAAGAGGGGAATAAAGGGAATTTGTGATCTGTATTTATAGAGCAGAACCAAATCAGGGGTGGAAAAAACCACCCCTGATGAATTAATACCGCGCTAGTAGCTGCTTATTTAAATTCAGCTAATCCGCGGTACGGCGCCATACCACCCAACTCCGCTTCAATACGTAGCAGACGGTTATATTTAGATACCCGGTCAGAACGACACAATGAACCGGTTTTGATTTGACCTGCTGCAGTAGCCACGGCTAAATCAGCAATGGTGGTATCTTCTGTTTCGCCGGAACGATGAGAAATTACTGCTGTATAACCTGCATCTTTTGCCATTTGGATGGCATCCAGCGTCTCGGACAATGTGCCGATTTGATTGAACTTGATGAGAATGGAATTAGCCACACCCATTTCAATCCCTTTTTTGAGGATTTTGGTGTTGGTAACAAACAAGTCATCCCCCACCAACTGAACACGCTTACCCAGTTTTTCTGTCTGATATTTCCAGCCGTCCCAATCGGATTCGTCTTGACCATCTTCGATAGAGATAATCGGATATTGGTCACAAAGCTCTGCCAAAAAATCACTGAACCCTTCGGCACTGTACACTTTGCCTTCACCAGCCAGATCATACTGACCATTTTTATAGAACTCCGAGGAAGCGCAGTCCAACGCCAGAGTGACATCTTCACCCAGTTTGTAACCTGCTGCACCCACGGCTTCTTTAATTACGGCAAGCGCTTCAGCATTGGATGACAGATTGGGAGCAAAACCACCCTCATCGCCTACGGCAGTATTAAGGCCTTTACTACTGAGCACTTTTTTCAGTGAGTGGAAAATTTCGGCACCCATTTGCAGCGCTTGAGAAAAGGTTGTCGCAGAGACAGGCTGAACCATAAATTCCTGAATATCCACATTGTTATCTGCGTGTTCGCCGCCGTTGATGATATTCATCATCGGCACCGGCATACTGTACTTGCCAGAAGTGCCATTGATGTCGGCAATATGTGCGTACAACGGGATGCCACGAGATATGGCAGCGGCTTTCGCGGCTGCAAGAGATACGGCCAGAATAGCGTTGGCGCCATATTTTGATTTGTTTTCAGTACCATCTGCTTCAATCATCAAACGGTCTAGTTCACGCTGGTCAGTCGCATCTTTTCCCAGTAACAGTGAACGAATTTCTGTGTTTACATTTTCTACAGCTTTAAGAACACCTTTGCCCAAGTAACGACTTTTATCGCCATCACGTAGCTCCAATGCCTCGCGAGAACCTGTTGAAGCACCGGATGGCGCACAAGCTGAACCCACACTGCCATCGTCTAAAATTACATCTGCTTCGATAGTTGGGTTACCACGAGAATCCAATACTTCATAGGCTCGGATATCGGCAATCATGCTCATATAAAAACTCTCCAATGTAAGCAAGGTGGACACCGCTGTTGGTATCCACCAGAAATATATAAAAGTTTATAGGTCCAATTCAGGCTGAGATTTGACTAGGTCATCAATAGCCTTCATTTGAGCCAAAAACGGCTCTAACTTATTGAGTGGTAAAGCACTGGGTCCGTCACATTTGGCATTATCAGGATCGGGGTGCGCCTCTAAAAATAAGCCAGCTAATCCAACCGCCATACCCGCTCTACCCAATTCTGCGACCTGATGACGACGGCCGCCGGAAGCTGCGCCCAGGGGGTCGCGACACTGAAGCGCGTGAGTGACATCGAAAATAACCGGTAGCCCACCACTGACTTCTTTCATAGTTCTAAGTCCCAGCATGTCGACCACGAGATTGTCATAACCCATACAGGTGCCACGTTCACACAACATGACGTTACCATTTCCACACTCACGGAATTTATCCACGATATTACCCATCTGAGAGGGGCTAAGAAATTGTGGTTTTTTTACATTAATGGCGGCACCCGTTTCGGCCATGGCTTGGACCAAATCCGTCTGACGAGCTAAAAAGGCAGGTAACTGAATAACATCACAAACCTCTGCCACAGGCTGAGCCTGGTAGATTTCATGGACGTCAGTTATTACGGGTACTTGAAACGTCTGTTTAATTTCCTGAAATATCTTCAATCCTTCTTCCATTCCAGGTCCACGATAGGAATGGATGGAAGAACGGTTGGCCTTATCAAACGAGGCCTTGAAAACATAAGGGATACCCAGCTTTTGAGTAACCTCCACGTAATGCTCTGCCACTTGCATAGCCAGATCACGCGATTCCAGTACATTCATGCCCGCAAACAGGACAAAAGGTCTGTTATTGGCAACGGGGATGCCCCCAACCTCAACAGCCACATTGGGAATAGAATTGCCTAGTTGAGACATAACTAAGCTTCCTCAGCGTGTTTTAAGGCCGCTTTCACAAAGCTAGAGAACAACGGATGTCCAGCTCTGGGCGTAGAGGTAAACTCTGGGTGGAATTGACAGGCAAAGAACCAAGGGTGCCCAGGTATTTCTACCGTTTCTACCAAGGTTTTATTCTCAGACCAGCCACCAACTGTCATACCCGATTGTTGTAATTGAGGTACGTAATTATTATTCACTTCGTAGCGATGACGGTGGCGCTCCAAAATCTCGTCAGACCCATAAATAGCATGAGCCATAGTATTTTCAACCAAATAGCTTGTTTGTGCACCAAGCCGCATGGTGCCACCCATATCTGAATCTTTACTACGTTTTTCTACATTACCGTCGGTATCAATCCACTCTGTAATTAAACCAATAACAGGGTGGGGAGTAGAAGCATCAAATTCAGTACTGTGAGCTCCATCAAGGTGACACACATTTCGGGCAAACTCGATCATAGCCACTTGCATACCCAGACAAATACCCAGATAGGGAATCTTGTTTACGCGGGCATGGTTTACGGCCTTAATTTTTCCTTCAACACCACGAATTCCAAAGCCGCCGGGGACCAAAATGGCATCACAGTTATCCAACAGGGACATGCTTTTATCGAGTTCTTCAGAATCGATATAACGAATATTGACCTTGGTTTGGTTGTGAATCCCCGCATGATTCAGTGCTTCATTGAGAGACTTATAAGCATCTAGTAACTCCATGTATTTCCCGACCATGGCAATAGTCACTTCGTGCTGTGGATTCAATTGGTTTTCTACCACTTTATCCCAGTCACTGAGATCGGCTTTACCACAATCAAATCCAAGTCTGTCCACGACAAACTGATCCAAGCCTCGAGTCTGGAGGTCACGAGGAATGGCATAAATGGTTTTGGCATCTAACAACGTAATAACGGCACGTTCTTCAACATTGGTAAATAGGGCAATTTTCTTCCGCTGACCCTCGTCAAGCTCAACGACACTACGACACAGTAGGATATCTGGCTGTAGACCTATGGAACGCAGCTCTTTAACCGAGTGTTGTGTTGGCTTTGTTTTTGTCTCACCGGCAGTTGCAATATAGGGCACCAACGTCAGGTGCATTAAAAGAGATCGACTGTAACCCAGCTCTACCTTTAATTGGCGAAGCGCCTCCAGAAAAGGTTGTGACTCAATATCACCAACGGTACCGCCCACTTCAACGATGGCAACATCGTAACCTTCACCACCGGCCAGAACCCGCCGTTTGATTTCATCCGTCACATGAGGGATCACCTGAACCGTACCGCCCAGATAATCTCCACGGCGTTCACGGCGTAAAATAGTTTCGTACACTTTACCGCTGGTAAAGTTATTGCGCTTACTCATTTTTGACGAGAGGAAGCGCTCATAATGTCCGAGATCTAGATCTGTCTCAGCTCCGTCTTCGGTGACAAAAACCTCGCCATGTTGAAATGGGCTCATCGTCCCTGGATCAACATTCAAATACGGATCCAATTTAAGGATGGTCACATTGAGACCATGTGCCTCAAGAATTGTGCCCAGTGATGCCGAGGCAATACCCTTCCCTAGAGAAGATACAACACCGCCTGTAACAAAAATATAACGTGTCATTTAGACCCTTCTGAGCATAATGAATACAACTTTTAAAGATGCCGAGTAGCAATTATGTCTTTGAAAAGAAGGACTTTATTGATTGTCTAAACAGTGAAAACTGCCTATACGACAAAGAGAGGCCCATCTCCATGAAGATGGGGTGCCAGACTACCAGAAAGTGCTTTTTGTCTCAATCGATAAGTGCCTCAATCTCTATCTATTGCCGACATTAGTTACTGAGGAAAAGACCATTGCAGCACTATGCCCTGTTCACTCTCAGCCACAGAAAACTCCTCACACACCCACAAATCACCCACGGCAGCCAACTGATTCTGTATATAGATCAGTGGGACGCGGTTGCGTAACCAAGGTTCAAGACCATATTCCTGAAATAGCTTTTTCAACGTATTTGAACCATTTCGACCTGCCGGTTTACAACGCTCACCACCACCACGAAAACGAACTTCTACCTCACTATTTTGAGGGACTCGTAATCCTTGCCCCTGCTCTACGGTCATCGAAAGCTCACTACCATCCGGTAACACCAAATCACTGAGGGTGTCCCACGTCAATTCTTTATCCAAAGACTCAGGCAGCTGATCAAAATCTATAGGCAATAAATGCAAATGCTTCTGATAACGGCGTAACTGCACCCCGCCCCAACTCACTAAGGGCTCAGCATCCTGACGAGCGGGCAACAGCTCATGCAATACCGAATCAATGATACGGTGACCGGGTAGCGGCAACTGATGCTGTCCTGCCCAATGCCGCAACAAATTAACCTGACGAGCTACATCAAGCGCCATTAACGGTTCCAGTGCCACACTCCAACCAATTCGTTCAGGTCGTTCATACACTGCCGTCAAATCCTGTGCAGCTAGGATCTCAGTTAACTGATCTGCCTCGGCACAAAGCGCGGCACTGTGGGTTACTCTAGACGCGTAATCGGGCCAGCGTTCAGCCAGTACTGGCACCACCTTTTGACGCAAAAAATTTCGATCGAATGTCGTATCTTGATTGCTCTCATCCTCAACCCACTGTAAACCCTGAGCAACAGCGTATACCTCAAGCTCAACACGAGGAAAGGGCAATAACGGCCGTAAAATTTCACCCGCACCCAAAGATCGACTCATGGGCATACCCGCCAGTCCTTTGGTTCCTGTACCACGCAACAATCGATACAAAACCGTTTCCACCTGATCATCTGCATGATGAGCCAACAACAACAAATCAGACCTACTTAGAATTTTTTCAAACACACTATAGCGCGCCTCTCGAGCCGCCTGCTCAATACCCTGCCCGATGTTCTCCACACCCACAGATTCAGTCAACATCGACACACCCAATGCCTCACACTGCACCTGACAATGCTGCTGCCAGCTATCTGCATTGGGTGATAACTGGTGATTGATGTGAACAGCTGTCAGCGACTCCGAACCAAGCAACTTTACCAAGGAATGGAGCAACACATGAGAATCCAAACCACCGCTATAACCCACGTAGCAATGGCTTGCTTCACGGAGTTTTGGGAGATATGGTGCAAGGTAATCGGAATCGAATGACATAGTGATTCTACTATCAATAACTGAGAAACAACGTTACTGATAAATCATGAGAATGACAATGCATAGAGAGTTTATCTGTGATGATTATCACCAGAGATACCAGCCATTCCACTTATAAAATATTCAAAATAAACAAAGGTCGGTTTATTTCAAGAAACCTCACAATCAAATACTAAAAATTTATTAAAAAGCTACATTTTTTGTCCCTAGAAATTAAGAATCAATCGATTTTATGACTACAACTATCCTTCTTATAACTACTTGATTAATTGTAAATTTGTATAATTTTCGCCAAATCGAGGTCTATACTTAGAACAACAGTATCTTAAGCCACTGCTCACTGATGCAGGAAAGTCACAAATTAATAGAAAAAAAGTAAAACGGATTTATTAATGGAACAGGAGGTTTTGAGAAAAAGTGGGTTGCCAGCCTGTATTTTCTGGAGGTTGTAGATGCCGGCAAGAACAATCAGCACAACATCAAATTCGTCCCCTAGGACTCAGTTGACGCCAAGTGCTCTACAGGAAGAAAACGTAATCTACCGGGGCAGTGGTGGCATTAGCGAGGGAAACCGAGCTCTGGGATTTAAGCCCGCTTTTTATGATATGGAAACGGGTGTCACACACACATCCAAATTTGCCAACGGCACCGAAGCTCCCATGCATGTGCTGGATGGCTTGCCACATGAGCTGGTGGATTCTAGGCTTGAGA
>JASJGJ010000045.1:0-17789 GCA_033791605.1 Porticoccus sp.
GCAAGGATCGCTCGGTACGCCACATTTTGGCCAGCTCAACCGCAGCTCGGGTTAAATGCCCTTGATACTTTTCCAGTTGTGCTTCAAATAATTCAAACAGCGTAAAGGCATCGGCAGTACCACCGGCAAACCCGGCAATAACTTCATCGTTGTATAGACGGCGTACTTTTTTTGCATTGCCTTTCATGACGGTATTGCCGAGGGTTACTTGGCCATCGCCACCGATGACAACTTTGCCATTGCGGCGCACCGAGAGAATAGTGGTGCCACGATATTGTTCCAAGGGGTTCTCCTTGTGGGAATTCGATTGATAGCTTGGATGAATGTTGTTCGTAATGGTTTATTTGTAGTGGTCTAAGGGCATAAATGGGGGTGGAGTCAGGGAATTCAATGGTTGGAAGGGAGTTTTATCATCGATTTTTTTGGTTCATTGGGTAAGGGGGTAGTCTGTTAATAGTACGTTCCCATTTTCTACTTTGCAGGGGAGCGCTTCTAATGATTTGTTGGGGCAGGGACCAGCAACGCAAAGTCCGGTATCTATGGTAAACAATGCCCCATGACTGGTGCATTGGATATAGTGTTTGTCGTAATCGAGAAACTGATCGGGCATTAAGTTCAGTTGTAGGCCAAGGTGGGGGCACTTGTTGAGGTAGACATACACGTCAGGGCCCTGACGAACGGCGAAATAGTCTTCGCCGTTTAATTCCAAGCCTATGCTGCCGTATTCGGGCAGCTCATTCAGACTACAGATAACGTGAGATGACATTGAGATGCTGCCCTTATTTCTTTGTCCTGGTTTCTATTGCCGTCAGAGGCCGCGGCGAAGTGTTTCTATGCGTTCCTCCAATGGCGGATGAGACATAAATAGACGTGAGGCGTGCTGTTTCCAGCCACTTGATATACCAAAAGCCGTGAGAGTGTCGGGCATTTGGTTGGGCACGTGAGCTTGAGTTTCGGCTTGAAGTTTTTGCAGGGCCGCAATCATTGCACCTCTGCCAGCTAGCTGTGCACCGGCATTGTCGGCCCGAAATTCTCGCCAGCGAGAGAAGGCCATGACAATCATTGAGGCAAAAATACCGAGCACTACTTGTAGCACCATCACAATCACAAAATAGCCGATACCGTTACCCCGTTCATTTTTGAACACGGCTTTATCAATGATCGAACCAATAATACGCGCAAAGAACATCACAAAGGTGTTCAGTACACCTTGAATGAGGGTCATTGTGATCATATCGCCGTTGGCGACATGGCCAATTTCATGGGCGAGGACAGCGCGTACTTCTTCTTTATCAAATCGATGTAGAAGTCCGGCACTGACAGCAACCAGTGCATTGTTTTTGTTCCAGCCCGTGGCGAATGCATTGGATTGCTGGGCGGGGAAAATACCCACTTCAGGCATACCGATATTGGCTTTTTTCGCTAAGTCAGCGACGGTTTCCATGAGCCAGCGTTCGTCGGGTGTGCTGGGTTGGCTAATAATCTGTGTGCCGGAACTTCTTTTAGCCATCCATTTAGATATCAATAGGGAGATAAAAGAACCTCCAAAGCCAAACATGGCACACATAATAAGCATACCCGTCAGATTGGCATTAATACCTTGAGCCGCAAGGTACTGCTCAAGACCAAGTGTTTGAAAAATAATGGTAAACAGTGCCAGGATGGCAATGTTTGTCGCCATAAATAAACCAATGCGCAACACTTAACTTCTCCTTAGGTTACTTTGTAAAGTTTGTCTATTCAGTGTGGTATGAATGATTAGCCCCCTATAAGATGCGACTTGATTTAAAAAATTCAATGGTAGGGGGTATGTTAGTTTGTCTAGTGGTGCAAATTCCACCAAAAGTATTCTTTATGCTCTTGTAGCAAATGGTGTTATTGCCATAGCTAAGGGTATGGCCGCTGTCGTGACTAATTCTGGGGCAATGTTAGCAGAATCGATTCACTCAGTGGCAGATACTGCTAATCAATTATTGCTGTTAATGGGTATGAAGCGGGCCAAAAGGCCTCCCAGTCCGGATTATCCTTTGGGTTATGGCAAAGAAATCTACTTTTGGTCCTTTATTGTGGCCTTACTGTTGTTCTCTGTAGGCGGTGTCTTTTCTATCTATGAAGGCTGGCACAAGCTTTATGCCCCAGAACCTTTGGAGTCGCCCTGGATCGCTATCGGTGTATTGGTTTTTGCTGTAGTTGCTGAAGGCTTATCATTACTCGGTTGCCTGAAAGAAGTGAATAAAGTGCGTTATGGTCGCAGCCTGTGGCGTTGGTTTCGAGAAACGCGGCACAGTGAGCTGCTAGTGGTGTTTGGTGAGGACCTAGCGGCTTTACTTGGCCTTACCTTTGCGTTGGTGGCGCTATCTGCCACCATGATTACGGGTAACCCTGTTTTTGATGCCATGGGTAGTATAGTGATTGGTTTGTTGCTGATTATTATTGCTATTTTAGTTGGCGTGGAAGTGAAGGCGTTGTTGGTGGGGCAGGGCGTAGAGCCCCAGGAGAAGAAAAAGATGGCGAGCTTCCTTCAGGCCCAGCCAGGAGTGTCGGAAGTTTTTAATATTCTGACGCTACAAATGGGTGCAGATGTGATGGTAGCGGTGAAGGCGAAAATGGTGTCTGTTGCCAGTGACAAGGCCTTGATTGAGCAGATAAATTTGGTGGAATCTGCTTTCAGAAAAGAGTTTCCTCAGGTAATGTGGCTATTCTTTGAGCCGGATCTTGTGAATTAGCAGGCTGTTAGATAGGGTATTTTAAATGGGGGGAATTACATGAGCGTAATAAAGGGGGTTGGGCTACTAACAACAGTCTGGTTGTTGAGCTCCTGTGCCTTATTTTCTCCCAGTTATGAAAAACCAGAAGTTAATCTTGTTAAGGTTGAACCACTATCTCGTAAGGGGCTGGAGCAGAGAATTGTTATCGGCTTGAGTATTTTGAATCCCAGTGGGACTGAGTTGAACATTTCTGGCCTGTCTTACCACCTCAAGCTGCAAGACCTTAAAGTTATCAGTGGTGTTGCCTCAGGTTTAAAACCTATTCCAGCCTTTAGTGAATCTCGAATAGAGCTTGAAGCCTCTGTGAATATATTTAGCGGTTTTAGGGTGTTGGAGTCTGTGTTAAATAACAAAGGTGGAGCTGTTAAGTACGAATTGGAAACTAGAATAAGTACGGGTTGGTGGCGGTTTCCCATCACTGTCGTGGAGTCAGGGTCGATTGATTTAGGCACGTAAGGTGTAAGTCTTGAACAAATAATAAAAAGGGTTGGTGTCAGGAATGAGACCAACCCTTTTTCTTTCTCGTTGTTAAAGTTTCTTATTCATTGCTCTCATTTAGTATTCTCATTGAGCATACGAACTTCCCTCTGTGGGAATGGGATTTGAATACCGGCCACATTGAGTGCTTTATAAAGTGCATTGTTGACGTTGAAACGAACTTCGTGGAAACGCTCGGTGGGAATCCAGAAGCGTACGCCGAAGTTGATACTACTGTCACCAAAGTTATCGATACCTATGAGTGGAGTACGAGCTTCAGTGACACCCTGTTGTTTTAGCACTTCATGTAATACTGCCATGACCTTTTCAGTGTCTGAACCGTAACTAACGCCCACCGTGGTTTCGGCCAATTTGTTACCCGCCGAATTATGCAAAATTTCACCGACAATTAGTCGGTTTGGGATGGTGATACGTACATCATCTTCATCTTTCAGTGTGGTATAGGCTAGATGAACTTCATCTACCAAACCGGTTTCACCTTGAACAGTAATAGTATCGCCAATGACAAAAGGTCGGGTGATGATAATGTTGAGACCTGCACCATAATTTGACAGTAACCCCTGTACGGCCAGTCCAGCACCCAGAGAAATGGCGCCGATAGCTGCCACGAATGGGGTGACGCTGATCCCTATCTTGCCTAGCGCGATAATGGCTACACCAACAATAATGACAATTTTGACAAAGCTGGCAATGAATCTACTGAGGGTAATATCTAGTTCTTTCTTTTCGCAGAGTTTTAGTACAGTACGGGCAACCCTACCGGCTACAAACATGCCAATGAGCACAATGATTAAAGCGCCCACTAACTGGAAGCTGTAATTGACGAAGAATTCTACAATGGTGTCGTAGATGGCTTGAAATTGCTGGATTTCTTCTTGCATGTTAGTTCAACTCCGGTGGTGTCTTTGCGATTGGCTCAAGATGTTATGAAATGTGTTGGGGGGTAACTCTATTTTTAGTACAAGTTTATTGGTTGTAACTTGTTTTGGTAAGGTCTTAGCATAGCAAAATAATGCCTGTCATATTAAGGTGGCTTAACATGAGCAACAATCGCTTATAGAAAAGAATTTGTAAAAAAATTAGTAAAAATAGTAAGACAGAGAAAATATTCATGCAGATAACAGCAGAAACCATCAGTGGTAAAACACAAGCTTATTTGTGTGATCTCACTGATGGCTGCTTACTTCATATGGATGTTATCAGCCCCTTTGTTGTCATGCAGTCGGCGGCGGCCAAACAGGGGTTTGATTTGCAGGTGGCCAGCGGGTTTCGCTCCTATGAACGGCAATTGGCTATCTGGAATGCCAAAGCCTCGGGGGAGAGAGCCATATTGGATGGTGCAGGTCTGCCCATTGACCCCAATAGCTTGAGTGATACTGAGCGAGTGTTTGCCATTTTGCGTTGGTCGGCCTTACCGGGTTGTTCTCGGCATCACTGGGGTACAGATATGGATGTATGGGATGCGGCAGCAGTACCTGCGGATTATTCCCTACGACTGATTCCAGCAGAGTATGAATTGGGCGGGCCGTTTTACGAGCTCAATTGTTGGTTGGAGCAGAATGCAGTGCGTTTCGGTTTTGCGCGCCCTTACGCTACTGATCTGGGTGGCGTTGCTCCGGAGCCATGGCATTTAAGTTATCTCCCTTTGGCTCAACAGTTTGAAGAAAAATTGGATACCACATTTGTACGAGGAATCCTCGATAATAGTCAGCTTGCCTTAGGTGAGACTGTATTGAATAATTTAGATGAAATATTGTCCAAGTTTATCCGTGTTTTTCATAAATGAAATATGTCATCAGTAAAACCTGTTATAAGTAGAATATGAGAAATAAGTGAAATATGAGTAAGCAAAATCACAGGAGCCAATCGATAGTTGGGGGGAAGTCTGCCCAGGTAGCAGTCGATACGCTGTGGCAGACTATTTGTGCGGAGGTTGAGGAATACTCTCAGCAGGAGCCAGTGCTTACCCGCTTTTTTCATGATGCAGTATTGAGCCACGACACACTGGAAGCTGCGCTTTCTTATAATTTGGCCTTGCAGCTCGATAGTAATATTTTATCTGCGATGACTATTCGTAAAGTTATTTCTGAAGCATTAGCGGTTGATCTGAGCATAAGTGAAAACATGCGAAGAGATCTAGCGGCATATGTGGAACGAGATCCTGCTTGTGATCAGTATTGTCTGCCACTACTTTATTTTAAAGGGTTTCACGCCTTACAGATTTATCGCGTAACAAACTGGTTATGGAAAAATAATCGGACATCTTTAGCGTCATATCTACAGAATCGGGTTTCAGAGGTTTTTTCTGTGGATATTCATCCTAGATCCCAGATTGGCGGGGGGATTATGATTGATCACGCGACAGGTTTGGTCGTGGGTGAGACGGCGGTGATTGGTGATAATGTTTCCATGTTGCATTCCGTCACTCTGGGTGGAACGGGGGCACGGGCAGGTGATAGACACCCCAAAATACGTTGTGGTGTATTGATAGCTGCCGGAGCAAAAATACTTGGCAATATTGAGGTGGGTGAGGGAGCAAAAATCGGTGCCGGTAGCTTGGTGCTGGAACCGGTGCCACCCCATACCACTGTGGCGGGTGTACCAGCAAAAATTGTGGGCCACCCAAGTGAAGCTGAACCTGCAAGAGAAATGGACCAGAGAATTGAAGACGATCTTGCTTGAAGCAGACGTTGGAGAAGCCACGTTTTTTAAAAGGAAGGCCCCTTGACTAATAACCGTTTGCCAAATAACAGTTCATCAGATAGCGAGCCGTCGGGGTTTTTTGCTTTATTAAAGCGCCGGCTATTAGGTGCAACCACTTATTCCTGGCAGGGACTTCAAGCTTGCTTTAAACATGAAGAAGCATTTCGGGTAGAAGTGTTTTTTGCCATTCTGCTATCACCTTTAGCGCTCATGATAGCCAGCACAATGGTTGAGCTTGTTTTGCTTGTAGGCTCTGTACTATTGGTTTTGATTGTTGAATTACTGAACTCAGCGATTGAGGCTGTGGTGGATAGAATTGGTGTAGAGCCCCATGAACTAGCAGGTCGAGCTAAGGATCAGGGGTCTGCAGCGGTCATGTTGGCTATGGGTGTATTTTTTATGACTTGGATCTTCATAGGGGTTGGATCGAAACTGGTGGGATAGTGAGTCATTTTAGATTTCTCATTAAATGAGAAGTCTGTCATCGACGAATTGGGTCAGCTAAACTGATAATGTCGTGGTAGATAGCAGGGCTCCAATCGAGTATTAAAAGGTGTAGCGTTATGAGTGAACATTTCGAGGTGATTTTTCGCGGTGATGTTGAACTTGGGCGGTCAGTGCTTGAAGTCAAAGAAGGTTTGGCGAAGCTGTTTAATGCAGAATTCTCACGCATCGATCAAATGTTCTCTGGCAAACCCGTGGTTATTAAAGCCAATCTTAATGAGGAAACGGCTCTCCGTTACCAGGCCTCATTGAAAACAGTGGGTGCCTTGGTTGATATTCGTTGTTCCGAATTTACTGATACGTCCGTCTCATCTTCAACGCCACCAGAAAACACTGCCGCTATTAATATTAATTCAGCACCGGTGGAAACTCAGTCCGATACTGGGGATATGGTAGATTTTGATTTTGATGTAGCACCTGTGGGTGCGGACATATTACCTAAAGAACACAAAAAAGATTATACCCCTGCTGATGTCGATACTTCTCATCTGTCAGTGTCGGAAATAGGTGCTGATGTACTGGATGAAAAAGACAAACGTTCCTATGAAGAGAGTGGTATCGACATCTCACACCTTTCTGTTGATGAAATAGATAACGTTGATTAGTTGTCTTTTTTTCTGTAGATATTTTTGTATTTCAAAAAATTAATTGTCGTTAAGTTGTGTATCCAGCGGTGTGTTCTATTTAGGTAACGGCCACGTTGGAATCTATTTCTTGGGTAAGTGGTAGTTGTGATAAATACTGCGCTACCTTTAATGATGGCAAAGAGCGATGATTAAACATGCTGGTTAGATTTACTGGTTAGAGTCTCCAGTTAGGAATATGAGTAGTGAGCGACGACGATTTTGAATTTTTCCAACAACATATGGGTGATGTGGAACCGTTAAAAAAACCGGCTGATCGTGCTCATCTAAAGAAAACCACCGAACAAATACCCGGAATGGAAGTGCGCAGAAAAGCGGCACAACAGGCCTTGGCTGAAGGTAGTCACGCCTTGGCATCTGAAGAATTTATTCCCTCGGTAAAACCCAGAGAGGTACTCAGTTTTAAACGGGACGGTGTGCAACACGGTGTTTTCAAAAATTTGCGTCTGGGTAAATATGCCATTGATTCCCGGCTGGATCTACATCACCTGACAGTGGTTCAAGCCCAACTCCAAGTTTCCCTGTTTGTGCATGACTGCATGAAGCACGATATACGCTGTGCCATCATTACCCATGGTCGAGGGGAAAACCGAGAAAAGCCCGCGCTACTTAAAAGTTGTACCAATCACTGGTTACAGCAGATAGATGAGGTGCTGGCCTTTCACAGTGCTCAGCCTCAGCATGGTGGTACGGGTGCTACGTATTTGTTGTTTCGTAAAAGCAAAGAAAAGAGCACCGAAAATTTTGAGCGACATCAGAAGGGAAAAAACCGCCCAAAATAGATAGTTCTGTATGAGAACGTACGGAGATAATAAATAGAGAACACTAAAATGCTGGATATCCAAAAACTTCACCAAGCCCAGGTAGATTTTCTTGCTCAATATCCAGGCGGATTCAGTAATCCCGTAATGGTTGAAATTGGCAAAAAACACAAAATGGACAAGATGGTTGGTTTGGCCAAAGAGTATTTTTCCAAAGAGGCCTGTTCAAACATATTGGCTACAGCCGACAATATGGTCAAAGTGATCAGCCGGTCATCCATGGTATCCAAGTTCGAAAAGCCTAAATTCAAGGGCTTTGTTCAGCGCTTAAATAATGATGAAAAAGCTTTTTTGGTTAATGCGCTAAAGGAGATGCTTCACGGAAAGCAACAGGCGGGATTCGAGGCAATGGTTAGCATATTGGCCACGGAAAAACTGGCCAAGTGGAGTGTGATCAGTATTGTTCCTGCGTACTACAAGCCGACCAAAGAAGTGTTTGTAAAACCCACCACAGCAAAAGGTATTCTGAAACACTTCAATATAGAAAATCCAGTTTATAATCCGCTCCCCAGCTGGGATTTTTACAAAAAATACCGAAAATTAATTAATGATGGGAAGAAAGAAGTAGATCCAAGCTTGTCGCCATCGAATGCGGCTTTCTCGGGATTTTTGATGATGGTGTTGAAGTTTTAGATTTCTCTAAAATTAAAAAAAGTGGTATTTAAAATAGAAATAAAAAGAGGGTGTTGAATCTAATTGTTACTAACAACGCCTCTATGTATAAAACTATGTAACAGAGAAGGGCTTCGTAAAAATACAGTTTCCTTCACCATTACAGTTTTAGATTATTACTTACTATGATTGCTACTTGCCCATAGAATTTTTAATAACACCAATAACGGCCATTAATACTCCACCGCCTACGCCACCACTAGCCAGGCTCCCAACGATACTTGCAATATCCATACCGTCTCCCCCCGTCGCTACACCCAGCATACCTAATAATTGGCCACCAAGTCCTCCACCTAATATTCCTACAATGGAGTTGCCGATGGTGCCTAATGATAATTTTTTCATCATAGAACCGGCGACATTTCCACCTACAGCCCCACTTACTAATTGAATTACTAATGGTATTAAGCTTTCCATAGTTATTGCCTCATCTGTTGAGCTATTTAATATAGTCGATGAAAAGTAAGAGCGCACTTTTTTACATTTAGGTGCTAGGGATCAAATTAAAAACTTACTTCTTCTTAGTTTCCCAAATCCCACCCTGACTGAAAGCCTGCCATCCCCAATTTGCCCATACAATAATTCGTGTGGCTAACCATAGGGACCACAGCATCATGACTAGCCGGTAGCCAAAAATAGGGAGGTTGACGACATTGGCTACGGGGAAATGACCCGAAGCGGCGGTATCCTGATAAAAGCGATAGAAATGGGAGCTGCTGCCATTGCCGACCACTTTCATATCGGGTGTGGATAACAGTCCCATGGGGATTGCGGATAAAACAGAGAGTGCTGCAACTACGGTGATGAATACGATGCCAGCTTGTAGTAATTTGAAGTTCAAACTACTGAGCTTGGCGGGATCTATGTAATCTTTTCGGTAACTGAGTAGAACGAAAAAGATAATCACGGCAAAAACACCATAGCTATTCACGGTTGAGAGTCCAATGCCCAAGAGCAACCAGCCAATAATATTTATGGGTACATTGAGGCGGCACTTTTTAATGATGATGGTGAGTGCAAAGGCAGAGAGAATAATCACCACCAATATTCCCCAATACAGCATGGCTGGGCCAATGGCGGGGCCACTGAAGTATAACGGCCAGCGGTCTCTGGCTAAGGAGTAGGTTAGGCTGATATTCGTGGCAGTACTCGGTAAGTGAATGGAGGGCGTTGCTACATTCCAACCCATTTCTTTTTTCTCTTGAAAATCTACCGTTATATTTTGTAAACCGGGTTGAAGTGGAACTGTAATTGTATTTGAACTGGGAATGTTCAGTTTTTTGTTGCCATTGGTTACCGACAAAATTTCAGCATCCTTTGGTACCGAAAAGCTGTAGTCCTCTCCAAGGCTAGAGCGAATAGAAAGGGTGAGGGTAGATTTCTGAATGCGCTCACCGGGGCTATATTTTAGCTCTGCTTTTTCAACGGTATGGGTTGGGCCGTTAACACCTGTTGGCCGTGAGATGTTGACCGTAATTTTTTCACCGGGCCAGGGGCGCCAGAGGGGTTCTAATGAGCTGAGAGCATGGTCATCTTTGACCGGAGAAAGACCACTGTAATCAATACGCCATAGTGACGAAGGCTTAATACTCCAGATTTCAACGTAGTGGTCAGAGGGCTTGGCATCCAGTCGTAGAGTTTTGGTGGGTTCTAGTACGGAGTGCCAGCTGATCGCCCGTTGATTATATTTGAGCTGTACATGGGCGACCCCTTCTTTAATAGTGAGATCGTTGTCTAATACCTTTTCGTTATCGATAAGAGGAATGCTGACAGCGATAGGGCCATTTTTAGGTGCATAGCGAACAACAGTGGTTTCTACATGCCATTCTTTATCCAGAATAAATGTGCGTTGTACTGTTACCAAGGGTGAGATGGGATCGGGGGTTAATGTATCTTTTTTGCTTTCTGCAATACTGACTGTGGAGCGAAGTGTTAGGGAGCTGTTAAGCACTCGGCCATCCACGAGGCCATCCACAAGCCAGCCCGTGGAAACCACTTTAAAGTTGTGTATGGGGTTTGGAAAGGAGACAGATGCTTGATCGCCCAATAGTTTGCCCGTGATAACAAGCTTGTGATGACCTTGGGTGAGTAACAGGCTGTTTTTATTTTGATGGCGTCTCGCAGTTGGCAAAGGGTTCTCATCAAGTCTTATCTTCGATAATTGCCAATTCCCTTCTATTTGAGGTAACGACATCATCACATCAGCTTGAGCGTGGGCCTCAAAATCAAGTTCTAAATTATTGCCTTTTACAGTGAGTGAACCATTGTTCAGGGAAATGCAGTTGGGTAAGCACTCGGGTGCTTTGGTTAATCGGGTTTCCAATTCTTTTAGCAAGTATTCAGGGGGGTAATCGCTTGCCATTACATTGCTGGTAGGGGTGAGCATGGCCACACCTGAAATAAATATTATCCCCAACATACTGGCTAAGGCTGCACTATTTGGCGGTGTATCATCTGTATCTGAACTCTTGTGTTTACCCTCGCCTGTATCCGGATCTTTTGACCTAAGTACGGGAATCAGTTTGAGCATGATCAAAATGCCATAGGCTGCAAGAAAAAATACACTGAGAACACGCCATAGACTGGTTAACATTGGCGGGCAGTAGGTGATGGATAGCGCTTGTGATTCAGGAACCGGGCTGTTGGCGTTAAAGCTGATTTGGTTCCAAACCCAGGTAGGTAAACCCGGCCCCGTTTGAACACGGTCACTCTCGGTGACTTGATACATACTCCGTTCTTTTTGGGGTTTTCCTTCTGCCATCGATAGCATTTTAGCTTGTACGTTGTTTTGTTGAGAACGACGGCTAAAACTTTCTTGCTCGAGACTTAGTTCTTCTTTTAGCTCCATGGCCATATCGGCTTGTGGTGCAGCAATAGAGCTGGCGTAGCCATAGCGTGAAGACTGGTTGAAATGGCTGACTTCTGTTTTTTCGAGAGAGGGGTAAATAGCCAAACGGAATGATGAAATGGCAAAGGAAATTATGCCGATAACAAAAACGGCGGCAAAAAAGACGGCGCAGCCTCGAAGGAACGATTTAAATCTGCCTCCTGTCACCGGAAGCAATGCAAGCAGCACCAATAACGGTGGAATGGCGGTAAGGGGCGAGCCCGTCTCGTGATAGGCAATCACCAGTGCCGCCAAGGCCAGTAGGGCGGCTTTATTACCAATAAGTTTGCGTGTGACGGCTGTGATAATCAGGACTAAAAACAAATCCCATAAGTCCCATTTGCTGATCCACGTTCCCTGTATGCGATCTACACCCGCAGCATATATCACACGCCAGCCGGGGGGTAAATGTAATGTGGCAGAGAAGTTATCTGCTGTAGCATCCCAGCCAGATGCAGAAAATTCTTTCGGGTTGTTGATTAAGGTAACGGCACTGAGGTTAATGTTGGGGCTTCTAATTTCCAATCCTTGTTGACCATTATGATCGGTAATGAGTACAGGTTGGTTTTCTACCGTAGCGCGGCCAATGGTTGTGTCTTTTGCCGAGTTAATACGCCAATCTTTGTTCATCTTGCCATTGATGTTTTCTAACCCGGTAATTTTAGAACCATCAAAATCAAGCCATAAATTGCGTTGGACTTTTAATTGATTCGCTGGCGGGGAGTCATCACCCCGATATTGGGTTTCAAGTTTTAGAGTGGTATCAGCACCCAGTTTGTAGGTGGGGAGGTTTGCCCAATCAGAGGGGATATCTACTTGGGTGGTATCAATGCTGGTAGCACCCGTCAGTTTTACCTGGCGAATATTGGTATTGGATAAAAAGCTAATGTATTCAAACGTTGGCCAATTGTCAGAGGTAGGGTTAGTGGTGAGGGCGTCTGTCATAGTATTGATGTCACCAGTAAATCGGGTAAATACCGAGATATGGTGTTTGCCAGCGGTTAGCTGTAGTCGAATGTCGCCATCTTTTTCGATACGTGTGGGTAGATTGCTCCTGAGTTCGGAGACTTCGCTACCCTCCCAAACAACCTGACCAATTTTAATTTCTCTCGGCTTACCACTCACCGACAACTCCAGGCGTGTTTCTAAAGAGAGTGGAATGCCATCTACTAACTGCCGATAGACTTTGACGTTTAGGCTGTCGCGTGTTTGCTCGCGGTTATCGACTTTGCTCTGTGCAAATATAAGACGATTGCCGTGGCGGTTAACTTGTAATGACTTACCTTGTTCAGAGAGAGTTATAAATGCAATGTTGGAGGGGATGGTTAAAGAAGCGGGCTTGGTTTTCCAGTTAAATCGTCCTTTGATGATATGTTTACCTTTCTTAAGCTGGATATAGGGTAATTTTGAGGCTTCGATAACGGTAGCAATTTGTTGGTTTTGGGGGTTTTGGTTAAGCGTTATTGTTGTAGGCCAATATTTTTCATTGCCGGGTAACAATACTTGCGCTTGTTTGGAGAACACTTCCACTTGTTGAGTAAAGGTCAGGCCGCCTTGTTCAAGCGAAAGGCTCAGGTTGCCAGGCCAGATACAAACCCTAGAAGACTTTTTGTTGGCGTTCCCTTCATGAGAGCCCCAAGGACAGCTAATATCGTGATGGCGTTCTTTGATCCAGTCTCCCCATTCTTTCTCTAAGGGCTGTGAATGAGTCGAAGCAGCAAGTAATAGGAAAGAGAGAAAAAGCGTAATAGCTGGGGTTAGACGTAATTCCATTGTTTAGTCTCCACAAGGCATGAGGCTTTATTGTTTTGGCATCATAGCGCAAAAATAGGTTGTATCTTAACCTACTTGTTTTGTGGCTTTCAGACTCATATTACCCTGCTGATTTTATACCCAGAATTACAAAGGAAAGCAGTTATATCTCAAGCTCAACGGGTCGGTTTAAATTATTCACAAAGCCTGACTTGGCTTTGTGAGAGCCTTAAAAAGGCTAGCTGTTGCATGTTGGATATAAGCAACATTTATCAGGTCGAGAGTGTTTTTTTCGAGCTTTTTGATTGATGTCAGTTAATAGGTGATCGTCACGACGATGGTATCAGCATAACTACCGGCAGGTTTGTTTTGCGCGGCAGGTAGCCGACCGTAGACGGTGTAATTTCTGACTACGGTGAACAAGCCTAGTAGGTAGCCGTCACTGACCGAGCTGGTACTGGCGCTACCATCGCCCCAGATGTTGGTGCGTGCGGCATTGGTGTAGAGGTTATAGGAAAGATTGTTGGCACCGAAGACCAGAGAGCGAGGGGAATAGCTACCGCTATTCCCTGTACTCAAACTTATATCATAGCTTACCAAAAGGCTAAATATGCCGATCAATGTGCAGCTAACTTCTATATTTCCAGCCGTGTCAGCGGGAGAGGGCGTGGTATAGGTATAGCTGCCGAAAGAGACGCCAGTGGCCGAGACAGAGCAATCGCCAACAGCATGGGCTGGCAGCGATATGAGAGATAACTGCACCAGTACCAATACAGTTAATGCTGTCTGGTAGCGCGGTTTTACGGGGTTTGGTAATTTCTGCATATGAAAGTGCCAAGTTGAGGTAATGGATCATCTGTCGGGTTAAAGGACAGCTGAAATTCGCACTGTTCTCCGTGAGACCTGATTACCCTGATATGGTTATTATTTTTTAACCCTTGCAAAAATATTTTTCCGTTTAGGGCAACGGGGAAAAGGTGTGACCTTCCGAGTAATTGCACCGTTGACCCAGCCTCGATGGGATCTCCATTTTCCAAGACAACCCGCAGCTCGGCTGAATGGGATCGGCTTACTGGAAAGATTACATTGTACCCTGAACCATTATAGGGCACGACATCCATATTTAGTTGTTCCACCTGGGCATTTAAGGGGATATCTAGCTGTTCAATACGCAGCTGATTTTTTTGATACGGACGTAAATCAGGAACTAGCGCTCGGCCATGCCCATCGGTTCGTGCAACTAACTGGTTTTCTGCATAAACCCTCACATTGGGATAACTGTTTACATCAACCACAGCAAAACTGTCCCCGAGTTTTCTCGACAAATAGGGGCCACCCTCAAAGAAAGCCATGGATCCGGATGCAGATGCCCGATAGGCCTCCGCTCCTCGGATCCGGGAGGCTTCGAGGGCGTAAGTACCGGTATCGTTTTGAACATCCAGCCGTCCTTCGATTCGGTCATTTTCTTCCGAGCCGGCAACCAGCCTATAGCCTACGCCTTCTCCCGCTGGAAGGTTTTGTTGAAATTGGAGGAGTTGAGTATCGGCACCGTCCTTATGTCTTGTGGTAGCGATACTGGCGGCCCGGCGGGGGCCTAGAGCATGGGTCAATGTCAGGGTGAAAGCGTAGTCCCTGGGATGCTCAAGATTCTGAAATGCGGACACTCCCATAGACCAACTGCCGGGGAGGGGGCGGCTGTAGTTAGCTGTTATGAGTTTGTTGTCCGCTTCATCGCGATTGTTGAGGTGTACAAAGCCTAGCCCGAATGAGCCAAGTTTTCGGCTGTTCCAGCCCAGGTGTGCCTGGGTTTGCTGTCGAGCCAGACGACGTTCACCGAACCGGCCTAATTGGTCGAAGTCACGGCTGGTGAGCCGAGTTTGTACCCCGAAGCCAAATTTTGGTGTTTTTCGTTCTAAACCGATACCAAACAGCCAACCGCTTCCCAGCTCGCCACGGCTGCTGGCAATGGCACTATTGAGTTCTCCGAACTGGGATAACAACGTGGTGGCAGAAAGTCCCAGGGTTTGGTGGTCGCCGGTCAATTCACCGTGCCACTCCGTTGTCAGGGTATCTGTCAGCCCACTGCGTTGGGTAGCAGAAGCCATCCAGTTACTGTAGTCGTTACTTTTTTCGCCAAAATTTTCACGAAAGCTTCCTGCTTCAAATGAGAAATCTTTAACGCCAGGTTTGAGCAGACGTTGGCTGGCATAAAATGATTGAGTGATTTTCTGTTCTCTACCCAAGGGATCCAATATGACCATTTGCACCTCCCCGCTACCAGTGATGACAGGCAACTCACTAATGGTAAAGGGGCCGGGTGTTACTTCGCCCTCAAACGCACGAACATTGTTGATGAAGACTTCGGCTGTAGATGGCAGTGCTGCAGAGCTGGACAGTGAAGGTAAAGGGAAGCTGATGAAGTCTGGCTGGGTGGCAAAATTGGTCGCCCATTGCAGTCCCCCAAATCTGACCGGTCGCCCCCAAGCCCCATTGCGGTTAATGGCATCCCCAAGTCTCAGGCTGCTACGTTGTTCTGGCAGGTCTAGGGTTGCTGTAGTCATTTGACGAATAAACCGATTGTCACCATCGATGTCACTGTTGACGAGGCCTGTAGTCCCATTCCAGCCATTCTTAAAAATTCCAGCCTCCAGGTAGGCTCCCAGTGTGGCTTCATTGTGGGAATGCTGGGATGTGAGATCGTAATTCAAATAACCGCCAAGTGGTGGTTTTTGAGGTTTCCATTGTCGTTCGGGGCGAGCATTGAGGTGTTGAGGTTGAAAATTTTTCCTATCGGTTTCAATAAATAGTGTCAGTGTTTTTGTGTCGAGTCGGTAACGGGTTGCTGGTAGCTCATCCAGTGGTAGATAGTCCTCGGGATCACCTTGATCTAGGAGGGTGATACGTAGCTGTTTTAAGTCCCGACGTCTCAGTAATATTGTTCCCAGCGGATTAATATGAATAAGAAAGGATGACGGGGCAGGGCTCTGGCCATTGATGGAGATGACAACAAATGTTTCCTGTAGGGTTTTTTTCTGGGGTGTTACTTTCGGTTGATCCCACGCCAATGCGAGGGCAGTTGGTGTTGGGTTGTCTGAGGCGAATGTGCTTCCTAGTATCTGATGACTGCCACCAAGACTTCCTGTCGCTATGATGAGTTGCAATATTGCAACCAGGCGACAATTATTCCGCCGCAAGAAGTGGACTTTGCATGTCTCCTGCATCAGTCGTCGTATCTACTGTCAGTCTGGTGTTAGGTAACACGGGAACAGTGGTTCTTACCTTCCATTGGTGAGTTTGGCCGGGTAGAAGGTAATGCATCAGCTGCTGCTGTACAGTAATAGGGGTGGCTTCCTGATAAAGGGTAAATCCAGTGATCTGTATATGCTTTGCCCCTGGGTTTTTTGCCTGGATCAACAAGCGGTCTCCATATTCCAGTAGCTGCCAAGTTAGGGGCAGTAATGGTTGCTCGCTGATAGGGGCTACAAAAACCGGTAGACTAAAACGAAGTACCACTTGGACTGTGGCGTTACGGATGCTAGTTGAAGGCACTTCCTGAATAAACAGGCGGTAAGCGCTCTCTGTGTTTTTATTAATGGGTCTGCGCAGACCCACTCTGACTAGTTGGCTTTCTCCGGGCTGTAAGGAGAATACTGTGGGTGTAGCAATTAAGTTCTGAGAGGGTTGATAGTTGTCCCCGGAATCATCCTGATGCCAATCAGAAGCCTCCAGCTGGATAACAGTTGATTCAGTATGCTGATTGTGGATAGTCAGTACCGCACTCTGTTGTGATGCAGATAATTGAATTCTGGTCGGAGAGAGGTTGATACTCCCAGCCATAACTGATGTTTGTGGCAACACTAAAAAAAGTGCAAACGCCAGGCACAAACCAGCACAATTTATTTTTTCCATGGTTTGGTTAGTAAGTTACGGTGACAGTAATGGTGTCGCTGTATAACCCTGTGGGTACATTTTGCCCGCTGTCTATGCGACCGTATACAGTGTGGTTGGCCGGCAGTGCAGAAGCTGTGGCACTGAGAGTATCTGTACTGACAGTCTCTCCCCAAACAGTGGTACGGGGGGCATCTTGGTAGAGCGTGTAGTCCAGAGTGTTTCCGGCATTGGTGAGCTTGCGGGTGGCCACTGTTGCACCTGAACCAATGCCTGCATCGAGGCCTATATCGTAGGAGGTACCATCGGTACAGGTGACCGTTACTGTATTGGTGGCATCTAGATCAGATACGCTGACAGGGTCGTAGTTGCCAAAGCTTAGATTGGTGGCGCTGACACTACAGGTGGCGACAACGGTGGCAGTTACCGTAAAAGTTGTGGTGGTTGTAGCTGCCAGAGAACTATTGGTTAGAGTTAGTACAATGATGGAGATAAGACCAAAAATAGAACGCGATTTTAGCAAAATTTCAATCCTTTTTTTATGAAAAGAGAGGCATTCCAATTACCTCTATAATTTTTAGTATTTATTTAGTATTTATTTAGTATTTATTTAGTATTTATTTAGTATTTATTTAGTATTTATTTAGTATTT
>JASJGJ010000046.1:0-7392 GCA_033791605.1 Porticoccus sp.
AATACAAACTTACTTGAACGGGGATAACCCATTAGCATGGCAGTACCCAACACAAGTAAAGGTAGTGTGTTAGAAAAGATATGAGCAAAAGAACCATGTATCAATGGCGCCAACAATATCCCTCTTAATCCTATGATCTCCCTAGGGTAAACGCCGAAATGAATAATTTCCAAACCAAATAGCGCTTCAGTGATTTGAATTAACCATAATAAAATCACAAACCACAAAATGGTTAATAATGATTTTCGTAAATTATTTGGGGGTGAAAGGGAATTAATGTTGCTATCCTATTTATAGTCGGGATCAGACATCTTTTTTATGTGTTATAAATGATCGGAGAAATTTAAGGGCTCTGCCCTTTTTAATACCTCTCGCCCTGAATATCACACGCCGAGCATGACCATAAACAGGGGAATAACAGCCAGTCACCGAAGGTGACATCATGAACAGCACTTGCTTAACCTGAATGCAATGGCTAAAGAAACATCCCACATATACTTTTGTATGTCATCAAATGGTGCCTGGAAGACATTGCTGTCACCATCAGATTTAGTCATTTCTATCGAATCCATAACGCCGTCCATGTTGTTATCAATCATACGGACTTGTAATGGCTGTGCTAATACCGGTGTATCATTTAATGATGCGCCTAAAAATAGTTCTGTTTCAATAACAATTCCCTGGTGATGAGAAAAGGATAAGTACACTTTTTTGTCTTTTCCTGATTCATCACGCCAGGATAGTGTTTCTGTATTATTTTCTTTAAGAAATTGAATCAATAAAGGGTAATTTTTTGGCAAAATCTCATTCTGGAATTTAGTGCGGGATTTATCCTGTAGTTGAACGCCACCAGAATTCGTCTTCGTCTTATTTTGTTGGCCTTCCATCATGCTGCTGGGCAACAAGCCGGCAATCCAGAACCCTACCCCTAAAAATACAAGGAAAATCACTATTTTATTTACGAAACTCATATTTATTTATTCAACTGGATCAGGATAGGCTAGGAATGACGGCTTCGGGTCGCTTCCTGCCGCTCACAAGATTTTTGCGAAGGACGGCTTTCAGCATAAGGCGATCCTCCGCATTCATCAATTCCTACTACTCCATACCCGTAAACCCCCTATCAATGGACACGCTTTTCAATACGTATAAACCAGCCGTTAACACGTCTTAAAGTGTTACCTTCCCATTAACAGATAGATCACCCAGCTGTCCGTTAACCCCCGATTTACGGACACCGTCCATAGGCCTCGTCTAACAGCGCCTCGAGGCCAGGAGACTCCCCTCACCTGGTCGATCACCTGTTTGGTCCATTCAATATAGGCTCTTCGGCGCTCTATCAACCAACCCAGGGGCGGTTTCACGGCCGCATCCCGTAAATTATTTATTTTGTCGTCATTTCATACTTTAAGACTACTTAATGATCGATGATCTATATTGACCAAGCGACCTCCACAGCAGAAAAACAAATAGCAACACGAACAGATTTAACAGGCTAAGAGAACCACCACCTCCGCCACCTCCACTGCTACCGGATGATCCACCAGAGGAATACGCTCTTACTGCTACAGTTGCTGATGTTGTACCAACGTTTCCTGCCGCATCGCTAGCACTAAAGGTTACTGTCGTTGTTGCTCCGGCAGGGAAAGTAACTGGTGCATTATTTGTAATCGAACCTACAACCCCCACGTTATCGGTAGCTGTGACACTATTAAGGAAAGCAGCAATAGTTGCGTCAGCGGCAGGTGCGCCAGAGGCACTTGTAGCATCAACAGTGATGTTAGCTGGCGGAGCTACAACTGGGTCTATGATATCAGCAACAGGAACAACAACGCCGGTTGCCGATAGTGATATCACGACATCTCCGCCTTGACCATCGCTGCCAATTGTCAAATTACCTACTTCTGTACCGGCTTGCGTTGCCGTATAACTAACATTAATAGTCAAAGCTTGGTTTCGAGGAACCCGTGTATTTATCCCATTATGAGTAAAGTTGCTATTATCTGAGGTGATGTTGATGATCTTCACATCACTATTGCCAGAATTAGTTAGCGTAACCGACAACTGGCCAGAGCTGCCAATACCAACATCACCAAAATCAAGAATGACGTTATCTGGTGTCAAGCTCCCGGTAAGCGTACGTACACCAGCTCGATGCATAGTGGGCATGGCGACCGCATATAAATTCACATCTTCCAAAGAACCACTGCCTTGCCAACTGGCATCCAATGCCCGGCGACTAGCAGAAATTAGTCCCGCCTGTGCTGCACTTGCTGGTGCCTGCATAGTGACATAATCATCCCCTCCCCAGAATGAGGGTATGCTCCAAAATTCTGATGTATCCCATCCATTGGAATATACAGAATTTGCAATCTGTTGCTCAAAATCAATGCTAACTGTTTCTGAATAGATCAAACCACTGACACCAAAATCCGTGTAATCCAACAAGTCTAAAGCAACCACAAAATTATTGTTAGAAGCGAAACTGGGATAACCAATATCAATGTCCGGACTTTGATTAGGGAAGGGGAAAAAGAACTGAGCTGACCTTATGTCAAAAATTCCAATCGACCAATAACGATACCCAGCACCGCCGCTACATAAACTGTTGGGCGTTGACAAACAATTTAACGCATCAAATACAATGTTGTTACTGGTGTAATCAAACGCCAATGAGTCTGCATAAAAAATTGTATTCGCAGTTACTGTGGGATCCCCCTGATAATTTTGAGGAATAATTGGATAAGCGCTCACATTTCCACTGTTATAAAAATCGACTACATATAAGTTATTATCCGTCTCTAAGATAGTGGTGTAAACGACATAACGCCCATCAGGAGATATGGCAATACTGGATATATCTCCTGAAGTTGTTTGTGCTAGATCCGTGCCTCCTAGAACAGCGAGATATACATTATTATCTGATGCGACGTAATAGTAGTCTGTCCCTGTAGATCCGGTATATGCAGCAGGCTTTGTATAAGCGGCAGACAAATCGCCAAAGTCATTATTGTATGGGCCAATATCTAATCCTGGGTTGTAACCAGTAAATGGATTCCCCATTGTTTGTGTATAAAGTTCGAAATTCTCAGCTATATTGTCATGCGTACCATCAACCGGATACATGTAAACCATCACATCATCACCGCTCACCGGATCGATTTGGCTTGGAGTGGTATCTGATGGTGTATTATTCCCTCCTTCGACAATTCCAACAGCATCAAATGCTGCAACAACTGCTTGCGCTTGGGGAGAGCCTTGCCCATATAGATCTTCTGCTGCTTGAATCAAGGCATGGCGAGCATCGATAAATTGTGATGACTGGGCAAGATATGTCGTTAAGGCTCGATAATAAATTTGCTCTGTATCTGCACGACCAATGCTGGCGCCCAAACTTTCAATACTCAGACCCTCAGCAATTAAATAAGCGGCACGATTTGGAATACCACTATTAATATGTACTCCACCATTATCAGTATCCGGGGTATTAGGGAGATTTTGGTATTCATCCATATGCGCAGGTTGGCCACCCAGCCCATTAGCCGGATTTTGCATATCACGCAAATATCCCGGATTTGCTATTGTGCAATCTTCACCCATCAACCAATCGCCGCGGTCCACCATTGCACCGAACACATCAGCAAAAGATTCGTTTAATGCTCCACTTTGATTCTCATAAATCAAACTTGCCGAAGACTCGATTATACCGTGACTCATTTCATGGCCCGCCACATCTAAACAGCCTGCTAATGGTGAGAATCTAGCTCCACCATCACCATAAACCATCGATACCCCATTCCAGAATGCATTTTCTAAATTTTGCTCGTAGTGAATTACTACTAATAAGTTTTTATTATTGTCATCAATGCTGTTTCTGCCAAATGTATTCAGATAATAGTCGTATACTTGACGGGTGTGATAAGCAGCGCTGACAGCCACTGAATCCTGCCAATTTGTTTGAGTGCTATTGGTGTTGTGAAACAATGCACTACCATCGAGGTTGTTGGCGTTAAGAATGTATGTATCACCAGTCGATTGTGGGCCATCGGCTACGGGGTCAGTATTTTGAACTGCTGTCGGGGTACTTGGATCAATTAAAAAATACATTGTAGAAGCTGAATCGTACCAAGCATTAAATGTTTGGGTTTGACCATTAAGATCAGTACCGTTGGCTGAGACAACATTCTGATGAATGTTATTAATTTTATGGGTTACCACACCGGTTTCGGCGTTAATAAAATAAATCCAACGCTGATCAATAGTAGGACTTACATCAACCTTAAAGGTTGATACCATTGAACCATCATCTTTAGTATATACAACCAACTCGCTTTCAGCTGGTTCTGGCAAAGGTCCCGTTAGATTTAGATCAGACAGCACTATCGCGATTGAGTCTTCCGCCTTTATATTAGGAGTGGTATTCAAATTAGTTGGGGTCGGCTCATAGCGACCCTGAAACAGATACACGCCATCATTTTTATCCAGGTGCACTAATACTTGTTTCCCCCATATAGGCACACCATTAATTTTTTGTTGATAACTATAGTGAGTTTTGTCTTGCGTATCAGTGGACTTTTTAACGAGCGCCAACTCTTTTCCTGGATCATTTAGTTTAAGCAATGCTCTGTTTTCAATTAAAAACTGCCTTGCTACTGAATCTTTGCTTGGTTTAGTTTTGCTTATCCCCGAAAAACTCGGCTTAATGCTAGCACCTTGAGGCTTGATAAGAGCGGGGGGTCCCGTGGCTTTACTAAATGATACTTTGATACCGCCAGATTCTTTCATTTGCACATTCAATGCTTTTAAGTTTTCCCCCTGTGTTTTACTGATAATTGCGATATTTCTGGTTTTTGCGATTGCTTTAACAGTCTTCAATTGTTGTGTGAGAGATCGATACAGTTGTTGGCCTGCCAATTTAGAACTGGGTGGCAGTATTGTGGCACTTTTGTTCCGTTGTCGATTGGGGTGTCGGGGGACACCATTGGTCAGTGTTTGTGCTTGTAATCTTGTCTGACTAATCAAGCTCGGTGGGGTGGCTAATTGATACATTTGACTTGTCGAAGCGTATACAACGCTCCCAAGCCCCAAGGTCAAAAAAACCGCAGTCAATCCAACATAAATTTTCTGTAATGTGCGACTCCCGTTAGCTTGATACATAGATCACTTCCCCTTTACGACTAGATTGTTCAATTTAATGTTTGAGTGCCCGTTATTCTGTGGATTATCGTTGCGTCATTCGCATTCACGAATAGGAACTCCCTCATTAATCCCTTTGTTATAGTCAATCGATAGGTCAAATATTTTTTTCCATTTTTTTCCAAAATTGATAGCTCTCTTTTTTTAATTTTCCATCCCTGCCTACCCCATTGCTCAGACTGCTGTACTGCAATACCAGCTTCCTCAAGTGAAATAGCCGGTATAATATTTAATGTGTTTAACCCTTCCAGCACTTCTCCGCTTACTCGATAGACTGAATTATCTTCATCAAGGTGAACAAGTACCTGTCTACCCCAAACGGACACCCCCTGATAAACCTGTTGAAACTTCAAATGTTTCTTTTCTAGTTTATCTACATTTACGCTGATCAATTTCAATTGAACCTTTGGATTGTGGAGATTGTATTTTACTTTTTCATTCTCCAGATGCAGAAAGGCTTGTTTGAGAAGTTGCGAAGTTTGTTGATTATCAGCCCCATTAAATGGTGTATTATTTTTTTTAAAGGGATGCAAGACATTATTAATTTCAGATGACACACACCCCATTGATATCGTTGCCAGAAAAAATATACAGGCCACCAACATTTTCATAAATAAAGCCTCATCAAATATGTATAGATAAGAGTGTATTTTGGGCACACCCATTATTTTAATAATCCCTAACTCAACTATTCACCTGAAAGGCCTGTCAAAAAAGCTTTCCCATTCCACCGTGTCCGTTAACTCACAATTTACGGACACCCTCAGGGTGGGACGCCCTAGCGGACAGCACACTCACTGCACGATGGCACCCGGCGTATCAAAGTGAGATCACCACCTGCTCCTGCTTCTTTATATAGGTAGTCCTCTCCCAACCCACATACTCTCACAATAAACCCAGATTTACTGTAAGGAACACCCTAAAAATCCAACAATATCAATAATTTGTGTAAGAAATCAGACCCAATCTGCGAACACACCCTTGGGCTGCAGCGGGTACCACAACCGGTTACGTTTCAGGTACACCTCAACACCCGCAATAGCGCCTTGGTAGGAGCAAAACAGTGTCTTTAGCCTAAGCTCCCTTGAAAAACTCCATAATTAGAGCAATACTAAGGATAACTCTATATATGGAGATTCATCACATGCCGAATCCTGCACAAAATCACCCTCAACTCGACCCCCGGCGCCTGTCGAGTGCGGCCTTACAGGCCTTCTTTAATCTGTCCAGTCACTGGGATCTCTCGGTGGCGGAAGAACGCACGCTGCTAGGTGCGCCCCCAGAGTCAACCTTCTATAAATGGAAAGCGGAAAAAACCGCGGGCCGACTGAGCCATGACACCCTGGAGCGCATCAGTTACCTGCTCGGCATTTTTAAGGACTTAAACATTTTACTGCCCAGTTCGCGTGCCGCGGCAGAATGGGTGCGCAAACCCAATACCGCCCCACTCTTTAATGGTCAAAGTGCCTTAAAAAGAATGCTCGCCGGTAGTCTTGTTGACCTTGCTGATGTCCGGCGCTATCTGGATGCGCAACGAGGGACTTGATGAAGACACCGACGACCGTCGAACTCGACTGGGAACATCACTATCGAGTGATCCCTTCCGAATACCCGCCGATCAATTTTTTTGAGCAGCTCGTTGCGCCTGAATTTATGGATGAACTCTATTACATAGAGTCGTTAACCAATGACCGACTGCGGGATCAAACGGGTGACATCGCGTTAGTCCCTACAGAAGACCGAATAAGTGGCCCTGGCTCATCGCCGGTCATGGCAGCGTTCACGCATATAAGTCCCGACTGTCCTAGCCGTTTTAGCGATGGAAGTTATGGGGTGTATTACAGCTCAAAAACATTGGATACCGCCATCGAAGAAACCAAATTTCACCGGGCGGCCTTTCTTGCTCACACGAGAGAAGATCCCGGGGAAATTGATATGCGGGTTTATATCGGAGAGATCACAAAGCCTGTGCATGACATTCGCGGTGATAGATATGATGCACTCCACGATCCTGACGATTGGGTACCCAGTCAGATCTTCGGTCAAACTCTACATGAAAAGAAGGCGTGGGGAATTGTTTACCGCTCGGTGAGAGACCCAGGGGGTGAATGCATCGCAGTGCTGAGACCGCCGGCAGTCACTATTCCACGCCAAGGGCCTCATCTATCCTATGTATGGGACGGAAAAAATATTGTT
>JASJGJ010000047.1:0-3343 GCA_033791605.1 Porticoccus sp.
GGTGGCAGATATCTCCGTGAGGGCCCCTGAATCTGGATCTACGGTATAGGATGTAATGTTGTTTTTGTTATAGCTTGGAATGTAGGCAACACTTCCGTTGGGATGAACATCAAGCGACCAGTTATTCAACGGTGGCGACACGATAGCGCCTGCGGTCAATGTACCCGTTGACGGGTTAATGGAAAAAGTGGTGACCTTCGTGGTAAATGAACCCGTCGTATTATTGGTTATCCGACTGGCAACATAAACAAAACGACCTTTGACGTCGCCAGTGATAAAGGCGGGTTTTACGGTTGCGGGATAATCCGGTGTCACAACGGGCACAGAGGATATTTTTGTTAATGCGCCAGTAAAACGATGAATAGAATAGATAGCAACGCTATTTTCATCCACATGCGTAACATAAAGGTATTTTTGTGAAGGATGAACGACCATAGAGATTGGGTGTGCCGCCGTGGGTGTAGCGGCAATTTTTGTTAGCACGCCTGACTCTTTATTCACCACGTATGTGGTTATCACGCTCTCTTGTATATTATTTGAAAAAGCAAAGTCTGGATCAGCAGACTCAATGACAACTTTCGATACCTGGCTATCCTTTGAGCCATCATTAACAATCAAGGAAACAATATAGATACCGGTCAAATCAGGTGTGAAAACGGGTGTGGCAGCCTCAGGGTTTTCCAGCTGAGCAATACTTTTTGTAGGTTTGGTTGTGAGCGCCCAACGAAAAGTTAAGCTGTCATTATCTGCATCCGAACTCGCATTGCCGTTTAAACTAACCGGTGTATAGGTGCTGACTGTTTGTCTGCTACCTGCTTTCGCAATGGGAGCAGTATTTACTTTGGTGTTTGCCTTTGCGGGCATTGGGACAGGTGATTTTTTTACTGGGGGCTGAACAAGCTCTATTTTTTCAGGCTCAACACTGACAACCTTTATCTCTTCAGCTTCTGCTGTTAATGCAACCGCCGTGCTCGCACTATCTAGCATCCCATCATTTACGATAAGTGTTGCTTCGTAGTCACCCGCCACATCGGTAACAAAACTTGAAATGGGGCTGCTTGCTTGTGTTATTTCTGCAGTGCTTTCAGATGGTTTTTGTGTGAGCGCCCAACGGTAAGTCAATGGATCCCCGTTAGCGTCAGAACTCCTACTTCCATCCAACTCAACTTTTGTACCGGCGCTGATATTTCCCGTGGCCTGCTGATTGACAGCAATAGGCGCAATATTGTTTTTTGAGGATGCGCTATCTGATTTGGGCATACTTCCATCGCATGCTGTTAGCAAAGAGATAGCCACTATCCCAAAAATGACAACACCTCTGCATTTGTGTTTATTTTTCAGAACAAGTCGATAAATATGATTCATGATAGTGTCCTAAATTGAATACGTTACGCGGAACCAAGTTTGATTTGATTCTTTGTCCATGGAGCTGGGAAGTGTGAGCGGTTTAGTATAAAAAACATCGCAAGCAACTCCTCGCCAATTACCTGATAGGCCGACGACCATGCCAGTCAAACTACCTTCTTGAGAATTTGAAACACGACTGCTCACTTTGCCTATGTCATAGCCGATGTAATAACGAGTGGATATCGTCTGGTTATACAGGGCCAATGGTTGACGAACAGAGAGTTCGTTGCGCCAATAATAACCGTTGTCACCTGCCCGCGTATTTTTAACAAAACCACGAACCGAATAGATGCCGCCAATGGATATTTGCTCGGAGCCAAACAGCGTGTCATTGGCTTTCTGGCCAGTAAACTGACTGGTAAAACTAACGGTCTTCGAAAGCACTTGAAAAGGTCGTGCGTAGTTAAGGCCAAGTTTGTATTTACTAAATTGAGCACGGGGTGCAGAGCCTGGTAGTCCGCTAATGTCTTCCAATCCACCCAGTATCTTTAGTCCGCGCGCATAACCAAGATCTAAAGTGAGCACACCTCCCGCAAGGCCTGTGTTGAACTTGCCATCTATATCAAGCACGGTCAGTTTTCGGCTGCTAACAGCCAGAAACTCTCCTGCCAGATAATTTTTTGATTCCTTGCTGGTTAGCGTCGCTGATAGTGAACCGCGACTCGATTGATCGCGATACATCACACGATCAAAACGCATATTGTAGGTTTTACTATTACCACTAGAGACGAGCTCCAGACCGCTGGGGACGGTAAGCGGGCTGTAATATTTCGAATGACTGGCACTTGCATGAAGCGTGTTGTAGCCAAAGGGAATACTGAAGTTTAGGTTATCACTGATTGAGTCCTTACGTTTTTTATCACGAGGCGTTGATTGCCTGTGGGTAATCGAAAACATGTCGTTGTAACCCAATGGATTATCAGCACTGGCCGTCAAACCCGTTTGGGTTTTACCGGTGGATTCCGAAGCCTGATTATCAACAGAGATACTATAGTGATAAGGCGATTGAGGTTGGTTGTGCACCACGACATCACTTGTCCCCTCTTTTTCTCCAGGCTGAATATCGAGGCGGGCACTATTGGAAGCAAGGCGGTTGATTTGATCAATGCCCTGCTCTAAATCTCGCAAGTTAAGCGGATTACCTTCGAGGCCGGGAAAAACATTTCTAATGGAAATACTTTCAGCGTCTCCATCTTCTATCTTTATTTTGTTCAACACACCTTCGATGACGAGAATTTCAAGGTGGCCTTTGGTTAAATCCTGCGGCGGCAAATAGGCGCGTGTAGTGATGTAACCGCGGTCAATATAATCCTTGGTGATCACAGCCAGGATGCGCTCGATATCGCCGACATTGAGACAGCGACCGGTAAATTCGCTCAAAATTTGCTTGCGTATTGCGTCTGAAAGGTTCGGCGCACTGGTGATGGTAATTTTTTTAATATCACGGCAAGTAGCGCCAATGTCAGGCACCTCTATCTTTGGCACCAGAGCTTTGGTATCCATACCATCAACGCGCTCACTACGCCGGCGTGCTTCTTCACGCTCACGTTCGATTCGTTCCTGTTCTTGCCGTTGAATGATTTCCGCCTGCTGTTCTGCAGCATTAATATCTGCAGGTGTTGCGGCGAAAGACACCACTGGCTGAAAGAAGCCCACAAACAAGCAAAGCCATAAAATAGTTACGATAAAAGAACGTAAATAGGTACGTGTAAATCCATTAACTGCTGAGGTAATTGAGAGAGGCAATAGACGATAATTGGAATAGCTTGATGACGCCAAATCTCCGCCACCCTGTCTGAATGAGTGCTTCACTTAAAACTCCCTTTTTATATTTAATTCTAATTCGACGTTTTTCATTGTTATTCGCCTTATTGTTAAATTTATTTTTGGCAAATTTCCTTACATACCCTAATAAAACACTGAATGAATGAAGATC
>JASJGJ010000048.1:0-5489 GCA_033791605.1 Porticoccus sp.
CATGTCGGCGTCATCACCGGCGCCACGTTTTTTTCTACGTCTTTCCATATCCTCCTTTGCTAAGTCCATGCTTTTTACATGAACAGATGGTTTGCCATTAAAGTTGCGTTGTATTAAAGCGGTATCTGCAAGAGCGTCCAGACTGAACCCCAAGCCATGGCAATGCATGCAGGTTGAACGAATCATCTTGCTATTTGGTGAAAGGTTGGCGCTTTGGTTATGGTCTACCATGATGCGGCTTGACCATTCGCTCACATCAAAATTGATGCGTGACATGTGGCAGGTGGCGCAGCTCACGCCCGTGTTGGGCTTTGAATCACCATTGTTTTCTGCCTGCCAAAGCTTGTAGTGTTTGGACTTTTTGTAAGCCAGACTGTGTTTATCTGAGTGGCAACTTAAGCAGGCATCAACGGCAGCAGCTTTTACATCGAAACGATGGCCTTTGTGACAAGAGTTACAATCTACTGTTTCGTGTTTGGCTTTTTTATTCATGGGTAATCTAGCTACGCCTGGTGTTACAGGCGAAAGACCGACTGCGGTGCGCATGCCGTGTTTTCCCTTACCGAACCGTTTAACCTCCAGGTCATGACATTGGGCGCACATGGATTGGGAAGGTTTGTTTTCCCACAGTGAAGTCTTTTCTTTTGCATTGGGTTCAGTTTTGTCGTTGTTGCTATTGAGGTTGACATGGCAAGCAGTACAGTTCACACCCGAGCGAGAATGTGCGGTGGTTGCCCAGTCTTGTAAGATTTTACTGGATGTCTTTACTTCAATCGGTGCGTCGGCATCTTCCGTCGTAAGAGGTTTTATCGGGTAGCTATCTCGGTGGTATTGGATTATTTCATCCAGAACATTTGCAAACTCGCGCTCGGGTAGAACGCCGTGATCAAGGGTGTCAGGCTTGGCCATGTTTTTGAGTAGAAACTTGGTGTAGAGGGCGCGGTTGTTGTGATAATTATGGCAGCCAGAATTTTTGCAGGAATCAAACGGCATGCCTTTGTGTGTTGGTCTTTCTTCTGAAATATCCTCATGACAATGGATACACACATCGAGAGGTTGGGTCAGGCCATCCTTCAAGGTGATTTCCGGCTGGTGTTCTGTGTGGCAAGTGACACACATCAAGGCGTTGATTTTTTCCAGGCGGTCTGCATTGCGTGGATCTTTGAATTTGGCTAAAGGGTGAGAGTCCTGAGGTTTTTTTCTTTCGTCGCCATGACACTTGATACAGGCTGCCTGTAATAACTCGCCAGAATCCTTTTCGCCGCCAAAAGCATCCGTATGACAGGCGTCACATTTTTCTGTTAATTGGTGATGACCGTTACTCAGGGGGCCAGGCATGAAACTCGTTTTGTCGCCATTCTGAAACAGGATGCTTATGAAATAGATGCCAGCGATAGCACTGCTTATTAGCCAAACCATCCAAATAAATTGTGCATTCGATTTATTCATACATCGGCCTTAAAAATAATAGCTTTTCAAAATATGAATCCCTAACACGACAGGGATTGGCCAAAATAAAACGATGTGCCACCAAACTGTTTTTCGCCGTAATAAGGTGGCATAGGCACCAAAGCGATGCTCTTGTGAAATAATCGCGGTTGCAGCAGCACCTAGCAGGATGGTGGTTGTAAAGAAAAACATCAGCACAAAATTGATACCGGATCCAAAGCGCATGCCGGTATGCACAACCAGACCGGCAATGACCAATACACCCAGGGCAATATGTAAAAACCGCCAGGCATCAAAGCTACCCAAGCCTTGTAACTTTTTAATACGCTTACGGGGTGACACTAGAAGGCCCAGTACGAAGAGACCCAGGATGCTAAAGCCGCTGATTTGTTTGAGAAGATTGTTACGCCACAGGTCATCCCAACGCCAATCAACCTGTACACTGTTTGCAAAAGGAATAGTTGGAAATAGCAATATCACCAGAGCAGCTACAAAACTCAAAACGGCTGTGGTACTTAATGTTTTATGCCGGGGTGTTGGATCAGAAGAGTCCGCGCCTAGAAGCTCTTGCACTAATGGACGACATGTACCACAAACACCTACAGCGCCGGTTGCTTGGGTGACATCAGATACAGATTTGGCGCCGCACTGAATCGCATTGCCGATACTACCGCGTGTCGCTCCGGTGCATTGGCATACCGCGATATTAGCCGGCCAATCAATAACCCGAATAGATTCATCTTCAGGCCACAAATTACCCGTGCGTCTAAATTGTAAGAGTTGCCACGGCCAGACCCATTGCTTATCCGTCGCGGCACTTTGTACGCGGTGTGACTGTGTCCATTCACCAACGCCTATGGCACCAATCAGGCGGTTTTTATGCACTAATACTTTACGATAGATGCCGTGAGCATGATCATGGTAGATATGGGGTTTCCCATAGCCAGGACGGGCAGTTGCCCCAACGGGGCCTGTACTAAATACCGGGCAGCCCGCCACTTTAAGGCGCGCGGCAATAACAGACCCTTGGTATTGGCTCTCCTGGCCTGAAATATGACTAACTGCGACGGCTGCCTGTTCTAGTCCCGGCGAGACAACTCCGTACACTTTGTTTCGATGTTCTGCGCATTCGCCCACGGCATAGATGTTTGGCATTGAAGTCAACATGTTATCGTTGACGCGGATACCTTTTCCGAAGGCAATGCCTGCACTCTTGGCCAAATCAATATTAGAGCGAATGCCGGTCGCCACGATTACGGTATCGCAATCGATAATGCGTTCAGAACGCATTTTGATGGCAGTTACACGTGGTCCCCCCAATATTTCAGATACACCATCACCTATAACAGTGTGTATACCCATTTTTCGTAAATAGAGTTGTAATTCCTCGGAAGCCTCTTCATCAAGTTGATGGCCTAAGAGACGGTCTGCATGCTCAACGATGGAAACGATGGTATTGCTACGCTGCATAGCTCGCGCAGCCTCGATGCCTAACAAACCACCACCTAATACTACTGTGCATTTCGTGCGTACTTGCCGTGCCAATAATAAATTTGCATCATCCAAACTTCGAAAGGTAAATACGCCATCTAGATCAATTCCGGGAATCGGTGGAATGTGAGGGCGCGAGCCCGTCGCGAGTATGAGCTTGCTATAGCGTTGAATATTTCCTTGCGTATCTTCGATGACCTGTTCAGCAGGATCTATTCGGGTAATGTTATAGCCGATACGCTCATCTACATTGGCTGTATCAGGTGCGTCGAGTTTTTCCAGTAGGGCATTCCAATCCAATTCCCCGCTGAGCAGATAAGAAAGTTTGACGCGGTTATAGGGCTGGTGTTGTTCATTGCCGTATATAACAATATTTGCACTAGTGTTTTTAAAAAAAAGTTCTCGGGCAGCATGCATGCCCACTGGCCCATTACCGACGATAACTACTGGCGCATCAAGCCACGGAGAATCTGCTAGTCTCTCAATGGGTTGTTCGTTTAAGAGTGCGGTCGATTGCATCATCAATACTTTCTTAAATAGCCTTGGCTTAGTCTCAAATAAAAAATATTTACTTCCAGCAAAAAAGGCGCCCACAAGAGACGGTAGAAACTCCGAATCTTGTGGACGCCTTTGTCCAGTTCCTGCCGCCATTGGCAGGTAATTAATTTCCATCTCACGCGTGTTGTGAGATCAATGATTTAACGATTGCAATCTCTATGCCATGTGAGTGACATGAGCTACAGAGGCTTTCGTTTGCGCATAGTCCTGGCGTCAAAACTGACTTTTTATTGCAGGTTTGCCACCAGCTAACATGATAGCTATCAACGTTAAGGAGATTGGCTGCCCTAGATTAGGGCAAATAATTTTATCGATTTATTTTTGGTGCACTGAAATAGGTCATTGCAAATTTCACAGTAAGGAATTTTTAAAGCACCGGCTAATATTGACCATAGCGAACACTTATTATTGATTGTTTTGAGGGGGCCGGCCGCCATATTTATTTACAGGCATATATATTGCATTGGCTAATTTAGATGGCTCTGTCATTCCCAATGAAAGGCAGCATTAAATACTGATCATCTAGGGGTTTTACGGTTTGAATTTGTCGCTTACAACACCCGCGTTACTGTTTCCGGCTATATCATTGCTGCTTGTTGCGAACACCAATCGGTTTAATGCGCTCGCCTCGAGGATAAGGTTATTGCACGCAGAATATAAAACAGGCCCGAATGGTACTCTTGAAGAGCAAATTACCAGTTTGAGAATGCGTATATATTTAGTACGAAACATGCAAGGTGCAGGTGTTGCCGGTCTTTTCCTGTGTGTTCTATGTATGTTTATGCTGTTTTTTGAAAGTTATTTATTAGGCAAGATTGTGTTTGGGGCAAGTTTAATCCTCATGTTGGCGTCGCTTGGGTTTTCTCTAAAGGAAATCATTGTTTCGGTGCATGCGCTGGATGTTGAGCTCAATAGTATGGAGGAAAGAAAGTCGTGAATAATGAGTCAGAGAATCCTAAATTTAAGCAGGAGAAATATTTTGATCGATGAAGCTATTACGGTAATTCTCGCGGGTGACTCAGGTCCTGATCTGCATCCATTGACATCGGATCGTGCGATACCTGCGATTCCGTTTGGAGGGAAATATCGGATTATTGATTTCCCACTAGCTAATTGTCTTCATTCTGGGCTCAGGAAAATATTGGTATTGACACAGTACAAGTCTTTTTCTTTGCAGAAACATCTCAGGGATGGATGGTCAATCTTTAATCCAGAGCTGGGTGAGTATGTTACTCCCGTTCCACCCCAAATGCGCCATGGTGAAAGATGGTATGCAAGTGAAGCTGATGCCATATTTCAAAACCTTTATTTGTTGGAGAGAAGTGGGGCCCGTTGGGTATTTGTAATATCAGCTAACAATATTTATCGTATGGATTATTCGGCCATGCTTAAGTACCACTGTGAAAAAAATGCGGATGTCACTATTGCGGGCATTGAGGTACAGGGTTCTGGCGTAAGCGCGCAGGGTGGTTTTCATGAAACGGTTGACGGCAGGGTTTCAAAAATAATCGATGATAGTCATGCAGTAGAAGATGAATCAGTTGGAAGCAACCTGATGGTTAATTTGGGGGTGACTATTTTCTCAATGGATCTGTTAATGGACGTGGTTAAAGGCGATGCTAGTGCCAGTGATTCAGGTCACGATTTTATTAAATATATACTTCCTCAGATGCTAGAAGAGAAGAAGGTATTTTCTTATACGTTCGGTACGGATGAGGGACGAGTTACCCCTGATCATTACTGGTGTGACATTAATACTATTGATACCTATTACACTGCAAACATGGGTTTGCTGGAGACGATACCTCCCATTGAACTTTATCAACCTGACTGGCCGATACGGACATATCAACCCCAGTCACCGCCTGCGCGAACAGTTCCTGGCGAGGATGGAGAGCAAGGTATTTCTATTAATTCCATTGTGTCAGGTGGTGTTGTGATCAAAGGCGGTAGTGTTCAGCAATCTATTCTCTCGCCAAATGTTTTTATTG
>JASJGJ010000049.1:0-3602 GCA_033791605.1 Porticoccus sp.
GGCATGCATAAGGTGTGTTTTACCCAGACCAACACCGCCATAGAGAAACAGCGGGTTATAAGCACCACCCGGGTTTTCCGCCACCTGCCGGGCAGCAGCTCGAGCTAACTGGTTCGATTTGCCCTCAACGAATGTATCAAAGGTATAATTATCAATTAAGGAGCTCTGGTGTTGAATACCACCCTCTACCTCCACCTTTCTACGAATAACCGGCGCAGAAGAAGCCGCTCTTTGTAGGGGGGCGGTAGAGGCAACAGCAACGGGTCTCTTTACTGCCGGCTTACTACCACCTATTTCAAGGCTGACATTGATAGCTTGCTCAGGCGACAAATCACTTACAATCTCATGAATTCGTTCAATAAACTTGTCGTTAACCCAGTCTTTAACAAAGCGGTTAGGCGCCAGTAAACGCAAGCTATTACTGCCCATTTCAGCCTGTAAGGGGCGTATCCAGGTATTGAATTGTTGTGATGGCAGTTCATCTTGCAGGAAGTGCACACATTGCTGCCAGGTAGAATCAGGCAATAGTCTATCTCCAACCACTTTTGGTTATTGGCTTTCCATATACAGAGCGAAATTAAGCCGTGGGGTTTATTTTTACTCTTAGCTACCACGCCTTTCTATTATCTTTAATCGTCCCAATCAACAAATATGTACTGGAACGGCCGAGCATTATACTCCCGTAAAAAATACTTATCCACAAAAAAACAAAAACTTATCAACAGAAACATCAATAAAAATATATTTGTAATCAGATAGTTATAATTTATTGCGGGCTATAAATAGCAATAAATATTTCAACCAGCAAGGTTGTGGATAAGTATGCAGATAGACTGTGGATAAGTTGTATAAGAGTGCAGGTTCAACTTTATCTTTATCTTTATTGACATTAATCTAGCTCTTTCTATAGAAAGAAATTGATATTAGTGAGTGAATTCTCTAAAATGCGCGGTCCTCGAAATGGCGCTTACTGGCTTCAGACCGAGACCCATAATGTCAAAGTAAGTATTTGGAATATATGTCATGAAAAGAACTTTTCAGCCCAGCAATCTAAAACGCAGCCGTACCCACGGTTTTCGTGCCCGTATGGCGACAAAAGCCGGTCGTAATATTATCAGTGCGCGCCGTGCCAAAGGCCGTAAAAAGCTGTCAGCATAGTTTGAGTCAAAACCCGATATTTCAGTTTGAATAGTATCGGTAGTTTGTTGCAATTTTAGTGTTGTTTTCAACGTGTTTAGATGAAGCAACTCGCTTAAATCAACTTTTGTGAAAGCAGGTCAATGGTAGCGCAAACAGCGAAGCAAGCGGTGGCGGAAGATGAGTCAGCGGCCTGTTTAGCAGACTCCGCTAAGCATTGCTTTCCACCTAAGTTGCGGTTGCTGAGCAGCAGTGATTTTCAGCAGGTGTTCAAGGGAACAGAATGCCGATCTTCGGATAACGCCCTTACGTTGTTGGCTCGGCATAATGGCTTGAGCCACGCTCGCCTTGGTTTGGCAATCAGCAAGCGATTCATCAAAACAGCAGTTGGGCGTAACCGTGTTAAACGCTTATTGCGAGAAAGTTTTCGGCAGCATCAATCATTGCTGACAGGCTTGGATATTGTGGTTTTGAATAGAGATGCTGCGCATAAGACAAGCAATGTCGAACTCACAAAAGCCTTAAAAGCACATTGGCGTAGGGTCGCGAAACGATGCGTAAAATCCTGATTTTAATCATTCGCGCATACCAATATTTACTAAGTCCATTAATCGGACCAAGTTGTCGTTTTTATCCCAGTTGTTCATGTTATGCCCAGGAAGCCTTGGAACGTCATGGCGTCATTAAAGGCGGTTGGTTGGCGTTACGCCGTTTGCTGCGTTGTCATCCCTGGCATCCTGGCGGTGTTGATCCTGTACCCGAGCATTCTGACCTGAGCAGTACCCCTCCACAGAACCATAATCATGAGTGTGCAGTAAAAAAATAATGGATAATCAAAGACTCGTATTATTTATCGCCCTTTCGTTGGTCATTTTAATGATCTTCACTACTTGGCAAGCGGAAAATCAACCGCCCCCAACGGCGGTGGTTGAGACAGGTGATCCCGGTATGGTGGCTGGAACAGGTGCAGCAGCACCCGCCGATACCCCTGCCGCTATTCCAACAATGCGAGATTCTGCAGCAGAAGCAAAAATGAGCGATGCTCAAATGGCAGCTTCGCCAAGCAGTTTTGTGGCAACACAGGGTCAGCAAATTACGGTATCGACAGATTTACTGAATTTGGAAATTAATACGGCGGGGGGTGAAATCAGCCGCGTTTCGTTACCGTTGTATCCTGCTGAGCAAAATACACCAGAAATTCCCTTTCAGTTATTAGATGACCGCATGCCCAAATATTTTGTGGCGCAGTCCGGCCTGCTAGCTTCACAAGGTAAAGCCCCGGATCACCATGCGATCTATCGCGTTGAGCAAACAGAATATGTGATGGCAGGCGGCCAAAATGAACTGAAAGTTAAATTGCATTGGCAAAGTGATGACGGCATTAACGTTGTAAAAACCTTTACCTTCCAGCGTGATAGTTATGTGGTTGCGATCGATATCGATGTCCAAAATACCGGCCAAGAGATTTGGAAGGGCCGTAGTTACGAGCAGTTCCAACGTACCGAAATGGCACGGGAATCCATGTTTATTTATACCTACACCGGCGGCATTGTTTCCAGCACCTGGGATCCTTACGAAAAAGTAGAATTTGGCGATATGGCGGATTGGAAGCCAGAGCAAAGTTACAACAAGGGTGGTTGGATCGCCATGTTGCAGCATTATTTCCTCGGTGCATGGATACCCGCTGCCGATGCAGCCAGTCATTTTTACACTAAATCGTTGGCTGACGGGCGTTACCTGTTAGGCATTTCTGGCGAAGAACGCAGTGCCGTCCCCGGCAGCAGCGCTCAATTTAATACGCGTTTTTATGCAGGCCCCAAGGATCAGCATCGTTTGGAAGCGATTGATCCCAATCTACGTTTGACCGTGGATTACGGCATTCTGGATATCCTGGCCAAGCCCGTATTTTGGGTGATGGAAAAAATATACAGTGTAATGGGTAACTGGGGTTTATCGATCATTTTCGTGACCCTGATGATCAAATTGATTTTCTATCCTCTCTCCGCCGCGAGTTATAAAAGCATGGCCAACATGCGTCGACTGTCACCAAAATTGAAGGCGCTGAAAGAGCGCTACGGTGATGACCGGCAGAAGATGAGCCAGGCGATGATGGAGATCTACAAAAAGGAAAAGATCAATCCACTCGGTGGCTGTCTGCCGATCATGGTACAGATTCCGGTGTTTATCGCCTTATATTGGGTACTGCTCGAAAGTGTTGAAATGCGCCAGGCTCCCTTCGTGTTATGGCTGGATGATCTCTCAGCGAAAGATCCTTTTTACGTGTTGCCATTGTTGATGGGCATCAGCATGTTTATTCAACAGAAGCTGAATCCACCGCCGATGGATCCTGTGCAGCAAAAGGTGATGCAGGCATTACCATTTATTTTCACCGCCTTTTTTGCCTTCTTCCCTTCCGGGTTAGTGTTGTACTGGGTGGTGAATAACTGCCTGTCGATTCTGCAACA
>JASJGJ010000050.1:0-5845 GCA_033791605.1 Porticoccus sp.
CATGCCAATCACCGCAATGAGTGATTCTATCGAAAGAGTAGACATTCCACTCATGCCCTGACCAATATTACAACCATGGGCGAAGATCGAACCGGTGCCCATTAGCCCGCCACCGAGGATCGCCTAGAGCGCCACCGAGGATCGCCATTTTAGCCATTCCCTTTCCGGGCGCAGTAATCTTAAATTGTCTGGCTGCTAATGCGAGCAACAAAGAAACAATGGCAGTACCTGCTACGAACGATACCGCAAAGGATATAGCTGGCATACGCCCTGACATCATAAAATAACCAAAACGCGCCAGTGGTCCAGACACGGTAACGGATGAAGGCTTGGCAGGCATAAATTCAACCTGAGCTAACACGCCGGTGATGTACCAGCCAACAATTACCAGCCCACCAACGATGCACCCAACAATCAGCATGGTTTTATCCGGACTTCGTTGCCAGCCTTTATAGACAAAAAATAATATAACCGCGTCCACTACGGCCAGTACTAACCATGATGGCATTGACAACAGTGAAGCAATGCCTGCATCCGTCGTTAACTCAATGGCGGTAGCCTGCATAAGGCTTACACGAACAGGCTCAAGAAAACCAAACTGGACAATGGCTGCAACAAGTACAAATGAAACAAGGGCGATAAGTGCGTGGATACTGCCTTCCATAGTCCTAACAAGTGTGCGCGCCGCACAGCCACCGGCCAGTGTTGCGCCCATACCAAAAACGATGCCTCCAAAGGCTGCCCCAAACCAGTCCAGTTTACTATCGCGATAGGATGACTCAGCAATAGCAACAATCTCGGCCATTTCCAGTAGCTGGGTACCGCTAATCGCTACCAACAGGGCTGCAGCAAAAGCCAAAGCCTGACGGAAATCGCTAATCAGCATTACATTACTAGTACTCGCAACCAGGCAGAAACGAAAGCGCTGAACCAGAACTGCGAACACAGCACCCACGCTCAGGCCGCCAAATACTAACCATTCATTCATTTCGCCCACATCGTTACTTCGTCACTCTTAACTGCCTGTCAACGGCACTGAGGCCGACTCAACCACGCAAGCAGGGGCAGCGCTGCTAATCCACACGGGTATTTCACATTCTTTCTTAAAAAATGCGCGTTATCGAGCCGATAGAGAATTTCGCACATCAAGGCTGACCCTGTCGATATCTTCCTGTACTTCAACAGCGCTTCTCTCGTAAACAATCTCCCTACCCATAACCGTTCCAACATATGCTGATCCGTTTCGAGTCGGCTTCAACTCACATTTAACGCTGTGCACACCTTCACCCAAGACGATCTCTATCACAGTAGCGCGCTTACTGAAGACGACAACCTCCATATCCTTCCCATTTTCCATCTTCACTTTTATTTTCTCGGCGTCCATTATTATCAGCTCCCATGCCTCAATCGTTCTGTTTTAGTTCTGTTTAAGTTATGTTTTATTTGTCTTCCCTAATCACGATGCCAGATTCATAATTTATTGCGCCGTTATCTTCCAGCACGCCGACTTCCTCACCCTCTTTGTCCTCTATCACAATTACTGGGGGCTCACTGATGGACCGACGTACAAATTTTAACCTCCAACCATATTTTTCAACAGTACCCATAATCGCCTGCTGTAATTCATTTAGGTACTCCACCACATTATCGGGTATCGCCTTTTCACCTTTGCATTTATCAATATTCATAAGCCACCTTTTAGGCAAAAATAGTTCAAAAGGTCTGGCCTTTTTACTCCCGACTTTGTGTCCCTAGCCATATATTTTTCACCATTTTATTTTTCGTTAACCTTATTGGCATTGGCAATCGGTGTCGTTGAAATAGCAATCAGGTCACGGACAAATGCAACAATCTGTGGTCGCCATATATCATTGTGGTTATTGCTCAATTCTTTATCCACCTTGATATTCAAATATGGATTTAGAGGCGTAGTACGTTTCAATGACTCAAGAGTACTACCTTCAAAAACTACTGCGGCCTCATTCGTATGGTTTGCCCAGATTGTCTGAAGCTGCTTGATTTGAAAACCATCTTTCCGCAATCCTTTGTCTGTCGTTGGCTTCAGTTCGTGGGTAAGGTAGGGCTTAAAATGTCCTACTGTGTTTCGGTCAGCCTCACCTTCGCTAAGTCGCATTTCCTGCATCCCTTTATTGCCAGACTTTGTGCAGTAGTGGCGATCCAAAGTGACATGTGAATCAAGCATCGTAGAAAAAAATCGGCCAACAGAAAATGCATATTTGGTTGCGTAATCTGCCTCAGAGGTAAGAATAGCAAGCTTGGGAAGTTGCGTTTTGAAATAGCCCCTACAGCCTTCTTGCGATAAATCATAAAGTGATGAGAAACGCAGTGCTTCGAAGGCAGGATTCATAAGCACAACCAAATCACCAAAGCCTTTAGCATTGCCTTTGAATGTCTTTCCTCGCTTGCTATCAATAAACCGATCAGCCAATATTTTTTGTAATGAGGCATAGACAACCGCCCCACCAAAACTATGGCCAATTACCACCAGACGGCTATTCATTGGCGGTGGATTCTCTTCTTCCATTCCTATTTTAACATTGACGATCTCCTCCAATTTCAGCAACACCTCAGTAACACCCTGCTGGCCGACATTGTGTGCAGTGTTCTTGCGATCCCAAAATGTTACATTATTGACGTACGGCACACTGATTGAATCACCGCGCCAGCCAACATACAATCCAAGCACCTTTCGTTTTTTGCGGCTCTGCTGCTTACTGCCGGCATCTTCCATATTAGACACTTGGGTTAACATTTTACGAAATGATACTATATTGCCATCCTCTGGCTGCGCGCGGTGATGCCAACCATGCACAAAGGTTATTATTAACACGTCATCATCAATTGCTAACCGTTGGTACTCATCAAGCATTGCATCCATCTGCTTACGGTCACGTAACTGGCCTTTATCGTCGTACTCCACAAAAGCCAACCGGTACTCATCCTTCCCATCCGGCGCATGCACCTGCAGTGCATTCTCAACACAATCACCCGGTGCCTTGTATTGACAGGCCTGATAGTCACTCCGATAAATTTCATTACTGGAACATGCCGCCAACAACAGAACTAGTGTTAGTGAAAAAAAGTTTCGGGAAATATGATGATCCATAGAGGCGCTCTCCATTTATGTTTTATTTGACAAATGCAGCCAGCATTGTCCATGTTTTTTCTAAAGATTCACTTTAACGAGGTCTATTTATATGAGTCCCCTTCAATTCGGCCCTCTTAATTTCACACATTCGACGTTGGTATAAATTTGGCCTATATTGTGAGTATCGAGGTATACAATGAGTCGAATTCCCACCTTCAAGATAATCGCTGTACTTGTGGTCTGCTTTAGTGCCGCATTATTCGCTAATATGAATAGTAATGAGCCTGCAAATCCCCAAACGACCACGCCGACCAAGCAGGTATCGGATAAACTCGCCACGACACCCATAAGCAATCGCGGTCAATTGCTCTATGAAAATCACTGCACTGGCTGCCACGAAAGCCGTGTTTATATTCGTGAAAAACGCAAATCACGCTCAGTAACAGACATTGCTAAGTGGGTATTACGTTGGTCACAGCACCTCAAACTAGACTGGACCCGCTCGGAAATTAACGATGTTACCGAATACCTGAACCAGCACTTTTATCAACTTCCAGATGTAAATATTGATAACAGCTAACACCCGGCACACTATCATTCACTAATAGAGGCTCCCTCTTTTACCATTGAGCTTTGGCAGTAAGCGCCCTGTTCTTTTCTGATATAGCTCGTATTCAGCACCAAATTGACTGAGTAACTGCCGTTCTTCTCGCTGCACTCGAAACCGGTAAATCATTGCAATCGCAAGCAACCCAAATGGCCCTGCCAGCCAGTAATCAATAAGCAAAACAGCTCCCAAAAAATACTAACCTAGCATCTTCATTAGCTCTGAAACCTCAAGCGAGCCGCCCACGTCAAGAATGGGAAGCCTTTGCCATCGACAGTGCTGTCTCCATAGAATCCGTCTCAACGATTGTGAAACCTGACATTGACGTTGTACCTCCAACGGTAACAGAGCCATCAGGGTTTACTGTAGATGTATCCTTAAGCGGATTAGCCGGACTTACCGCAGAGTCGCCCAAAGACGATAACCATTCTTTATATTTCGAGAAATGTTGTTTACCTTCCTCTGGGCTAGAAGGCGGATTGCCACCTAGATAAGTAATTATGTATTGAGACATCAGCGCTTCTCCTTCCTTGGGAATGAAATTTACTGCACTGCAAATAATAGAAACAGTGGGGCTCAGCCCGAGCCCTTAGACGCTGAAGATGCATCCAAAAGTGGCTTTACCCCATTCGTTTGTTTCGATGCCCAAATTGCTAATTTGTGTCTTATGGTTTTCTGAGAAATATCAACTTCAGGAATGGGACTTATTAGCTTGTCGTGAATCAGCAGCCGATAAATATATTCCAGCTTATCATTGGCCGAATCAGTGGCCTCGAATTCAACAGCGCCTCGCTTTTCGCCATACTCAACGCCCAAAGCAATCGCCTTTTTGACCAATTCCTTTTCGTCTTTTAATTTTTTCATTGGCTTCTCAGTAATGTGGAGAAATAATGTTACCCATTCGTTTACCGACAACTATTTATCTTAATTCAAAGCGGTTGTATGGATGACCGTCAAAGTTGTACATCACTACAGTTGACCCGACTTATTTTAGTTCATATTTAGATAGCTAACCCAATCTTCAAACAATTTACTGTTCACCGCAGCAACACATGAACGTCCTTTTAGCTCCGCTTCAAAAATCGGTTCCCCCTCAAGCGTGCACGAGGGAGCACCTGTTTGTTGAAAAATAAATTGTCCCGCTGCGTAATCCCAGATGTTTGAACGGCCGTGTAAATATACCTGCACGCGATTTGTCGCCAGCCAGCACCAGTCCAACGCCACCGAACCAAAACTCCGTTGAGATTTATACGGTGGCGATACCGCCATTCGCGACGCCAAGGTCCGATCAAGGCGCTTAAAGTCTACCAGGGCGATACTTTGACCTAAATCAAACTGAGTTGGTAAATCGTTCTTCTCTAGCGGTTCAATCGGCGCGCCATTCAACATGGCCGAGGAAGACAGATCAGCATGAAACAACTCATCACGAACGGGATCATACACAACACCCAAAATCACCCTGCCGTTTTCAATAAGCGCCAGTGAAATTGAATAATAGGGAATACCCGCTGAAAAATTATTGGTACCATCCAAGGGATCTAAACACCACAACGGCTTTCCCGCTGACAAACAACGCCCTTGCTCGGCTGCAGACATCTCTTCACCCAGAACAATGGAACCCGGATACAGATCCTGCAAAGCACCGGACAACCTTTCTTGAACAATAAAATCAGCCTCCGTCACGATGCTGCCATCATCCTTAAACGAAACCGGAACTCGCGAAAACCGCGGCAGCAATTCTTCTTGTCCTGTATCGCGAATGAGCCGATGCAATAATTGTTGGTCAACACTCATATTATTTACTCGTTTTAGCGTATCTCTGAAATCAGTGGCTGGTTTGCTGGACAGCCTCAACGGAGCAGAAAAAATGAAGTGTATGTTCTTATTTTTTGATGCTTTTTACTAACACTTGTAGATCTTTGGATAATCACAATAAGCAAGCCCACTTAGCTTTTGAGCTTTCCCTTCAACGTTGACTTAATCAGCTTCCCAAAGTCTTTATCCTTTTTGCGTTTTTCAGAATAAGACATCTCGTTAAACGCGGATTCATTTTTCATTTTTACATAGTTTTTGTATCGCTGCTCCGACAATTCGCCATTGCGTATCGCCGCCAATATTGCACAATCCTT
>JASJGJ010000051.1:0-21955 GCA_033791605.1 Porticoccus sp.
TAGGTCAATGGTGGACAACTTTTCAGGAAGCAGAAGAAAATAAACAACAAGAAATGGTCAGTGCTGTACAACAATCCAAAAAGAAACCCCGTAGACGTCGTAAAAAATCCGCACAACCCAAACAACCGATTCATGACTGAAACCGCCTATATTTCTCTTGGCAGTAACCTAGACAGCCCACAAAAACAGGTACTCACAGCCATAACAGCACTCAAGGGCCTCGCCAACACCAAGGTAACAGCAGTTTCCCACTGGTATCGCAGCTTACCTATGGGGCCACAAGACCAGCCTGATTACATCAACGGTGTTGCTGAGATTCATACTGAGTTAAGCGCAGTAGAGTTATTGCGCGCACTGCAAAAAATAGAAAACAACCACCACAGAAAAAGGCTCAAGCACTGGGGACCGCGCACGCTGGACCTAGATATCCTGCTTTACGGCTCGCAAGTCATTAATCAACATAATTTAAAGGTACCCCACCCCGGTATGACGACACGTAGTTTTGTATTAACCCCCCTGGCAGACATCGCTCCTGAATTGGTATTACCTGATGGAATCCGCCTCTCAACACTCTTGGAAATTTGCCCCCCAGAAGGTATCGTGCGCCTCACATCAGGAGATATCAGTGAAACGACTGACCAATGACCTGCCCTTAGAGCTTGAGAGCGCCCAACTACCCAGGTTTATCGCTGTGGAAGGTCCCATTGGTGTGGGAAAAACAACGTTGGCCAAGCGACTGGCAAATAGCTTTAATTACGAAACACTGCTTGAACAAGCAGAAGACAATCCCTTTCTAGAACGCTTTTATCAAGACCCTAGAGCGGGAGCGTTGCCGACCCAACTCTATTTTCTGTTCCAGCGAGCCAGACAAATCCAGGAAATTCGCCAAGGCGATATGTTTCAACAAGTTCAGGTTGCAGATTTTCTCATCGAAAAAGATCAACTATTTGCCCGGGTAACATTGGATGATGAAGAATTAAAATTGTACCAAACTGTTTATCAGCAATTGACAATTGATGCACCAAAACCAGACTTGGTGGTTTACCTACAAGCACCCACCGACGTTTTATTGGAACGAGTTCAACGCCGGGGCATTCCAAGCGAAAAATTGATCGAAGCGGATTATCTACGTCAGCTAAATGATGCCTATACCCAATTTTTTTATTATTACGATGACGCACCATTATTAATTGTCAACGCCACAGATATTGACCTTGCCAACAATGAACAAGACTACCACAACCTGGTGGCCTATATGCTCGGCATCAAATCTGGACGCCATTATTACAACCCCAGCGCCTCTCTGAACTAGTAACCCTACAAACTTGCTCTAATCGGCGTTAACAGGATACCCGTTATGGACACAGTAACCATCAATACTCTGAACACACTAAAGCAGGAAGGCAAAAAATTTCCGGTGATCACTGCCTACGACGCATCCTTTTCAAGGCTCGCTGAAAATGCAGGAATTGAAGTCGTTCTAGTCGGGGATTCTTTAGGTAATGTGATTCAGGGTCATGGCAGCACTGTTCCAGTCAACATGAGCGATATGATCTATCACGTACAGGCCGTACATCGAGGCAACAATAAGTCATTGATTATTGCTGACTTTCCTTTTATGGCATACGCCACTGAAGAGCAAACCATGGAAAATGCTGCGCTACTGATGCAGGCCGGCGCTCATATGGTAAAACTGGAGGGCGGAGCTTGGTTGGAGACATCGATACAAAAGCTCAGTGCGCGGGGTATTCCCAGCTGCGGACATTTGGGATTAACCCCGCAATCAGTGAATAAGCTTGGAGGGTACAAAGTGCAGGGGCGCACCCATGAGGCCGCTGAAAAAATGATCCAAGATGCCCAACTACTGGAGCAAGCCGGTATCGACCTACTGGTTCTTGAATGCGTGCCTACACCTTTAGCGAGCCAGATCACTCGTGCATTAAGTATTCCTGTGATCGGCATTGGCGCAGGGCCAAACACGGATGCTCAGGTGCTCGTCATATACGATCTATTAGGACTTTCTCCTCGCCCACCAAAATTTGCAAAAAATTTCCTGACGGAAACAGCCAATATAGAGGCGGCTCTTAAGTCTTATGCTGACGAGGTTAGATCCGGGCTTTTCCCAGAGCTTAAACATGGGTTTCAATCGTAATTTTTACATGGTAAATGGTTTAATTGGCCCATTTCACAGCGTCACTTTGTTCAGAAAAATTGGTTTCTTCTATGCTCTTTTCACTATATTGAAAAACCCTTAACACTCAGAAAAAATTCATATTTTTCAACAGCTCCAATTGTAAAATGTACGAACGAACCACTGTTAATCTTATATAAAAGGTCTACACTACCATCTTCATAGATAAGAAAATCATATAACAATAATAAAAGAGGTACCGGCAGAGAGTATTCAATTGGTTGTACGGATTCCCAATCCATCCACCAAGACACAAGGCCGACAATGACAAAGAACAATAGGAATCAAAGCCTCCAACCTTTTAATAATATAGGCAGCAGCTCAACTGAGATCGCTCAAGCCATTGTCACAATGGCTCTTATCATTGCGCTCTTATTGGGCTCGATCCAAGTTCTAAAAAGCAAATTTAAAGATGACATCAGTACTTCGCTTAAAAATATTTTGAGCATCACCGAAGCGGGATTTTTGCATGAAAAAGAAAAACAACTTCGCATTATCCAGCTACATACCCAATCAGATGAAGTAATACACAGTACCGAGCAGCTACTGGCTGAACAAACAATGAGCCGGGCCCTCAACAATTCAGCGCAAGCCCAAACTACCCCCCTGAATCAGTTACGCCATTATTTTAGTGAAAACCTGCCAGAGACGAGGCATCTCAATTTTTATATCATTTCACCAGAAAATATCACTATCGCCTCGTCCCACGATCATGATCTGGGTAAAAAAACACATTTAACCTCACAACCTGACCTTCTTGAGAAGATGTGGTCTGGGCAGACAGCATTGACAAAAATGCAGCACAGCGACATCAATATTATCGATCAGCATCACCACACCATCACCAACCCGACAACCCTGTTTTCTGGTGCCCCCATACGTAACAGTAACAATGAGATTATTGCGCTTCTAGCCCTGAGGATTAATCCCTATAACGAACTGTTTCCACTGTTAGAACAAGAACATCTTGAGAACACGGGGGAAACCTACGCCTTTGATAAAAATGGAATCATACTGAGTCATAGCGACTTTGAAAGAAAACCAAAAGAAGTGCCTCCATTAGAAAATGATTTAACCAAACACCTAGAACCTGAACAAGCAATCAATCCCTTGCTGGCAAAGATGGCAACCACCGCCAACTACATAGAATCCGGACAAAACATTGAAGGCTACCAAAACTATCGAGGAATAAAAGTCGTTGGCGCTTGGCTCTGGTTTCCTGAAATAGAGATGGGTATAGCAACAGAACAGAACCTAACCGATGCCTACAGTACTTATTTCTTTACCCGCAATCTTACTCTGCTCGTCGGTGTTATTGGTTGTGTGCTGGTATTGTTGTATTTCGCCATTTCATACTTCCGACGCCGAAATTTTGTTTCATCACAAGCTTACTTGGACGCAATTTATAAAACATCCCGTGACGCTCTCATCGTTATCGATCAATACGGAATTATTCAACACTGCAATCCATCAACAGAAAATCTGTTTGGGTACCCCATCAAGGAGCTGACGGGCAAAAATATTAACCTCTTAATACCCGAGCCTTTCCGCAGTCATCATGATGCTTACCTCGCACGCTATCGAAATACCGAGCATTCCGACGAAGACGACCCATCAGTGATTAATTTCACACGTGAACTGAGCGGTATTAAAGCTGACGGCACAGTGTTCTCCATAGAACTTTGTGTTACACAACTAAATTTAGTCGGTGGCAGATATCTTGCGGGGTGCATCCGAGACATTTCAGAACGTGTCCTGGCTGAAGCCGCAGCAAAAGACAGCAGACTTCATTTAAAAAATGCACTCAGACATGCGCCTATAGGCACATGGGGTTGGACTTTTGCCACTAAAAAAATAATCTACAGCGGTTTTACTGCAAAAGTATATGGCCTAAAAAACCAGCTTGCAGCAGAACAAATCACCATATCTGATGATGTCGAATTTAAAAACAATGTTCACCCAGAAGATCGGCATATTGCGAAAAATGCGGTGACCCAGGCCCTTAAGAAAGATAATACTTTTAATATTGAATACCGCGTTATCTGGCCTGATCAAACAGTACACTGGGTTCATTCGGAAGGCAGTGTACTGTTTGACGCGGAATCACAACCTATCGGAACAACGGGCATTGTTCAGGACATCACCGAACGGAAATATCTAGAAAACGAAATAAAAGAAGCCGAAAGTGTCATAACAGAGACAAGAAACAACTTTATTACTGTTTTAGATACTGCGCCCGTCAATATTTTCATTAAAAACCTTGAGGGGGAATACACCTTCGTCAATTCATCTTGGAAAAGATGTGCGAACAAAAAAGAAGAAGACGTGTTGGGAAAAACTGTCTTTGATCTTCTCCCAGAAGAAATGGCCAAACGTTTTCACAATGTACAACATCAGGTCATAAAAACCGGAGAACCTTTGCAGGTGGAGGAGGAGTTCATCAATACCGATGGACAATACACTGCCTTGCTGACAAACCTGTTTCCCCTAAAAGATACTGAGGGGACAGTTTACGCCATAGGGGGTTGGTCATCGATTATTACCGAAATGAAAAAGACGCAGAAAGAAATTGAAGGCGCCCGACGAAATGCCGAGGCATCTAATCAGGCAAAATCCTATTTCCTCGCAACGATGAGCCATGAAATCAGAACACCCATGAATGGTGTTGTCGGCATTATCGACGTACTTCGTTACACCCACCTTGATGAACAGCAGCAGCAGTTGGTGAAAACCATCAATGACTCTGCGCTTTCGCTGCTTGCGATTATTGATGACATCCTCGACTTTTCAAAGGTTGAGGCCGGAAAAACTGTGCTCGAAAAAACCCCCCTCTCTCTGGAAAAAATTGTAGAAAGTGTGGGTGAAACTCTATTACCACTATCTCTTAAAAAAGGAATTGAGCTCATCACCTATTGTGAGCCAAATTTACCCGATTTTTACGGCGATACCGGTCGAATTCAACAAATTCTTTACAACCTTGGTGGCAATGCCATCAAGTTTACAGGGAATGAATCAAATAAAAGAGGCCGTGTCGTCATCCGATGCGAACAGGCCAATATGTCCTCTGATGACGGCACCGTACAGTTAAACCTGAGCATTGAAGATAATGGTATCGGTATGTCAGCAGAAGTACAAAAAACCTTATTCAACCCATTTTCTCAGGCAGAATCTTCGACAACACGAGAATATGGTGGCACGGGGCTTGGCTTGGCAATTAGCAATAGTCTGTGTGAACTAATGGGAGGAAAGATCGAGATAGAAAGCCACGCTGAAGTCGGCTCAACGTTCACCGCTTCTATCATTCTTAAACCCGTCGAAGTCGAACCGAGCAGCGTACATCCACATATACTTCAGGGTAAACATATACTGTTGGTCAAAGGCAAAGATACGGTTAATGCTGTTAACGAGATACTGGCCTCCTATCTAAAATCAGAAGGTGTTCAGCTCCATGAGGCCGACCCCAATGATATTCCTCCATTAGTCAATCTTGACGAGGAAGCAACACCCAACACCACACTTTCGAAACTTGTTGTTGTCATCGACACCGAAGGTAGGGATGTTGACATCAACGTCATTAAGGCTGCCTGCAAACAACAAGCGTACGATGTCGATCAACTACACTTTGTCGTCGTTAGTCGTGGTATGCGTAGGCGTGCCAGAATGCAAGATGAGAACACAGTACAACTCGACTTTAATTGCCTGAGCAGACGCGTTTTCCTTAACGCCGTTGCCAGTGCAGCAGGTTTAATCTCCCCAGACGTTTCATCAAGCCCAGCAGACCATAATAGCCCCTCGATTCAACCACCACTGCCGTCTTTTACTGCCAAAAAGAACCACCACCTATTGCTGATTGCGGAGGACAACCCCATCAACCAACGAGTGATAGTCCATCAACTGACGTTACTTGGATTCACCGCTGAAGTAGCAAATGATGGCCAAGAAGCACTAGATATGTGGGTCAAGAATAGAGGAAAATACAGTTTACTGCTTTCTGACTGCCACATGCCAAATATGGATGGCTACACCCTAGCCAGCTCTATTCGCCAACAAGAGAAGGATGGGGAACATTTTCCCATTATAGCCCTCACTGCCGATGCCATGGCGGGAGCCAAAAACACATGCCTCCAAGCAGGCATGGATGACTACATGACAAAACCTTTACAAATTGAAACCCTATCCAAAAAACTCGCTGAATGGCTTCCAGACATCGAAGAACCCCAAAACCATGATGCAGAACCCGTAGAAGAAGAGACCACTACTAACATTGGATTCTCAATTGAAGCAGGTGCTATTGTTGATGCCAGCATACTGCCCGAAACACTCAACTCAGATGAGCCGAGCCTACTTTCTGAGTTTTACCATGAATTCCTCGTCTTGGCGGTCCCTATTTTTGATGAAATTTGTATAGCCATAGAAGAGAAAAATATGAAAACCCTTGTCTTTCGAGCCCACAAATTAAAATCTTCTGCATACACTGTTGGTGCAACAGCACTGGCTGATTGTTGTTTGTTGTTAGAGACATCTGGAAAACTGGGTGAACACGGAGTGTTGGATGATAACCTGCCCACACTTAAACTACTTATGGCACAAACCCACGAATGGGTTTTCAACAGATACCCCTCTCACGTATGAATACTAAGTCTTCCCTATCTATCCTTATCCTTGATGATGATTTGTTTATTCTTAAAACAATCCGTCATGTACTAACACAGATGGGTTTTAAAAATATCATTACCGCACATAGTGTCAACTTTGCACTGGAACAACTCGGTCTCGGTCACTTTGACTCCATCGATGTAATAATCATGGATTTAAATATGCCGGATACTGATGGTATTCAGTTTTTCCGAACATTAGAAAATCATAATTTTTTAGGCGGCGTCATTCTGATTAGTGGTGAAGATGAGCAAACACTCTCCCTCGCTGAAGACCTAGCGAAAGCAAGAAAACTCAATATTATTGGTACGATAGCCAAACCCCTGAATAATCGAAGCCTACAAACTTTACTCGAACAATGGATGCAATCCAGGGCACCGGTGAAAAAAATAGCCCGCCGATCTGCAGTTATTTCTCAAATTGATTTGCAATCGGCTATTGATGCTGGCGAACTCGAGCCCTGGTTCCAACCAATGATTCAGTTACAAACAGGAGAGATCGCTGGTGTAGAAATGCTGGCACGGTGGCCCAAAGCAGAGGGCGACATATACCCCGATGAATTTATTCCTCTGGCAGAAGCTTCAGGCTTAATCAATCCACTCACATTCTTGCTCATTAAAAAAGCATCATACTGGCTGGGACACTGGAAGCAGCATGGATTACATCTACGCCTTGCTATTAACATTTCTATGAACAGCCTGCATGATCTAGATTTTCCAGATCAGTTTATCAGGGCTGTCTCTGATGCCGATGTCGACCCCAACGATATTCCACTAACAATCGAAGTCACAGAAAGCAGCCTTGCAGAAGACTTATCAACACCACTGGACAATCTACTTCGATTACGAATGAAAAAAATTGGACTATCCATTGATGACTTTGGCACAGGTTGGTCCAATCTTACACAATTACAAGGGCTTCCCTTTACTGAGCTAAAACTGGATTTAAGTTTCGTTCAAGGTGCCGCAACAAATTCTCGTACCCGTACAATACTTGAAAGCACCATTGAAATGGCAAAGCACATGGGCATGACAACTGTAGCTGAGGGCATTGAAACCAAGGAAGACTGGGAATACATCAAGGGACTGGGATGTGATTTAGGCCAAGGCTACTTTATGGCTCGCCCAATGCCTGGTGGTGACATACTCGATTGGACGAAAAACTGGAAGAAACCAGAATAAACGCTTAAACCAAAAATATACCTAGGCTCATCAATTTAGTTAACAGCCTAGATACGTAAGTAGATGTTCTATGATAAATACACTTTTAGACAACATTGAAAATCTTTGCATACTCTTGGTTGATGACGAACCTTTTATGCAACAATTTCTTGAAAATGTATTAATAAATCTTGGCTTTGAAAATATCAAAAAGGCCGACGATGGCCAACAGGCACTGAAAATTCTTGGTGAAGAAAAAATAGACCTACTGCTAACAGATATACAAATGCCCGTCATGAATGGTCTTGAACTGATGAAAACCATTCGTAGCGGGAAGTCACCTACGCCAAGAAATCTCTGCACAATTATTGTCACCTCTTTCTCCAATACTGAAACCCTCGGTTCAGCCATGGCTCTGGACGTCAACGGCTTTCTGACCAAGCCTTTTAAGCCAGTGACCGTCATGAAAACTATTATGCAGGCGTTATCTGAAAAGGATACGGAGCTGCGTGAAGACAACAGCTATCTTGAGGTTAAAACAGATTTAGACAGTCTTCAAGCTGAAGCCCAGGCTCCGACAGAAGCTCCAGCAGAAGAGACCAGCACAGAGGAAGGAAGTAAAAAAGGACAAGCAGTCAACGTGCATCAGTTACAAGCCAATATGCGACTCACCAAAGATGTAAAAACAGAAAAAGGTGTGTTGCTACTGTCCGCTGGTTTTGTCTTAACCAAAAACACCATAAGCCGGTTAATTGAATTAGACGCTATTATCACCAATAGCGAATTTCATGTTGAACTCATAGAGGAGTAGGCACTCTCTACCCCCAATATCTTTCAGCAAAACACACACCGCGACAAAGGGCCCCCCCATAACAATATTTCATAAAGCACTAAAAATAATCACATCAAACATGCTCATAACACTTACGAGCATAGCTGTGATCATTCCAACAACAACGCTTGCTGTGGGCTTTAGCCTTGATGCCATCCAAGTAGATCTTGAAAAAAATTATAATAATATCGTCCATATTGATGGGAATAGTCTTTCAATATTAAACAGTGAGAACACACTTATTTTTGATGTGCGACAACAAAAGGAATTTGATGTTAGCCATATAAAAATGGCTATTCGAATTGATCCAAACATGACTAATGAAGCGTTTATCAAGAAGTTCAACAACCAGCTAAAGGGAAAAGATATTGTTTTCTACTGCTCCGTAGGGCAACGATCATCCCTACTGGCTTCACGCCTTCAACCCTTACTTTTAACTCAAGGCACAAAGGAAGTTTATAATTTAAAAGGTGGCATTTTTCGATGGCACAATGAACAACGGCCATTAATACAAAATGGTCAACCCACTCAATTTATTCACCCTTTCAATCCTGTGTGGGGCCTACTAATAAAAGAGAAACGTACAATCAAATTTTTGCCCAAGACAGATTCCATCAAAACACCGGATAAACACATCGCCGAAGATTAAACATTAAACACACTGACACAAACTATGAGTCGCACCACACCTTGTGTTTATCCATAACAGCAGAAAATATTTCTGAGGCCAAGAATTCCGACAACCAATGTTGTAGTTTTGGGTAAGGCGTCTGGTCAAACCAATCCTTATCCACAAAGGCAAACTGCCGAATAAAAGGGAAAATCGCCACATCAGCAATACTGACATTATCCCCAAATAAATAGGCTCCAGCCGCTAACTGTTTTTCCAAAGCAGTTAAAAAAACTTCGGCCTGAGAGCGATAATATTCCATAGCATGCTCAGGGTGTCGGTCTGCATATTTGTAATGATCCAGACAAACCTTGAATGAACCATCATTTTGCTGAATCAAGGCGTCCACTTCAGCCGTTATGCTTGAATCCCACCATTGGTCTGGGTCATTTTGGTCTAAAGCCCAGCGCATTACTTCGTAACTTTCATCCAATACCACGCCTTCAGGCAAAAGCAATACAGGTACTGTCCCTTTGGTTGATGCCGCCAACATGGAAGCAGGTTTATCTCTCAATAAAATCTCCCGCAATTCCACCTGAATACTCGCATAGTGCAGCGCCATTCTGGCGCGAATAGCGTAAGGGCAACGACGGAAGGAATAAAGTATCGGCAACATAACGGCAGTAATCGGCTCTATAGGCTAGGGTTTGAACAGAGCGTACCAAAATAACACTTTTCTGTAACAGCCCTCGTTTATAATAACCTCATAACGTTTACTCCAAACAGACACCGTTCTGACAATACATCAGAAATAAACGCCAGAGAAATTGAATCATGAGTATTCTTCCTCATATAGAAATCGAACCCTCTTCAACAGCCAATGCAACCATCATATGGCTACATGGTTTAGGAGCAACAGGCCGTGATTTTGAGCCTATCGTTCCAGAATTAAGCCTACCTGATAATATGGCGGTAAGATTCATCTTCCCCCACGCACCTGAAATACCAGTGACCATCAACGGTGGCTATATTATGCCTGCCTGGTACGACATTCTGGAGATGACCCTTGACCGCAAAGTCGATGAACAACAATTACGGCAATCCTCCGCTGAGGTACACGCATTCATCGACAGAGAAATCGAACGGGGCATTGATAGCCAACGCATTATTATTGCCGGTTTCTCTCAAGGCGGCGCTGTGGCTTTTGACGCCGCGTTAACTTACCCCAAACCGCTGGCAGGACTGTTGGCATTATCGACTTATTTTGCCACGATTAATTCCATCGATATTGCTCCGGCCAACCGCCACTTACCCATTCAAATATTTCATGGCATCAATGATGCCGTTGTTTCAGAGATTCATGGCCAAAATAGTGTTAAGTTTTTGTCTGCTCTGGGCTTCGAACCCAACTATCAAACCTTTGCCATGGAGCATGCTGTCTGCATGGAAGAGATAGAGGCTATATCGACATGGATACAAACAACCTTGAGACAGCCAAACCCCTCATAAGCGAATAACATGAAATATTCTAGACCACAGTACCCACACGCTCATCCTCCCGAACTGGGAGAACCTTTTAAAGTGGCCAATGGTGTCTACTGGTTACGTATGCCCCTGCCCTTTAAGCTGGATCATATCAATCTGTGGTTGCTCGAAGAGGAGGATGGTTGGACCATCATTGATACGGGGCTGGCGACCGAGGAGACCACTCACATTTGGGAAGGTTTATACCAAAAGATCACCCAACATAAACCGATTAAACGTCTTCTTGCTACACATATGCACCCAGACCACATAGGGCTTGCCGCCTGGCTATGCCGTCGAAGTGATGCAGAATTATGGATGTCTCGCAGTGAGTATATGTACTGCCGAATACTACTGGAAGACAGTCATAGAGAAGCCCCCGAGATCGCCGTTGATTTCTATCAGGCGGCTGGTTTTAATGAAGAGCAATTGAATTATTATCGATCAAAATTTGGGGCTTTCAGCAACATGATTCGAGGGATGCCAAACCGTTACCACCGGCTTCAGGATAACGACACCTTCACCGTTAACCATCAGCAATGGCAAGTAATCATGGGTGAAGGTCACTCACCAGAACACGCATGTCTATTTTGCCCAGAGTTAAAATTGTTTATCTCCGGCGACCAGTTACTACCCACCATATCTTCTAATGTCAGCGTCTGGCCCATTGAGCCATCAGGGAATCCTTTGGAGGCCTGGATCAACTCCTGCCACAAACTACAGTCAATACTACCGGACAACACGCTAACACTGCCTTCCCACGGCTTACCTTTTATCGGCGCACAACAACGTTTACAAAAGCTGATCAATGATCACGAAAAAGATCTACAAACGGTGTACAAAAATTGTGAGACACCAAAACGAGTCGTTGATCTTTTTCCACTGATTTTTAAATCAAAAATCAGTCACTCAACACTGGTACTTGCCGCGGGTGAGAGTTATGCCCACATGAACTGTTTGATAGAGCGGGAAATGCTGACGGTCAAAAAAGACAACAATGGAGTTAACTGGTATCAACAACGATAAAAGCTAACAGGCTTCTAGCGTATCAACCCAACCGTGCCATTTGACGATGGTGCCATTTCCCTAACAAGATCTGCGCCAAAACTGCGCCAACCAATGCAAACATCATGTCCCACTGGGCATCCCAAACATCGCCCTGTGATCCAAGAAAATCTGCAGAGCCATCCCCACCAACAACCACAGACCACCATTCGACAAGTTCGTAGAAGGCACTAAAAGCCAAACAAAAGCAGGTGGTCAGAAAAAACAGCCAGCCTTTACAGTTGCTCTGGCTCACAACATTCAATACCTGTTTCCGCCACAATATTTCCCTTGCCAGAATGGCAGGAATAAATCCCTGAGCCAGATGGCCAATTCGATCGTAATGATTACGGGAGAAATCAAACCCATCCTGCATCCAGAAACCCAGCGGTACACGGGCATAGGTATAGTGCGCACCAACCACCAAAATAACGGAATGAATAAAAATTAGGTAATAGCTGATACGAGTCAACGGAAAGCTTTCTCGGGTATAAAACAACAGGGGTAATGCAATAACGACAGGGATAGCCTCAAGCCACCAAGTAAGACGGTCATAGGGAGCAATCCAAGACCAAACTAAGGTGATCGACAACAGAATAAGCAATAGACTCAGTTCTTTTGTACTTACCATTTATGTATCACCATCCCTATAACTGATCCGGTAAAAGCCGATCAGACAAACCACTAATTTCCCCAACGAGGCAACAGTGTCTGGTCTATCTCCAGGTGGTCAAGAATTCTTGCCACAACAAAGTCGATCAAGTCATCAATGGTTTCAGGGTTTTGATAAAAACCGGGCATAGCCGGCAATATTGTCACCCCCAGCCGAGCCAGTTTGAGCATATTTTCAAGGTGAATTTCTGACAAAGGCGTTTCTCGTGGCACCACAATCAACTGACGCCGCTCTTTTATGGCCACATCCGCAGCACGCTCAATGAGATTATTACTGGCACCACAGGCAATGGCCGAAAGCGTACCACCACTGGCTGGACAGATCACCATAGAAGAGGGAGAGGCCGAGCCTGAAGCGACTGATGAGAACCAATCCCGTGATGTATTCACGACTATTTGTCCCGGATCAGCATCAAAATTGAGGGTAAGAAAGTCCTCTAGGTGATCATCGCTGGGCAAACCCAGTTCGGTCTCTGTTTCCACCACAATGCGCGCCGCATCAGAAATCAGAAACTGTACCTGACAGTTCGCTTGAACCAGACAATCCAGTAATCTCAAGCCATATTGGGCACCAGAAGCACCGGTCATGGCTAACGTAACAGAACGATGGCATTCAGACATTGACTCTTTTCTCCCCACTCAACCTTACTCTTTAGCCCTTGCTTCTAGGGCCGCCACCAATTTTCCATGAAATCCGGAAAAACCACCATTGCTCATGATCACAATGTGAGTCAAACCATCGGTACTTTTCAGCGTCTGTTTAATGAGTGAATCAATATCCGATATCACTTTGGCTGGTGCGACACCCCCGCTAACAACTTCAGCTAACGACCAACCGATATCATCAGGCTGATACCACAATACCTGATCGGCCAGCTTGGTCGCTTCTGCCAATTCACTCTTATGAATACCCAGCTTCATGGTATTTGAACGAGGTTCAATAACGGCAATAATTTTGTCATTACCCACCTTATTTCGAATACCCTCCAAGGTCGTTGCGATTGCCGTAGGGTGATGAGCAAAGTCATCATAAACTGACACTCCTTTCACCGTGGCAAGCTTTTCCATTCGGCGCGTTACACCCATGAACTGACACAACGCTTCACAGGCTACCGCCGGCTTTACCCCCACATGACGAGCCGCAGCTATTGCAGCCAAACCATTGGCCGCATTATGGACACCCGTTTGCCCCCAGCGAACACTTCCCTGCCTTTTGCCCTGAAAACTGACAGAAAAAACAGAGCCATCTGTTTCTGTCAGTGACATTCCCCAATCACCATTTTCACCCAAGGATTGCAATTCCGACCAGCAACCCCGATCCAACACTTCTTGTATATTGGCATCACCCGACGGCGCTATGATTAAACCCTTACCGGGAATCGTCCGGACAAAATGGTGGAATTGGGTTTGGATGGCATGAAGGTCTGCAAAAATATCTGCGTGATCAAATTCCAGATTATTAAGAATAGCGGTACGGGGACGGTAATGGACAAATTTCGAGCGCTTATCAAAAAAGGCACTGTCATATTCATCGGCTTCCACCACAAAGAAAGGCGAGTCGCCCAAACGGGCCGACACATCAAAATTCTTGGGCACACCACCAATAAGAAAACCCGGCTTCATACCAGCGTATTCCAATATCCAAGCCAACATACTGGAGGTCGTGGTTTTGCCGTGAGTGCCTGCCACAGCTAACACCCATTTTTCTTTCAGAAAATAATCACATAACCACTGGGGACCTGATGTATAGGGGATACGGTTATCCAACACATATTCCACAGCGGGATTGCCGCGAGACAAAGCATTCCCTATCACCACAAGATCGGGCATGGGATTAAACTGCGAGGGATCATAACCTTCGATTAGCTCAATACCCGCTTTTTCAAGTTGTGTACTCATAGGAGGGTAAACGTTGGTGTCACTACCTGAAACCCGATACCCAGAGGCTTTAGCCAACTGAGCCAGTGACCCCATAAATGTGCCACAAACACCTAAAATATGAATATGCATTCGTCAACAACAGCCTGTTAAATCAGAGGGGATAGCGAAATGGCAACAACCAAACGACATCACCCGGATAGATGAAAATTCTGAGGACAACATAGCTTAATTTCACCGCCATGCAACCTTTCATACTTCAAAGATACTGAATGACGTATCTCCGGTTGTAAAAAAGGTGCCCAAACTCACAAAGAAATCACATAGAAATGAAATCCATACTACTTTCCAGTATGATTCGCGGCTCTTAAAAAAAGCCATGTGCCGAGAACAAAAATGCCAAAAAAGAATGCCTTTTACGCTCAATCGGGTGGCGTAACCGCAGTGATTAATGCCAGTGCCTGTGGCGTAATTGAAGCCGCAAGAGAGCACAACGATAAAATAGGCCATGTCTATGCGGGCCACAATGGCATTCTCGGCGCACTACGCGAAGACTTAATCAATACCAGTGAAGAATCAGCCAGCGCTATCGCGGCCCTGAGACATACTCCTTCCGGAGCCTTTGGCTCTTGCCGCTATAAATTAAAAAGCTTTGAAGAAAATAAAGTTGAATATGAACGACTGATCGCCGTCTTTAAAGCACACAACATTGGCTATTTCTTTTACAACGGTGGAGGCGATTCCGCAGATACTTGCCTTAAAGTCTCACAACTATCCCAACAAATGGGTTATCCCATCCAGGCCATTCATATTCCAAAAACTGTGGACAATGATTTACCCTACACCGACAACTGCCCCGGCTTTGGCTCGGTGGCTAAATATGTCGCAGTATCGACCAAAGAAGCCAGCTTAGATATTGCCTCCATGTGCGAATCATCGACCAAGGTCTTCATCCTTGAAGTAATGGGTCGTCATGCAGGCTGGATTGCTGCCGCCAGCGCCCTAGCAGCGGAAGAAGCTGGAGATCCACCACACATCATTCTCTTTCCAGAAATTGCTTTCGACCGAGAAGACTTTATCGTCAGAGTGGAAAAAACAGTAAAGCAGCATGGTTACTGTGTTGTTGTTGCCTCAGAAGGTGCCCAATACGCTGATGGCGCATTAATTTCAGGCTCCATAACCACTGACGCCTTTGGACACCACCAACTGGGCGGTGTCGCCCCCACGTTAGCCAGCATGGTCAAACACGCTCTAGGATACAAATACCACTGGGCTCTTGCTGACTACTTACAACGCTCTGCTCGTCACATTGCTTCGGCTACAGATGTCGAGCAAGCCTATGCTGTAGGTCGTGCCGCTGTGGAGTATGCCTTGGCAGGAAAAAATTCTGTCATGGTCACCATTGAGCGCAACGAAGGTGACGATTACTCTTGGAGCCTAGGAGAAGCGCCGCTGGAGCATGTCGCCAATCAGGAAAAAATGATGCCCCGCAGCTATATTACGGAAGATGGCTATGGCGTCACACAAGAAGGGCGGGATTATTTATCACCCCTAATTCAAGGTGAAGACTACCCTCCTTACCACAACGGTATTCCTCAGTATGTCAGGCTGAAAAAAGTGCCGGTGAAGAAAAAACTCAACACACCCTTCGAGGTGTAATCGTTAAGAAGGAAGGTAAAACAAGACTCTTAACCGAACCCCCTAACGGTATACAACTCGAAAAAATAAATAAGGCTCTGTTTCTTAATAGAGCCTTATTTTTGAATAGTTCTGTTAGCCTTCAAGCATGAAGGTCACGGGCCCATCATTGCATAACGCTACTTGCATGTTGGCACCAAAAATTCCAGTGGCCAGCTTAGGGCATACCTGTTCCGCCTCCGCTACAAAAAAATTGTAAAGTTCTTCAGCTAAAGCCGGTGGTGCTGAAGTAGTAAAACTGGGGCGCAATCCCTTACGAGTATCCGCAGCCAAAGTAAACTGAGGAACAATCAATAAACAGCCGTTTGCCTGCTGTACATTCAGGTTCATTTTATCCTCAATATCTGGAAAAATTCGATAGTGCATCACCTTATGTAACAGCTTGCTGGCGGACTCTTTCGTATCCCCTCGCTGCACTCCCAGCAACAATAAAACACCTCTATCAATTTCGCCTACAATATTGCCACTCACTTCTACGCTGGCATGGCTCACACGCTGAATCAAACCCAACATCCTCGCTTTAACTCCTGATTTTAATTCCCAACAACATTGCGCGGCTCTCCCGCTAAAAATGCCTGAACATTCTCAGCAGCTTGACCGATTAATCGCTGACGCGACTCTTTTGCCACCCAGGCACTATGGGGAGTAACAATCAGGTTTGGAATGTCTGGATTCAACAATGGGTTGCCATTTTTGGGCGGTTCCTCTGTCAAAACGTCCACTCCTGCACCGCCAATAACACCGTCTTCCAATGCTTCGACTAACGCCTGCTCATCCACAAGTCCACCGCGAGCACAGTTAATCAGTAGTGCCGTATTTTTCATTTTTGCTAACTCGCGACGACCCACAAGGTGCCGAGTTTCTTCGGTGAGAGGACAGTGCAAACTAATCACATCCGCCTCTGCTATCAACGTATCAAAAGACGTTCGATCTAACTGGTCACATTGATTTGTGTTACTTCCGTGTCGCCAAGGAAGTGCCGCCACTTTTACCTTCATACCGAAGGCACGACCAATATTGGCCACGCCCTGCCCCAGTTCGCCGTAACCAACAATACCTAACACTTTTCCAGCTAACTCCATAACCGGGTAATCGAGTACACAAAAATATGGGCTTTCTGCCCAACGACCATCCAATGCTGCCACATTGTAATCAGGCAATCGTGTAGTCAAAGCAAGGATCAATGCCCAGGTATGCTGTACCACTGAAGCCGCGCCATAACCCACCACATTACTGATCACGACATTGTGAGCACCAGCTGCAGCAAAATCGATTACGTTGGTGCCTGTCGCCAAAACGCCGATATATCTTAAGTTTGGATTCGCCGCAAACTCGGCTTTACCCACAGGCGCTTTATTGGTTAAGACAATCTCTACCTTGGCAATGCGCTCAGCCACTAGCTCTGGAGGGCATGTACCATGAACCGTCCATTCGATAGGTAGCCCTAAAATTGGCCCAAGGTCCACATCATCTGGGCCAAGACTATCTGCATCGAGAATGACACCTTTCATTTTACTTATCTTACTCAAGAAACTTGGTTAAGAAGTTTACCCTATATCAGATAAGCCACGTATTACTACCCCAAGATCTATTAACCTCTGGCTTCACATGCCCCCCTTATCTCACCACATAGTCGCGAGCTTCAAGGCAGGCACCTATGGCTCTCTGATAGTCAGCTCTTAACAGTGGATCAGAATTTGGATCGGTTGGGTCATAACTTGTTTCTCTATTAGCCCATTCATGACATTCATATTTATCACGACTTTTTTGTTTGTCTGTTTGGCCCGAGGCAGGGTAAATAATCAACCTGTCAGAGCCTCTGGATAGTTCTTGCTCTGCATACTCGGGCTTCTCAATGACGACATAACCTGCTGAACTGTGTCGATAATAAATGCCAGAGTTATAGAAATATCGGCCAGAGCCTACACCAAATGAAATATAGCCATGAGGAAGCCCTGGCACTATTGCACCAATAGGCGCAGTGATCGCCACATAGATACCGTTGTTGTGGTGATAAAAATGCCCTCCACTGTAATAGTAGGATTTTCCTCGATGATCAATACGATGATTCCCCTTTGGCAAAACCTTGAGAGAATGACTGCGGTTGTCGCGGTGCCCAGGTTCCGCTTCAACAGGAGTGTTATACCCGAGAGTGACTGTTCCAACGAGCAACAACAGAGCTATTATTTTCATGCTTCCATATTCCATTAATGATAGATATACAGTTAAACGCCAAGCGTCATCATTGGTTGACAACCGACGATAAAACTTATCAGGCTAACCGATTCACAACGGCAGGTAATGGGAGCTATTAATGTGGCCTAAGACCTACATCGCTAGAAAAAGGCCGTCAATATTGGACAGAGCACCTTTCATCTTGCCTGTCCTCCCGTTATCTTGTTCACACTAACGTCTAAAGCAATGAGAACCTGCAAGCTATGCACGCCAAACCACGAATCACCATTACCTACTGCCCACGTTGTAATTGGCTTTTGCGATCTGCCTGGCTAGCTCAAGAATTACTGACTACATTTATGGACGATCTTGATGAAGTGGCACTAAAACCGGCGGAACACAGCGGTACATTTGAAATCAGATTAAACCACCAAATTATTTGGGAACGAAAAAAAGACGGTGGGTTTCCTGAGGCCAAAGTACTCAAACAACGAGTGCGAGATCACATAGATCCAGACCGATCATTGGGCCATTCAGACCACTAAACCATAGACCGAAATCATGCTTGCAACCACTATGGTACTGAGCTCTCCTCTTCTGTCATAATGCGCGGCTTCATAATAAAAAATAAGAGGAATAACCAGATGTCTGAGCGGTTGTTGGGGATCTATGAAAAACTAATTTTACGTCACCCCGTGGCCTCCATGATGATGGTGATAGTCATAGCCATAGCCATGGCATTTGGCTTGCCAAATTTTAAACTGGATGCCTCGGCAGACTCTCTCACTCTGGAAAACGACACCTCACTCGCTTACTTTCGAGAATCATTACAACGCTACGGAAGCAGCGACTTTCTAGTGGTGACCTATACACCATACAAAGGCGACCTGTTTGATGATGACTCGCTAAACACTCTCAATGAAATGCGATCAGAATTAGCAGCGATTGATGGTGTCGCCAAAGTGACATCCATGCTGGATGTACCCTTACTGTACAGCCCTAAAATTTCTGTTTCAGAGCTTAAGGATGCTCCGCGCACACTGCTTCAGCCGGATGTTGACCGCAAGATGGCTCGCAAAGAGTTCCTCGAAAGCCCGATCTATAAAAATCTCATTCTCAGTAAAGATGGCCAAACGACCGCCATTCTCGCAACTATGAAACTGGATAAGAAATATCTGGTACTGGTCAAAGCTCGGGATACCTTGCGAATTAAGCGAGACACCGAAGGCTTATCGCCCGAAGAAGTGGTCGAGCTTGAAAGAATCAGTCAAGAATTCCTAGACTATCGCACCCATCGTGCCGCAATAGAACACCAAAGAGTCGCAGAAATACGTGAAAAAATGTCCCGCTACAAAGGGACAGCAGAGGTATTCCTTGGCGGCCCCAGTATGATCACCGCCGACATGGTCGACTTCATAAAAAGTGACCTGAGGGTCTTTGGCATAGGCATTCTGCTCTTTATTATCCTGACCCTGGCCATTATTTTCCGCCAGCTTCGCTGGGTTCTATTGCCTTTGGCCACCTGTGTTTTATCCGTAGAAATAATACTCGGCTACCTAAGCTGGATTGACTGGCGTCTAACCGTCATTTCCTCCAATTTTGTTTCTCTGCTGTTAATCATTACTCTGGCCCTAACCATTCACCTGATTGTTCGCTATAGAGAACTCCACCGAGCAGGTCCCGAGCGTGACCAGATTGATTTGGTTCGAGACACTGTTACCTACATGGCTCGACCCTGTCTCTATACCGTACTGACCACTGTCGTCGCCTTTGTGTCCCTAGTTGTCAGTGATATCCGTCCGGTCATCGACTTTGGCTGGATGATGACCATGGGGATAGTATTGGCTCTAATTCTCGCCTTTATTGTCATCCCCGCGGGAATGATGATTTGGGGCAAAGGTGAAAATACAGATAAAGGTGATAACTCTGCTGTACTGACACTTTATTTCTCTCGCTTTACCGAGAAGCATGGCAATTTGGTCCTGATACTGGCACTACTTGCCTTTATCACCAGTGCTTGGGGCATATCTCAACTAAAAGTAGAAAACCGTTTCATCGACTACTTCCGATCCAATACTGAAATCTATCAAGGGCTATCCGTTATTGATGCCAAATTAGGCGGCACAACTCCGCTGGAAATTATTCTTGATGCACCACCATCACTCAATAATGACACCGCCAGCTTTGATGAATTACTGGCTGAAGATGAAGGAGCAGATACATCTCCCAGCGATGATCCCTACGGCGACCCCTTTGCTGGCGCCTATGAAGACAGCGCTGAAGATGTGACAGACACCCAACAGGAAGAAGTCGTTGACCCTTACGGTGACCCCTTTGCCGATATGTATGCCGACAGTAGTGAAGAAGAAGCTCTGTCAGAAGGCGACGATCAAACCGACGACCCTTATGGCGACCCCTTTGCCGGCGATGACTTTGCCGATGATTTTGCCGATGACACATCAGGTGCACTGGAAGTTGTGGAAGATAGCTACTGGTTAACCAGTGCAGGTATTGAAGACATCAGAAAGCTTCATCTTTATCTTGAGTCTCTGCCTGAAATTGGCAAAGTGAGTTCACTGGTCACAGTAACCGATGTTGCCTCTGATCTATCGGGCCACAAACTCAACGACCTTGAACTAGCCTTTATGTCATTGATGCTATCGGAAGAAAATGCCAAACTGCTTCTCAACCCCTATATCAATGAAAAACATAATCAGGCACGAATCACCCTGCGCGTCAATGAAACCCAAGGCAATCTGAACCGCAAAGAACTACTGGAAAAAATCCACCACTTTGCCGTGAACGAAGCCGGATTCAAAGAAGAGCAAGTACATTTCACCGGCTTGCTAGTTCTCTATAACAATATGCTACAAAGCCTATTCCGCTCCCAAATTATGACCCTGGGCACGGTGTTCCTTGGCATCATGGCCATGTTCCTAGTCTTATTCCGGTCTATCTCCATCTCCCTGATTGCCATCCTGCCTAACTTCCTAGCAGCGGGCGTGGTTCTGGGTGGCATGGGCATTGCCGGAATTCCACTCGATATGATGACCATTACCATCGCAGCCATCACCGTAGGTATTGGTGTCGATCATGCCATTCACTACATCACCCGGTTCAAAAGGGAGTTCGAAATCGATGGAGATTATCTCGAATCCATGCATCGGGCCCACGCCAGTATTGGACGAGCATTATTCTATACAGCCGTCACGATTATCGTGGGCTTCTCCATTCTGGCACTGTCCAACTTTATCCCCTCCGTCTATTTTGGGTTGTTAACAGCACTGGCGATGTTCGCAGCACTATTGGGATCAATGACACTCCTGCCCAAGTTGATTCTTATCTTTAAACCTTTAGGCAAATAATGACACCACTGACTGACAATGCCAGGGCCTCATCACGAGGCCTTGGTATTATGGTCCAAAGCCCGCCATCCCACTCCATGACAGACCTCAATTGAAGCACCCTCCGAATCCTTAACCTCTCCTGCTACCACATTTTCATCTAAACTCTTT
>JASJGJ010000052.1:0-2572 GCA_033791605.1 Porticoccus sp.
ATCGAAGCCTGTGCAGATCTCTCCGAGGGAGATGCCTGTACGTTTGAAGGGCGAAGAGGCGATTCGTTGACAGGTGTCTGTTTTGCGCCGCCACGTGAAGAGGAACTGGCATGTAAGCCAGAGGGTGGCCCGCCGAATGAAGGAGGCCGTACGTAATAAAACAACGCTACTACTACTACCAGCAGTGAGACCACTCAAACGCCGGAAACGATTTCGTGTCCGGCGTTTTTTTTCCCCGGGTGAGAACTTCGGGACTGAGGGTTTAAAATTTAACCAATCATGAATGTCTCCTTTGAAAAAATTTTAGAGGATTGTCGTGGTATGCGAACTACCGCTTATGATTGCACGGGGAAGATATCCTGAGAGATCTTAATGTCTTCTTTGTAAATGAGCGTTGTTTTACATAGACGACATTCAACGTTTCTGGCTCAATGCGCCAGATCACCACATAAGCGACATTGGAGAAAAATTGTGCAAGGGTGATAAAACCAACAAAGCGGACATCAAATAATCTAAAAATAGCTCATCATAGAGCTTCAAATGGGCTTATAACGGCTAATCCACCTTTTTTAATTACGTGGGTATATATCATGGTTGTACTGATATCAGCATGACCTAACAGCTCCTGAATTAGACGAATATCCTTCCCCGATTCCAATAAATGGGTAGCAAAAGAGTGACGAAGTGTGTGACTTGTTACTCTTTTTGTGAAGCTTGCTTGTTTAGTAGCATTCCTTATGGCCTTTTGCAAACTGGTTTCATGGATATGGTGCCGACGTGTTTTTTGAGTACGGTAGTCAAAGGCAAGACGGGTTGCCGGGAAAACATACTGCCATGAGAAACTTTTTGCGGCGGCACCTAGTTTTCTGGCCAAAGCAGCAGGTAATAACACTTCACCAAACCCAGCCGTAAGATCATCATCGTGTATTTCTTTGACTTGTGCCAGGTGGTTACGAATTAATGGTATAATTTTTTCTGGTAACGGAACAACCCGCTGTTTGTTACCTTTGGATTCTCTAACCGTAATTTGCTGCTCATCAAAATCGATATCCTGAACTCTTAAACGGGTGCACTCCATTACACGCATACCTGTGCCATACATTAGTGAAGCCATTAACTTTGAGCGGCCATTCATTTCTCCTAATAATCTCTTGATTTCATTCACTGAAAGTACAGTTGGTATCCGTCGTTTTGATGATGCTCGGGTGTAGGCTAATATATTTTCAACATCCCGCCCAAGTACTTCTCTAAAGAGAAAGATCAATGAATTTAACGCGACTTTTTGAGTTGATGCCGAAACCTTTCGTGAAACAGCAAGATGCTCCAGAAAGCTTTTGATGTTTTCAAGACCGAGTCCATCAATATCTTGCCAATTACAATATCGTAGAAACCTGGCGACCCACTGTTCATACGTCTTCTCGGTCTTAACCGCCATCTGTCGTACACGTATCGTTTTTACGAAAGCCAGATGAGTTTCAGCATAATTTGTTCTAAAACGAAGAATGTGTTGATTACTAGAAGGTGCAACCAGGCTTCCTGGGTCTGCATCCCTCATTAAAGTAGGGTGATCTGGTTCAAGTTTCCTGGCAAACGCCCGCCATTGGAACCAATCGTAGGTTTCTGACCATTGCGGCCGGATTAATTCAGTAAATAAAAGCCGTATTGCATCGGCAATTTGACGAAATTGCCACTCTTTCAGTTCAGTGAGTCTGCCTTTTGCATTTAGATAGCAATCAACATTCTGGGCAGTTTGATTGCTCAGAGGGGTGCTTTTATTGGCCTTAATATAGGCTTCGGCGTGCTTACGGTACCAGGGTATCGAGTTCTTTGGAATGGCATTCTTTTGTAATATAAACAGATGGTTATCCCAAAAACGATCAATAGAAATCTGATGTGCTGGTGATTTGCTTTGTGACATGACAAGTCCTCCGTGACTTAGTACTATATGAACCATAAAGTAACTAAATTGTAACGGAGTTATACGGAACTGTATATCTCTGTTAGCCGAGCTTCCGCCTATCTATTTAGCATTTATACGCTGTGCGCAGTCCAGCATGGCGTATAAATGCTAAATAGATAGCGGTCAATAAAATCATATAAAAGCTTTCATATTTATTCAGTACCGTGGCATCGCTTTTGTAGTAATCAGGCACTTGGGCAAATATCCGAACAGTGCCTCATTAATTATGAATTACCACTGAAATCCGCTCACTACTTATTAATACATTGCCCTTCGCATTCATCATAAATTCAATATATCTGAAGCCTTCTTTAACCACAGGTTTCAGTGCCAGTACATAAAAGCTCAACACACTAGCCAGGCATTGTGCCACCCTACCGCTAACAAGCCGCTCAATTGGGACCCTAAACCCTTGAGTTGAATACTATTTTTAATCATTTGCAATTGTCAGCGTTTCATCGCATTATTTGTCATAATCATTGGGTTTAGGGCCCTGTATAATATTGGTGCCAATCAAGCGATTGTTGTCAACTATATGACTTGTGTGGTCACGGGCTGTTTGACCTTGGGGGAGATTCCTTTTGAAGTGGACATGATTTATGCTGATTGGGC
>JASJGJ010000053.1:0-25156 GCA_033791605.1 Porticoccus sp.
TGAGAAAGATCCTTCGCATTTAACCCAGCAGAGGTTGCCGAAAACCATGTCGCCAGTAAATAGTCACCATAGCCACCTAGTGCATATGCAGAATAACGAGAACGCATAAGTTGTTCCGGTGTCTTGGCGTATAATCCTCCCGAGAGAAAACGGCCGCAGCATTTGTCGAAGGACTTTTTGCGATTACAGATACAGAGATCTGTCATTGTATTCTTGTTGGCTATTTTGTAGGTTTTCATTTAAAGATCTGCCTAGTGTTATTTTTACAAAATAATATTTTCTAGTTTTTCTTTGGTACCGCTCTGGTTTTACCTTCGTCATCAATCGCTACAAATACAAATTCACCCTCTGTGACTTTTGCTGGCTCATTGGTGGACTCGATGTTGATCCAGACCTCCACGCTGATGGTCATGGAGCTTCTGCCTGTTTCTATCAGATCGCAGTAGCAGCTAACGATGGCGCCGACAGGAACTGAGCGTAAAAAGGCCATCCCACTGATAGCTACGGTGGCGACGCGACCTCTGGCAATACGATGTGCAAGGATGGAACCACCAAGATCCATTTGTGACAGCATCCAACCACCAAAAATATCGCCATTGGCATTGGTATCTTTTGGCATAGCAATAGTTTGTAAGGTGAGGTCACCGTTAGGTTGTGGTGGGAGGTTGATGGTGGTCATGGGGAATTTCTCACATTATTATTTGGGCTGTTTTTTAGTTTGATGATTAGAACATCACAGAAGGTAGCCAGGTGGCAAGGGATGGCCAAAATGCCAACATACACATCAGCAAAACTTGAATACCTATAAAAGGTATGACACCGCGGTAAATATCACCTGTTTTGACACTCGGTGGTGCTACACCTCGAAGGTAGAATAGTGCAAAACCAAAGGGTGGTGTCAAAAAGGAAGTTTGTAGATTAATGGCGATCATGATGCCGAGCCAAATAGGATCAAGTCCCATGGCTAATAGAATAGGCCCGACAATGGGAACGACGACAAAAGTAATTTCAATAAAATCGAGAATAAATCCAAGCAGGAAGATGACTACCATCACCACAAGGGTAGCGCCGATGACCCCTCCAGGGATGTTCTGAAATAATCCTTCTACGAGCTCTTCGCCACCAAAGCCTCGAAATACCAGAGAAAAGACCGCAGCACCAATCAAAATCAAAAAAATCATGGCGGTTACTTCGGTCGTTGAACGGGCGATATCTCCCAACCGTGCGATAGAAAGTTGTCCTCGGGCAATGGCCAGCAGGGTTGCGCCTAGGGCTCCAACCCCAGCGGCTTCGGTCGGTGTGGCTACACCACTTAAAATTGAACCCAACACGGTGATAATTAAAACGACGGGAGGCAGCAGGCTTTTCAGTAGACGAAAAGCGCTGACACTGTTGCCATCATCTGCGTTGGCAACAGGCGCAATCTCTGGCTTGAGACGGGAAACAAGCACTAAATAGCCGATATACATCGCCACTAATAGTAAGCCTGGAATAATAGCTCCCATAAATAAATCACCAATAGACATGGTTTTGGGGGTGAAAATGCCCATAGAGAGTTGTGCTTGTTGATAGGCGTTGGAGAGAATATCGCCTAACAATACCAAGGCAATGGACGGAGGAATGATTTGTCCTAATGTACCCGTAGCACAAATAGAACCCGTAGCCAGTGAGGGCGAATAACCACGTTTTAGCATAGTAGGTAGGGACATTAACCCCATGGTAACCACGGTGGCTCCGACAATGCCGGTGCTTGCGGCCAATAACATACCGACGATAACTACTGAGATACCGAGGCCACCTTTAAATTTTCCAAACAGCAGCGACATACTGTCGAGCAAATCTTCTGCCAGTTTCGATTTTTCCAGCATGACACCCATTAATACGAATAAGGGCACGGCGATCAGTGTGGTGTTATCAACAGTGCCATAGAGTCGGTTGGGTAAGGCGTGGAGAAAGGACATGTCGAAATGACCGGCCATGTATCCGATCAGAGCAAACCATAGCGCAGTACCCGCTAGTGAAAATGCTACGGGGTAGCCCGCCATTAAAATCAGGCAAACGACGGCAAACATGAGCAGAGGGATATATTCAATCATTAGACCATTCCGTCCAGATGCTCTCCAACGTGTTCACCACCAAGCCCAAAAAAGAACAGTAGATTTTTGATAATTTCTGCTACCCCTTGAAGCAGAATGGTCGCAGGCATTACCAGTAACAGAGTTTTTAGCAGATAGACCCAAGGTAATCCTTGTGCTTCTTTAGAAACCTCACTGACAGCCCAACTGTTGGCGACATAGTCCCAGCTGAAGATCAAAATTAGGATACAAACGGGTATTAGAAACAGTAAGGCACCTAATGCATCGACTAATGCCTGCCCGCGAGGACTAAATGTTTGGTACAGGATGTCGACTCGCACATGCCCCCCCCGTTTCAAGGTGTAGGCAGCGCCGAGTAGAAATACCAGTGCGTGCATATAGGTAACGGATTCCTGCAGCGCAATGGAGCCTGTTTCGAGAAAGTAGCGCATCACTACAACCGTGCACGTGAGGGTCATCATTCCCAGTGTGAGCCAGGCGATAATTCGGCCCGTCCATTCGGTGAAACAGTCGATTCCCCGTGTCAGTTGTTCCAGAAGATAGATAAGAGTGTGGGTCATGTCAGATAGTATTTTTATTATGCATGATAAGAAGCTGCTTATTATACGTTCAATATCGGTGGGGGGCACACAGGTAGATATCTTGGGTTTTACTTGCGGGTAATACCATCCAGAGTATTTTCCTTTACGCTTTTTTGGTGAAAATGGCTGTGCCGTTATCTTGTCATATTACTGTCATTATCTGTGGCTAGGATGGACTCCAATGTTAAAAGATAAAGCCTTGGAGGCAAAAGTGAAAAACACCCATAAATTAGCAATTGCTGGCGCTGTGATGGCGTTGACGATGACGATGACAAGTACTACTGTATTGGCCGCTGCCCGCGACTACGTCAGTGTTGTTGGATCTTCTACCGTTTATCCTTTTGCTACTGTTGTGGCAGAACGTTTTGGTAAGTCCACTGGTAGCCCTACTCCTAAAATCGAATCGACGGGTTCAGGTGGTGGTATGAAGTTATTTTGTTCAGGTATTGGTACCGGGCACCCTGATATAACAAATTCTTCGCGTCGTATGAAGCCTTCAGAATACAACTTGTGTCAGAAGAATGGGGTAACGGATGTTATTGAAGTATTGATTGGTTATGACGGCATTGTCGTTGCTAACTCCAAGACCAGCAAAGCAATGAATCTGACCCGTAAAGATCTATTTCTTGCTCTGGCTGCTCAGGTCCCCGGTGTAGATGGCAAGTTGATTGCCAACCCATACAAAACTTGGAAAGAAGTTAATTCAACACTGCCAAACATTAAAATCGAAGTGCTTGGTCCTCCCCCTACTTCTGGTACGCGTGATGCGTTTTCTGAGTTGGCTATGGAAGGTGGTGCAAAGAAATTTGCCGATTTGAAAGCGCTTCGCAGTTCAACGGATGCTGATGAAATAAAAACATTAATGGGAAAACTTGGTATTCCTGCCAGTGTCTTTAATAAGAAAGGCAAGAAAGTCTTTCAGGCCGTTGCTCATTCAATTCGTGAAGACGGTCATTACATTGAAGCTGGTGAGAATGACAACCTGATTGTTCAGAAGCTGGAAGCTAACCCTGATGCCCTAGGTATCTTCGGTTTTTCCTTCTTGGATCAAAACAGTGATAAAGTTCAGGGTTCAAATGTTGAAGGCGTAGAACCAGCGTTTGAAAGCATTGCTGACAAGTCATACCCTATCTCTCGGCCACTGTACTTCTATGTTAAAAAAGCACATATGGGTGTTGTGCCTGGTATCGAAGGGTACTTGGCTGAGTTCAGCAGCGAAAAAGCTTGGGGTGAAGATGGCTACCTAGCTGAAAAAGGTATGATTTCGATGCCAGCTGAATTACGTCGTCAATATGCTGCAGCCATCAAGAGTAAGCAATCAATGACAGGCGAAGAACTTAAATAGTTCGACTAATAGCGGTATTCTCCCACTTGCCGTTATTAACTAGGGCCTGACACTAGTCAGGCCCTCCCTATTTCTGGGTGGCAAGGTTTTTGGGGTAAAGTTTTAAGCATCAATGTTGGGTTCTTGAAATTTTTAGTGTTAGACGTGTTGGATAACAAAAAATAGGTTAGTGAAACAATAATGCAAATAACCAACTTGTTAATTGTTCTTTTGGGGCTCAGTGCCATTGCGTTCTATCTGGCGCGAGGGCGTTCGGTGACTCTCGCTCAACCACTTGGTGGTATTCGTCACCTTCATTCACTGCCTTTTTTCTATGGCATGCGTGCTGCCATTTGGTGTGCATTGCCCTCTCTAGCGTTGCTGGCGGTGTGGCTTTTGTTTGATGAGCACATTATTAGTACGTTGCTACTTGGTGGGTTACCAGAAGGTCAACAGCCGACATCAGCAGCAGAGCATAATCTGTTATTAAACAGTATTGAAAATATTGCCAGCGGAGCTCTTAGTGCTGAAGCTTCTGAACCTTCTTTAGTGGCGGCGGCAGAAGTACTCAAAAGCTTGCGTGGTACAGCGCAAAATTTAGTGACAGCCACAGTGTTGTCCCTAGCGGTTATCGGTATGGGGTGGGGTTGGGTCAAGGTTTCACCCAAACTGCGTGCTCGTCAACAAGTGGAGCGTGTGTTTAAGGGACTATTACTGACTTGCGCTTGTGTGGCGATTATTACCACGCTAGGTATTTTGCTCTCGGTGTTGTTTGAATCTTATCGGTTTTTCCAGGCCGTACCTGCCTCTGAATTTTTGTTTGGTACGGAATGGAGCCCTCAAATGGCTATCCGTAGTGATCAGGTGGGTTCATCAGGCAGTTTCGGTGCCATCCCCCTGTTTGTGGGTACCTTGCTGATTTCATTTATTGCCATGTTGGTAGCGGTACCTGCGGGCTTGATGTCGGCTATTTATCTCGCCGAGTACGCCGGTCCGAAAGTACGGGGTTTTGCCAAGCCAACCCTTGAAATTTTGGCCGGTATTCCAACCGTCGTGTATGGGTTTTTTGCCGCATTAACGGTTGCCCCCTTTCTTCGTAATGTCGGTGAAGGCGTGGGTTTGGAGGTTTCTTCAGAAAGCGCTTTGGCTGCGGGCCTAGTGATGGGGGTAATGATTATCCCGTTTATTTCATCATTGGCTGATGATGTTATCAATGCGGTACCGCAAAGTATGCGTGATGGTTCGTTAGGCTTGGGCGCCACACGCTCGGAAACGATTAAGAAAGTTATTTTCCCTGCAGCCCTGCCGGGCATTGTTGGTGGTGTTTTACTGGCGGTTTCTCGTGCTATTGGCGAGACCATGATAGTGGTGATGGCCGCCGGTTTGGCAGCTAAATTAACGGCTAACCCCCTAGATACCGTGACCACAGTAACGGTGCAAATTGTTACTTTATTGGTGGGCGATCAAGAATTTGATAGCCCCAAAACCCTCGCGGCCTTTGCTTTGGGCCTGATGCTGTTTGTTGTCACACTAGTGCTTAATTTTATAGCGCTGCGTGTTGTGAAGAAATACCGGGAACAATATGACTAATTTGAATCGAACTGCTCGCGAAGAGCAGATTCAGCGCGGCCTAGCAAAGCGTTACCGAGCAGAGAAGCGTTTTCAGCTCTACGGTGCTATGGCTATTATCTTTGGTCTGATGTGTGTGGCGTTGCTGTTTACTGACATTATTAGTAAAGGCTATAAAGCTTTTCAGCAAACCTATATTCAGCTGGAGGTAACCTATGATGCTGAGATTTTGGGTATCACTGACCTCAGTGATCAGAATCAAGTGTCTTTGGGGGACTTCCAGGGAATAGTAAAAGTTGGGTTAAAAAACCGGTTTCCAGAGGTAACGGGTCGTAAAGCCAAGCGAGAGTTGTATGGGTTAATTAGTAATGGCGCTGGTTATACATTGCGCGACAGGTTGGTGGCAAACCCCGCGTTGCTTAATACGACGGAAACGCTGTGGTTAGTGGCCGATGATGATATTGACACGTATTACAAATCGGTTGGCAGTGCCGAAGGCGCGTTTACGGGCCGAATGAGTGAGCAGCGGCAGGATTGGGTTGATCAATTGGCTCAATCGGGCAGTGTAGAAATGCGTTTAAATCGCAATTTCTTTACCCACGGCGATTCACGAGAACCTGAGTTGGCAGGTATTCGTGGTGCTGCCATGGGATCCTTGCTTACCCTCATTATTACTATTTCCTTATCATTTCCTATTGGTGTTGCTGCCGCGGTTTACCTTGAAGAATTTGCCCCAAGTAATCGTTGGACAGATCTTATCGAGGTGAACATCAATAACCTCGCAGCGGTACCTTCCATTATTTTTGGTTTGTTGGGGCTGGCAATTTTTATTAACTTTTTCCACGTACCGCGCTCCGTCCCTGTGGTGGGGGGGTTGGTTCTCACGTTGATGACATTGCCGACCATTATCATTTCAAGCCGTGCTGCGATTAAGGCGGTTCCGCCATCGATTCGAGAAGCCGCCATTGGTGTTGGGGCATCACCAATGCAAGTCGTGTTGCACCACGTCTTACCACTCGCTATGCCGGGTATGTTGACGGGAGCGATTATTGGTATGGCCCAGGCACTAGGTGAAACGGCACCCTTACTGATGATTGGTATGGTGGCTTTTATTGTGGATGTTCCTGGTGGTTTTACTGACCCTTCTACAGTTTTGCCGGTACAAATTTTCCTCTGGGCTGATAGCCCGGAAAGGGCCTTTGTAGAAAAAACCTCGGCAGCCATTATGGTGTTGCTGGCCTTTTTGATATTAATGAACACCTTGGCCGTTGTGCTCCGTAAGCGATTAGAGCGTCGTTGGTAGCACCGATTAAAAGATGAATAATGGTGAACAGAATGGTAATGAACATGGCAGTTGATATGCCCACAGAGTTATTGCAACCAAAAGAAGAGAAAATGGAAACGACCTATCCGGAAAACAGCATTGGGGTGCCATTAATAGAAAACCCAAAAATGTCCATGCGAAATGTGGATGTTTTTTATGGTGATAAACAGGCTATCTACAACGTCAATGTGGATATTGGTAAGAATGAAGTCATTGCGATGATTGGCCCTTCGGGCTGTGGTAAATCTACCTTCCTTCGTAGTATTAATCGTATGAATGATACGGTTGAAAGTTGTCGTGTGAGCGGACAATTAACGCTGGATGGTGAAGATATTTATTCAGCAAAAATGGACCCGGTGGCCTTGCGTGCAAAAGTAGGCATGGTGTTTCAAAAACCAAATCCGTTTCCCAAGACAATTTATGACAATGTGGCCTATGGCCCACGCTTGCATGGGCTGGCAAGTCGTCGTGCGGAAATGGATGAAATTGTTGAACTCAGTCTCACTCGTGCGGGTTTATGGGTAGAAGTAAAAGATCGTCTTGACCAGCCGGGTACGGGGCTTTCTGGCGGTCAGCAACAGAGGTTGTGTATTGCTCGGGCCATTGCTATCAGTCCAGAAGTTATCTTGATGGATGAACCTTGTTCAGCACTTGACCCTATTGCGACAGCAAAAATTGAAGAGCTCATAGCTGAGTTGTCACAGAATTACACCATTGCCATTGTGACCCACTCAATGCAGCAGGCGGCACGTGTTTCCAACCGTACGGCGTATTTCCATTTAGGTCATTTGGTTGAAGTTAACGAAACAGAAAAAGTGTTTACTGCACCGGAACATCAACTCACCGAAGCCTACATTACCGGCCGCTTTGGTTAATCCGGGTCATTAGCAGAACTAATCGCAGAGCTAATAGTAGAGTTATACCAGGAGTACACAATGGATAAGTTACAGCTTGATCAACACATCTCGAAACAGTTTAACGATGATTTGGAAGAAATTAAAACCAGTATGCTCGAAATGGGCGGCTTGGTTGAAAAACAAGTCGGCGATGCGATTCGGGCGTTGGAGGATGCTGACAGCTCATTGGCTGAGCGCGTCATCGAGGTTGAGTCGCAGATCGATGAGATGGAAATGGACATTGATGAAACCAGCATCACGCTGATTGCTCGTCGGCAGCCTGCGGCTAGCGATCTACGCTTGGTGATTGCGGTAACCAAAACTATACGAGACTTAGAGCGTATTGGCGATGAGGCACAGAAAATAGCCAAAATGGCCATCAAGTTATCTGAAGAAGGTAATGCCCCTCGTGGTTATACGGAAGTCCGCCATATTGGTAACTGTGTTCGTAAAATGCTTAATGATTCTCTGGATGCTTTTTCCCGATTTGATGCCGAAGCTGCTATAGCTACCATGCACGATGATAAGCAGGTAGATATGGATTACAAATCGGCAGTTCGGGAAATGATTACATACATGATGGAAGATCCTCGCAGTATTTCTCGTTCCATGAACATTCTCTGGGCGCTTAAGTCATTAGAGCGTGTGGGCGATCATGCTAAGAATATCTGTGAACAAGTGGTTTATCTGGTACAAGGTAGGGATATTCGTCATAGAAATTTAGACAAACCCTTTTAAGGGATAGGTAAAGGCTCCTTCTGAAGGAAGGAGCCTTCCCATCATCAGCACCTGATAAAACCGGATAAACTTTCCGGTTTTTTTGTGCTCGGTTAGCCCTTAAACTGAGTCAGATATAAACACCTAAACACCCGGGAGTTATCTTAGTGGAAGAATTGTTCAAAAAGAATGTTGAGTGGGCTGATTCAGTCAAAAAAAGTAACCCTACCTTTTTTGAACAACTCTCCAAGCAGCAAGCCCCAGAGTACTTATGGATAGGTTGTTCCGATAGTCGTGTTCCGGCCAATGAAATTGTTGGTCTGATGCCAGGGGAATTATTTGTTCACCGTAATGTGGCAAATTTGGTGGTACACAGTGACCTGAATTGCCTGTCTGTGCTTCAGTATGCGGTGGAATATCTCAAGGTAAAGCATGTGATTGTCTGTGGCCATTATGGTTGTGGCGGAGTAAGGGCTTCTGTAGAGAGAAAGCGGCTGGGGCTTATCGATAACTGGTTGCTCAACGTTCACGATGTGCAATACCTTCATCAGGCGTATCCCAAGGAAGGTAGAGAGATGGGTGAGGTTGTTAATCAGGTCTGTGAGCTTAACGTGACTGAGCAAGCGATCAATGTTTGTCAGACAAATATTGTTAAAGACGCGTGGGCTAGGGGGCAGAATCTGGTGGTACACGGTTGGATTTATAGTATTGCGGATGGAGTGTTAAAAGATTTGGGTATGAATATCGCCAACCCCGAAGAGATGCGCTCCAAATACGATACAGCAGTAAAAAATATTCAAGAGCGTTATATCTAACACTCGGCATATTTTCTTAAAGGCAAATTCATGGCAGATTCTCAGGGAATGATCAGTCTGGTGGTTAAAGAGCAAATAGCTTGGATTACACTGGAGAACCCTTCAAAACATAATTCGCTAGCCGCGGCCGATATCGGGCTTTTCATCTCACACCTCGAGCTTGTGGGAGACTCTGCCGATATCCGGGTATTGGTAGTGACCGGTACTGGGGATAAAACATTTTGTGCCGGAGCTTCACTTGACCAAATGTCGAGCGGAGATATGAGCGGTGAACAATTTCAGCGGCTTACTGACAGATTAGCTGATATGTCGATACCTACCATCTGTGCATTGAATGGAAGTGTGTATGGGGGCGGCGCTGAAATTGGTTTGTGTTGTGATATCAGAGTGGGTGTAACCGGCATGAAATTACTTGTGCCTGCGGCTCGTTTTGGTCTTTGCTATCCATTAAATGGAATAGGTCGTTACGTTCATCGTTTAGGTGTTAGTACGGCAAAGCGGCTCCTTATTTCGGCTGAAACATTAGATGAAAAATCTCTGATGTCATTGGGCTATTTGACCCACTTGGTTGAGGGGCCGGAGTTAATGAAGACAGTAGAAAAAATGGCTGAATCTATCAGTAAACTTGCTCCTCTTGCTGTGTCTTCTATGAAAAAAATTTGTGATCAAATAGCAGATGGTTCACTCTGTGAACAAGAGGCGTTGGCGCTCATTCAGATGTGTCAAAAATCAAATGATCTTCAGGAGGGGTTGCGTGCGGTTGGGGAAAAACGTCCACCAATTTTTACTGGAAATTGACGATCACTCTTACATTTAAACCCCTGCTGAGGGTTTAAATTGGAGGCGAAAATCAATCTTCAGTCAACCTAAATAATGTCGTATTTCCCCCTCTTGCGGTGAGGTTTTCGGTACGTGTTTTTTCAGTGGCAAAGCGATATAAATAATGAGGCCCTCCAGCTTTTGGTCCTGTGCCGGATAGCCCACATCCGCCAAAAGGATTGGTGCCAACCACGGCACCAATCATATTGCGATTGATGTAAGTATTGCCCACCAGTGTATGCTTAAAGATGTAATCTGAAAAAGCCTGAATGCGACTGTGGACCCCCAAGGTTAAACCATAACCGCTGTCATTAATCTGCTCTAGTACATTATCTAACTCGTTGGCTGAGTATCGAATCACATGGAGAACGGGTCCAAATATTTCCTCGGAAAGTTGCCCTAGAGAATCGATTTCAAAAATATGGGGTGCTACAAAATAGCCGCTTTGATGTTCATCCGTTAGGGTTATTTTGGCCACCAAGTGGGCATCTTTCGTCATTTTTTTGATGTGACCCAGTAATGTTTGCTGTGCTTTTTCATCAATCACTGGGCCAATATCGGTACTTAATTTGGCTGGGTTTCCGACTCGATAACATGATAATGCACCCGATAGCATGGTCAAAACATCATTAGCTATCTCCTCTTGAAGATAGAGAACCCGGAGAGCAGAGCAGCGTTGACCAGCACTAAAAAAAGCCGATTGGATGACGTCATCAACTAATTGTTCCGGTAGCGCCGTGGAGTCAGCGATCATTATATTCTGTCCTCCAGTCTCTGCTATTAGAGGAACAATGGGGCCGTCTTTGCTGGCGAGTTGTTGCTGAATCAACTTGGCTGTTTTGATGGAGCCGGTAAATGCAACACCAGAAACTTGACTGTTGGTGAGCGCCAACTTACCTGAAGACCCTCCATTTCCAACAATAAGTTGAAGAGCGTCAACGGGTACTCCCGCTTGAAGAAACAGCTGTGTAGCGAACGTTGCGATCAAAGAAGTGCTTTCAGCAGGCTTGGCTACGACGGTATTGCCAGCCGCAAGTGCAGCTGCAATTTGCCCGGTAAAAATAGCCAGAGGAAAATTCCAAGGGCTAATACAAAGAAAGACCCCTCGGCCATGAAGGCTTAATAGATTCTGTTCTCCTGTCGGCCCGGGCAACTCTATGGGGCTAGAAAAGTGCTGATGGGCTTGCTCGGCATAATAACGACAGAAATCGATGGCCTCACGAATCTCTGATATGGCATCCCGTATTGTCCTCCCAGCTTCAGACGTAATCAGAGCGACTAAGGTAGGTTTTTGTTGTTCCAAAGCCTCGGCCATCTTGTTGAGAAGCTCCGCCCGTTTTTTTCCTCCTAGGGCATCCCACTCTGGTTGTGCCACGCCTGCCGCAATGAATGCCTGCTCAATATCATTGGCGCTGGCATGGGTGCAGTGACCAACTACATGGCTTCGATTGGAAGGCGATAAAATGGCAGCCATGTGTTTCGTGGTTTGTTGTCTTTCCGACGAGAAGTAATCGGCACCTAAGGAATGATGGGATCCACATCTATGACCCCTAACAATAGAATAACCCTCGTAGTGTTGTTCCAATGCTGGTGTTATTGACTCAAGTAACGACTCAACTGATAGAGGGTTGTTAAGGTCAACGCCGAGTGAATTTTGTCGTTGTTCTCCGGTGTGAATATACAGGTTTGGAGGCTTGGGAATATGCTGGTGGCGATGGGGTGTAACAGACAAAACTAGCGGCTTAATTTCTTGAACTAATGTGTCTATTGGAACGTGCTCATCGAGGAACTGATTGATGAAAGAATTGTTCGCGCCATTTTCTAAAAGTCTTCTTACAAGGTAAGGCAAAAGTTCTCGATGTTTGCCAATAGGGGCATAAATACGAACAGGAGGGATCGAAAAATTCTCATTCTTTTCGGAGCATTTTTTTTGTTGTAGAGACAACTGTTGATAGAGTGTTTGGTACAACAATTCACCCATACCATGAAGCCGCTGAAACTCAAATTTAGCTTCCCCAGAAATTGCCAAAATCGTTGCCAGGGTATGGGCATTATGGGTAGCAAATTGAGGATAGATAGCTTGGGGTGACGAGAGCAATATTTGAGCACAATGCTGGTAACAGAGATCGGTATTTACCTTGCGAGTAAAAACTGGGTAATCCTCCATACCCTGTTCCTGGGCATATTTAATTTCGGCATCCCAATAGGCGCCTTTTACTAACCTGACCATCAAACAGCGATGAGTTTTTTCTGCCAGTTTAATCAACCAGCGGGCAACCCAAGGCGCCCTCTTTTGATAGGCTTGTAATACAAAGCCGAGTCCCTGCCATTGTGATAACGCCGGGTCTCGCGCCAAGGCCTCAAAAATATCCAAAGAAAGATCAAGCCGGCGTGCTTCTTCAGCATCTATACTGAGACCAATATTGTGGTGCTTGGCGGCGATGGCCAGCTCTCGTATGCGGGATAACAGAATAGACATGACGCCAGATTGTTGGGCATATTCATACCGTGGGTACAAAGCAGAGAGCTTGATGGAGATACCGTTGGCTGAAAACACATCACTGGTATTATTGTTCTGGCCGATACACTCAATGGCGTTGGCATAGGCATCGAAATAGCGCTGGGCATCTGCTTCAGTTCTGGCACCTTCACCTAACATATCAAAGGAAAAGCACTTGTTGGGTAAGGTTTTATCAAAAGTGAGCTTATCGTTAATGACGCTCTCAATCGTACTACCCATCACATATTGATTGCCAAGAATACGCATGGCTTGAAGCACAGCTTTTCGAACAACCGAGTCGCCCAGACGGTGGATAAGCTTGTTTAGCCAGCCCTGAGGGTCATCGGTAATGACCGATTCCAGTGGAAGTATTTGGTCTGTTAGCATCAACCCCCATATGGACGCATTCACAAACAGTGAATCCGAGTGTCCTCTATGGCTGACCCAATCACCTTCTTGTATTTTTTCGGCAATTAATTTGTCGGCAGTGGCATCATCCGGTACCCGTAACAGGGCTTCTGCCAGGCACATCAGGGCTATGCCCTCATTATTGGAGAGACCAAACTCTTGAAGGAAAGCGTCCAGAGAGCCTTTGTTATGATGTTGTTGTCGACACTGATGAACAAGTTGGCGGGCCAGTGCCAGCGCATCTTGTTGAGTGTTGGGAGAGATAGAGCTATCGGCCACTAACTGGTCGACACAAAAGTGCTCATCTTGGTATGTTGCATTTCGAACCTGTAATCGAATACGTGCCAGTGACATAGGTTAGGATCCTCCCACTGTGTCAAAACAGTCAAGCTCCTTTAGTATGGTTTGATATGGCCAAATATAACCATATTTTTTTATGCTGCCCCGTGAGACAAAAACGGGAGGATAGCTGGTTTTTATACGTCGAAGTTTAGTGTGCTACATCAGTATACAAGCCTGATCAAAATCGAAGCGTTTGCCCCTCTCGTGGATTTTTTCATTTGTCCCATAACCGATGTTGACCAAAAAATTAGACTGCCAGCCATTGTCGGAAAAAAAGATTTCATCGGTTTTTGCATTATCGAACCCTGACATGGGGCCACAATCCAGCCCTAAGGCGCGTGCGGCCATAATCAGCCAAGCGCCTTGTAGTGTGCCATTTCGAAAGGCTGTTTCACGGGAAAGCGCCTCATCGTTAGCAAACATTTGATCTGCCCCGGGCATATGGGGGAAAAGTTCGGGCAAATGGGTGTAGAAGTTAGGGTCATGGGCCACGATGACAGTGACCGGAGCTGAAAGCGTTTTTTCATGGTTGCCTTCAGCGAGGGCTGGTAATAATTTCTGCTTTGAGCAGGGAGTGGTGAGAAATACAAACCGGGCTGGGAGAGAATTCATGCTGGTAGGTCCCATCACGGTTAAATGATAGATCTGACGCAAGGTGTCGGCGGCGATACCTTTATCCTGCCAGCTACTGTACGTGCGAGACTCGGTGAAAAGTTGTTTGATAGCTTGGTCGTTAATACTGTTCATTTGCTTATTTCCTCTCATGTTTTCTATGTTTCAGCATGCTCATTTGGAATGATGAAGGTTTGTGAAAATAGGTCTCAGGGCAATAAAACGGGGCCCTTAAATATTTTCACCCCTAACTAATACATGACGCTGTAAAGCAAAACTGCCGTTACCTTGAAGTGCGACAACTGCAGAAGCTATGGCTAGAAAAAGTGGGTATTCCCAGCCTCCGCCAGCATTACTGAATACCCAGCCTGTACCGAAATGTGCCCAGGTAGCCCCGAGAGCGATTGGGATGAGCCCTAGTGCCGCCCAGCGGGAATAAAAACCAACGATTAACGCAATGCCACCAATGGCTTCTGCTGTAAAGGTGACATAGGCCAACATACCGGGTAAGCCAAGGCTTTCAAAAAACCCCGCGGTACCTGGCAGGGTGAATACAACTAATTTTAAGTACAGACTGTGTGCAATAAAAATGATTCCTAAGCTTATGCGTAATAAGGCAGTGCCATGATTAGAATAGTTGTTCATCGGTTGTCTCCTGTGAATTGATTTGACGGCGGGCAGTATGGTTGTTGCAATAAAGAAATAAAATCAGTGATAATTGAAAGCTATTTTTGCATTAATGCAAACAATATCGATGTTTATTCTTGCGTTGAGTGGTATTGAGCCAAATTGTGGTGGGGGTCGGGTGAGTTAGGGTGATATTAAGCTGGGGTCGTCATGGATAACTGGGATGATCTGCGGTATTTCCATGCCGTAGCTGAAGCGGGTAGCTTGAATGGGGCCTGTAAAAGTTTGGGTGTGAATCATTCAACGGTATTTCGGCGAATAAATTCCTTGGAAGGAAAGCTGTCAGTGCGCTTATTTGAGCGAAGGGATGCTCGATATATTTTGACAGGTTCAGGGGAATCACTCTTAGCCCGTACCTCACAAATTACATCCGCCATTAATGAAGTTGACCGCTTTATTGTGGGTGGGGATCAAACGCTTGAGGGCTCAATACGTATCACCGCCCCAGACGGTTTTGCTTATTACAGCTTGCCGCCACTAATTGCAGAATTTACAGCATTGTATCCTGGTATTCATATCCAGCTGTTAGCCAGTAGTGATGATTTTAATCTCTCACGGTTGGAGGCAGATATCGCATTGCGGTCAACCTCCTCTCCTCCGGAACATTTGGTGGGTCGGAAGTTATATACCATGCCGTGGAATTTGTATGGCAGCCCAAAATTTTTCAGTAACTCTATCGGCCGTTTTGGCATTCGTCAGCTGGCCAATTACCCGTTAATTGGTCCTGAACGTGCCTTGCTGAGGCTAAAGCCCATGCAGTGGCTAGAAAAACATGCAGATAAATTAAATTTTCCGGCCCGAGCTAATACGTTTCTGGGGATGGCAGCCTTAGCCAGAGAGGGTGTGGGGTTGGCGCTATTACCTGCTGATTTGGCTGTGGGTTTACAGGAGGTGGCTTCTTTGGAGCGTCAGTTTGAATCAGATATTTGGTTGCTCACACATCCGGATTTGAGGGGTAATGCCCGGGTGCGAACCTGCATGCAGTTTTTGGCAGACAGGCTCACACCATACCCGTAAGTATCAGTCGGATACCTGTACTTTAACCACCTGTACTCGGTATTTTGCAATCTCTGCCGTTTCCTTGAAGGGTCCGATAGGGGTTTTGATGGTACTTTGTTTTCCCGGTTCTAGCCGGCTGGGTCCTCTCAGACTGGAGGTGCTGCCCACCAGAAAAGCATTGGCCATCTCCGAAAGCTCTAATTGCACGTCGGTAACGGTAACGGGACTGTTGTTTTTAACAACGATACTTAAGTAGCCATTATCTCCAAGGAAGACTTTGCTCAAAATGTACTTGTGAGGAGCAGTGGCAAGCTCGAGTGTCGCGAGCTGCCCAGCAGCTTTTTCAGCAAGCACGCCGCTTCCTTGGGCCGCCACTTGAAAATACTGAATGGCTTGTTGGTTCTCACCACCCTCCAGTGCGATTTCGCCGAGGAAATAGCTTGCAGGTGGTGTCGGTAAAAGTTGTTGGCTTTTTTCAAGATCTGTTTTGGCGCTGGTTTTGTTCCCTTGCTCAAAGCGCAATATGCCTCGATAAAGATAAGGGCTGAATAAATCAGGATTCTTTCCGATAGCACTGGTAAAGGCTTTTTCTGCATTAGATGGATTTTTATTCATTTGCCAAGCGTGGCCACGAAGCTCCCAAAAAGAACTTTCGTTGGGCTGTATTTTGATGGCTTTATCCAATTGAGCTAACGCTTTATTGCCATCTTTCGCATTCAGTGCTTTTATGGCCTCAGTTTCTGCAGCATAGGCGGGTTTGTCACGTTTAATTTGGGCAATTTTACTTTGATAGCGGTCCCGGTTTTTAACACCCTTCGGCAAAGATGCCGCCTTGATACGGTTTGCGTCTACTCGCTCTTGGGACGGTGGGTGACTAGCAAGCAAACCACTGAGAAAGTCTTGCTGATGCCCCTCACTCAATTTCACAAAAGCCTCTTGTACCCTGACGCCACCGTAAGGGTCATAACCAGCCTTAGCTAGATATTCCATACCATAGGCATCAGCCTCAAGTTCATCGCCCCGTCCATATTTTGCCATCCAGGCAGCCGCGCCAACTTGTGCAGCTTGTGAGCCAACCTCGCTCAAGCCATAACTGCTTCCTAGCGCACTAACTGCAGCGGCACCAAGTCCAATAAACGTTCCCCTAGTCATTTGTGCAGCACTGTGACGGGCTGCAGCATGTACAATTTCATGGCCTAACACGGCGGCTAGTTCTGCTTCATCGTCTAAATAAAGCAACAACCCACGGTTAACCGCAATTTTTCCTCCGGGTAATGCCCAAGCATTGGGGGTAGAATTGTTTAATAGTACGAATTCATAGGGGAGGTTTGGGCGGTCACTGACAGCAGCCAGTTTTTTACCAATATCACTGATATAAATCTGTAGGTCAGGATCAATATAATAACGGCCACCCTGCGATTGTTGGCTGGGAGCATAGTTATTGGTGCCGATAGCAACTTCCTGTTCCGCGGAAACCAATGAAAATTCCGTGGCGCCAGTGACGGGATTCACCGAACAACCGGTAAGCGTGCAGGTCAGAATGAAAATGGCGAGAGAAAGTTTTAACATCCGGTTCATAAAAATCCCTTCAGGCTGGAAAATTGAAATGAGTATAATGAACAACTGACATGTGTAAACGTTTTAACCTTAGATTTGTTGAACCAGATAAAGCGATCCCAACAATATTAAGTTTTAGTGGTACCCAGCCAATCTAAGTAATCAGTGTGACAGGAACAAAGGTGAACCTATGTTAGTGGTAATTTCTCCAGCAAAGACCCTAGACTATGAAACACCCCCCACAACGGAAATCCACAGCTTACCGAATTACCTGAATGATTCTGCAGAGTTGATCTCACAACTTAGACAGCTTTCACCCCCAGAAGTCTCTGAGCTTATGGGAATAAGTGAAAAATTGGGCGATCTCAACTTTGGTCGCTTTCTCAATTGGGAGCCAAGGTTTACATCAGATAATGCCAAGCAAGCGGTATTGGCCTTTAAAGGCGATGTTTACACGGGCTTGGATGCGGAAAATTTGTCAGAAAAAGAGCTGGTGTGGTCGCAGGATCACTTACGAATTTTGTCGGGACTCTATGGTTTGTTGCGTCCCTTGGATTTAATGCAGCCCTATCGATTGGAGATGGGTACAAAATTAGCAAATAAGAAGGGAAAAAACCTTTATGACTTCTGGGGTGACAAAATTACCGATGGTTTAAATCAAGTGCTCGTTGAAGCTAGCAACCAAGTATTGGTCAACCTAGCCTCAAATGAGTATTTTAAATCGGTTAACCGCAGCGATTTAAATGCGGATGTGATCACCCCGGTTTTTAAAGATTGGAAAAATGGTCAATATAAAATCATCAGCTTTTATGCCAAAAAGGCAAGAGGGCTAATGAGCCGTTACATTATAAAAAATAAAATATCTGATCCAGAGAAGCTAAAACAATTTGATGTCGCGGGTTATACCTTTAATTCTACGATGTCATCAGCCCGAGAATGGATATTTACACGAGAGGAAACAACATAGGAGTCAAAAATGTCAGAACAAAAACCCTTTTCTCAGGCTTGTGAAAACAATAAGCAAGCTATTCTGGATGTATTGCTTCGCGTATTTTCTGATCGACAACAAGTGTTTGAGGTGGGTAGTGGCACTGGGCAGCATGCTGTTTATTTCTCCCAGAAATTACCAAACCTTGTTTGGCAAACTGCCGACTTGGAAGCGAATCATCGGGGTATCAATGCTTGGATAAATGAGTTTCCAACAGAAAATATAAGGCCTCCACTAACCCTTGATGCAGACCATACTCCTTGGCCATATAGTCCAGTTGATGCTGTATTTACGGCAAATACTTGTCATATTATGGCTTGGTCTTCAGTGATCAATATGTTTTCTGGGCTAGATACATTGCTTACTCGTAATGGGGTTTTGGCGATTTATGGCCCTTTCAATTATGGTGGTAAATTTACCAGCGAAAGTAATGAACGATTTGATCAATGGTTAAAACAGCAAGCACCACATCAAGGCATTAGGGACTTCGAAGCAGTTAATCAGTTAGCAGAAAAAATTGGATTTAAGTTGAAAGAAGATAATTCGATGCCAGCTAATAACAGATTATTGGTATGGAAAAGAGGATAACCATACCAGTGCTGTACCTAGAGAAATTCGGTTTTTTAAGGTAATCGAAAAAAAGAGTTTAGTAATATTTTTTGTTGAGAAAATAAAATGAAACGTGATTGGGATTTGATTAGACGTATATTGTTAGAAATAGAAAATTCTCCAGACATGGATACTTTTCTTAATTTTTCTGAAAGTGGTTATCTTTATACAGATAATTTAAAAGACTACGAAAAAGAACAAATTATTTATCATATACAACTTCTTATTAATGCCGGATTTATAAGTACAAACGCGGATCTTTATGGTGAGCAGGAAATAACAGGGCTTAGTTGGAAGGGGCATGAGTATGCAGAAAAGCTAAGAGATACAGCTCGGTGGGAAATGATCAAATCATATATTTCTGAGAAAGGGTTGGATCTGGGGAGTGATACCATCATGTCTTTAATAAGAAAGGGCATCAATAAAATAATTGATGGTGATAAGTAACTTTTAAGTTTTTATATAACAGGGACATGAAATGAAATATTTTAAACTTACAATATTATCAATATGTATTATGTTTTTTGTAAGCCATTCTTTTGCGGATAAAACGAAGACGGATTTATCGATTGAATACTTAGAGTTAACCAAAACAAAACAGGTGTTCGAAACTACAATTGATACATATGTAAACCAACTAAATGCAAAAAACCCTCAGTTAGATAAAAGTCAACTAAGAGCATTTTTTGATTTATACATGGGTTGGGGCGTTCTTAAAGATCCGGCGATAAAAATTATATCGGACAGTTTTTCTGAGCCTGAGTTAAAAGGAATAAACGAATTCTTCAAATCAGAAAATGGAAGAGTGCTAGCAGAGAAATCTCCTCACATATCTATGGAGATATCCAAGCTTATTAGTGGAAATCTTAATAAAGCCTTTTCCGAAATGCGAAAAAATAGCAGCGAAAAATCAGAATAATAAAAAGCCAAAAATAAAGACATGTTAAATACAAGTACTGATTGAGCGTTGATCACCCGTGTACGCTGTTTTTCCTGAGGCGGTTGCTGACCTATTCCAGATATTAGCGAGCTATGGGGGTAATTTTTGATCCTTCCAAATTTAAGTTAAACATTAAACCTTTATTAGAAAAAACAAACCCAATAATAGATTGTTGTGCAGTATGGGTATCTATTTCAGCACCGACGCCAACGGTTGCAATGGCAACGCTACCGTCTACACCGGCCTCCCAGCCATTGCTGTTTTGGAATTGTTTTAGTGCCGCATCTGTCATGAAGAGGATAACCTGAGATTTCATTTGAGCGCCCAGTTGAAACCCAATAGAACCGGCAGCAGTGCTGTAATAGCCTGCTGATGTGCCCCCAATTTTGAGTACACCTTCACCATATTCTCCGCCAACGACGACTCCAACCTTGTAGATTTTTGGAAAGATTAAAATGCCTTTGGCCTGTTCTGCCAGTTTTGTTCCAGCAGTTGTCTCTCTGTGAAATTGATCCATCGCATCCTCTGCATACAAATCAATTTCCATTTTGCTGGCAGCATTAGCAGATACTGACAATATCAGCGGCACCATTAATCCCAGTACCGCTAACTTAAATGTGGGAAGCAATGTGGCATACGTTTTCATGAGTTGATACCTCGGGATAATCATTGGCAGCGCTGAAGCATAGGCTATTTATTGGGGGTTTTGTAGGGTAACAGTTCGCAAGCTTCGGAGATATATTGCTTTATATGGGATGTTTCTTGATTTAAAAACCGCTGGATTGCCTCGGAAAAACCAGCGTGATTGATCCAATGTGATGAATAGGTTTCAACTGGTTTAAAACCACGTTTTATTTTGTGCTCTCCTTGAGCACCCGCATCAAAGCGAGATAGCTGTTGCTCTATGGAAAATTCAATGCCCTGATAGTAACAAAGCTCAAAATGCAGAAAATCATATTCTTGTTGGCAGCCCCAATAGCGACCATACAATGTTTGACTGTCATGAAAGAACAGAGCTGCTGCCGCTTTATGGTTGTTTTCTTTCCCCTCGCCCTGTCCTTCAGCTACACACATCATGACTTGATTGCCCATGGCTTTACCAAGGTTTTGGAAAAAATCCTCTGTAAGGTAGCCCGCAGTACCGCTGCGTTTTAAATAGGTGCGTTGATACATGACGTGAATAAATTCCCACCAGTCTGGGGTAATTTGCTCTCCGACTAAGCGTTTAATCTGAAGGTTTTGATGGGCGGTACGGCGCTCACGAAGAATATTTTTTCGCTTTTTTGAAGTGAACGTGCTGATAAAATCATCGAAATTCACATAGTTGGCATTGTTCCAGTGGTATTGAACCCCAGTGCGCGGCATCACCCCTTGGGTTTTCATGGTCAAAGCTAATTCTGGTTCCGAAAAGAGCAGGTGCCAGCTAGAGGCCCCCCATTGGTTGGCTAGCTTTTGTGTTGTTTCGATTAGCTGTGGAATCAAGATCTTTGGGTCTATACCGGACGCTAAGCCAATACGCGGTCCTGTTGCTGGGGTAAAGGGAATGGCGGTCACTAGTTTGGGATAATAAGCTAACCCATGGTCACGATAAGCGTCCGCCCAGCTATGGTCAAACACATACTCTCCCCAAGAATGGTGTTTCAGGTATAACGGCATGGCAGCAATAGGCCGGCCATCCTGTTCCAGTAAAATATGTTTTGGTTCCCAGCCGGTCCTTGTGCAAACACTGCCTGAAGATTCAAGGAGGGAAAGAAAGCTGTGATGAAGGAAGGGGTATTCTGTGTCAAAAAGGCTATCCCACTGGGATGGAGTACACTGGTTGATGGTGTTAAGAACTCGAACGTCCAAGGTCAGGCCTTTGGTCTGTAATAATCAAGTAGTTTAAGACGCTACCTTCGGTTTAGGAAAGTGGCAGATAAAAGTACTGCCCTTGCTTAAGGTGCTGAATATTTTCAGTGAGCCACCATGGCGCATTAAAACATGTTTAACGATGGCAAGGCCAAGGCCAGTACCGCCTGTTGTTGGTGCCCGGCTTTGATCGACGCGATAAAAGCGTTCGGTCAGACGGGAAATGTGTTTAGGGTCTATGCCATTGCCGTCATCAGATACCTCAATAATGTTGGCGGTATCGCTGACATAGCTTTTGATGTGAATATGAGTGCCCGCGGGGTTATGTTTGATGGCATTGAAGACTAAGTTAGAAAAGGCGCTGTAAAGTTCTTTGGCTTCTCCAGAAATGGTCATGCCAGGTGTACAGTCAAGCTCAATCAAACTATTTCCTTCCATGTGTGCATCAACATTATTGTCGGCAATAACACGTGCATCTACAGCGATTTGTTGCAATACCGTGGTGATATCTACAGGCGTGTTGGGAGGCGGTGTACGAGTGGATTCTAGTTGTGACAGCATGACCAAATCATTAGCCAGTGCACTCATACGTGCAGTTTGTTGCCCCATTTGATCCAGTGCTTTTTTCCAACCCTTTGGTAGGTCATCTGCGCTATCTCGGAGTGTTTCGGTATAACCAGACAAGACGGTTAAGGGTGTGCGTAATTCGTGGGAGATATTGGCGACAAAGTCCTGTCGCATTTGTTCTAGGTTGCGCAGACGGGTAATGTCTTGTACCACTAAAATGATATCGCCCTCACCAAATTTAGCCGCACTAAAAAGTAGTGTTTTGGTAGGATCTTCGGGTGATGCCAGCTCTAGAGGCGGAGATAGCGTGGTGCTTTGAATAAAAGCGACAAACCGTGGATCTCGCACCAAATTGATGATGGATTGGCCTCTATCACCTTTTGTCAGTCCCAATAATTGCTCGGAGGCAGGGTTCCACCATTCCAAAACGCGATCAGACCTAAGCGTCAAAATGCCATCGGCCAAAGCAGAGGTGATGTTCCTCACCCTGTCAGAAAGATTTCTGCGACTTTGTTTGGCGCGCTCATTGCGTTGTTGCATGCGGTACAGGTAGTCAGCCATGTCTCCCCAGACACCACTAGCTTCCGGCGGCAGCCCTGGGCAACCCTGGTCGAGCCAGCCATAAATTTTGGCTATGTGCGAGAAGGTCCATAACATGTAGAGACCGCCACCTACCAAAATGGTAAGCAGCATATTGTCGTTTAGAAACCCAAAAATTATCAGAAACAGAGAGAGTAGAGCTATCCGTTGTATTTCTGATTGAAGTCCTCGATGCAAACGGTTAATCCCTATTCTTCAACAACCTTGGTGGAGAAGCGGTATCCCGCGCCACGAACAGTCTGAATGAAGCGGTCGTGGCCTTCAAGTGATATTGCTTTGCGCAGCCGGCGAATATGTACATCAACCGTGCGCTCATCCATATAGACGTTGCTGCCCCAGACATGATCTAAAATTTGATCGCGAGAATAAACCCGTTCCTGATGGGTAAGGAAAAAGCTCAATAACCTGAACTCAGTGGGACCCATGGTAATAGTATGGTTTGAAATGGTGACCCTGTGGCTGATGGGGTCAAATAATAGGTGGTCTACTTGAATAAGTTCTTGGGGTAACTCTGCCTCTGAGCGGCGCAATACAGCACTGATTCGAGCAATTAATGCCCTTGGTGAAAAGGGTTTGGTTATATAGTCGTCAGCACCTGACTCAAGGCCTTGCACCATATTATCCTCTGCCGCCTTGGCGGTCAGCATAATGACAGGTACATTTCTTGTGAGTTCATCTCTCTGGAGTCGTCTGATTAGCTCAATACCACTGGTCTCCGGCATCATCCAATCCAGTAGTACTAGATCAGGTTGCTCATCAATGATGATGCCATGAGCCTGTTGTGCATTTTCAGCTTGCAGGCAATCATAACCAGCAACATCGAGTGCAGTACAGATCATATCGCGGATAGCGGGTTCATCATCAACCACTAAAATTGTTTTGCTGTTCATAGTTCTTTTACCAAAGATATTTCAGAACCTATTACATGACGAAGTTGTGTCACAAATATGACAACAGTAAAAATGGTTAAATTTCTTTAACTAATCATTACCTAGTTGGTAGTCTATAGCTAGGCCAATAAAAATGACGGCACCGACATAATTATTATTGAGGAAGGCCTTAAAGCATCCCTTCAAGTTCCGGTCACGAATTAAGTATTGTTGATAAAGGAACAATATTGCTGCAACTAACAGGGACAGATAAAACCATATCCCCCTTCCAAAGTTTGCCCCAGTCATGGCAAGGGCAATCAACACCAATATTTGTAGGGATGAGGTTATGACAATATCCATATCACCAAACAGTATGGCCGTGGATTTAACACCAAGTTTTAAATCATCTTCTCGGTCGACCATGGCATAAAAGGTGTCATAAGCGACAGTCCAAAGTACCACCGCTGCGTACAGTGCCCATAGTTCGGTGGTGAGTTGATTCGTTTCAGCGGCAAATGCCATGGGGATACTCCAAGCAAAAGCAGCGCCAAGCACTACCTGAGGCAAATGGGTATAACGTTTCATAAAGGGGTAGCAGGCAGCGAGGGCAACGCCTCCGAAAGCAAGCTGAATGGTCAGTGTATTCGTAAACAGAACCAGTAAAAAAGCAGTAGCGCATAATAAAGTAAAAAGTACCAGTGCCTCTTGGGAGCTAACATCGCCGCTAGGCAGGGGTCTGTTTTTGGTGCGTTGCACATGGCCATCCACGCGCCGGTCGGCGAAGTCATTAATGACGCAACCTGCCGCACGCATCAAAATGACACCGAAGACAAAAATGATCAGGTTTTTCGGACTAGGGACACCTTCAGCAGCAAACCAGAGGGCCCAAAGTGTTGGCCAAAGTAGCAGTAGCGTGCCTATGGGCTTATTAAAGCGCATCAGACGGAAGAAATCAGGTGCTCGGTCTTTTATAAGATGGATATTGAAAGAACTCATAGAAGATTCTGAAGTTCCTTGGCTATTATCGATGAAAGTGCAATATGAGGGGGCTATTGTAAGGCTTAAACTCCGGTAAAAACATCTCGCTGACCAATAGAGGTTTTTCGTCCAGAAAAAATACCGAGCGGCGGCCCCAAACTGTACCCTCAATATTTTTGGCTAAGCTCGGCTGTAAATGACATTCAGCCTTCATGCAGGCAATTTCAATATCGCCCCGCCGCATGGAGGCATCATTGAACAACAAGGCTCCCAGTGGACGGCTGTCCAATTTTCGTAGACTTTTTAGGCGACCCGTCAGCGTTTTTACCGGAATAATACTGCGGGCATAGACCCACGGTTGATGACAACCATACAGAATCACCTCCCGGACTAATGCCCGTTGCCGGGCAGGAATACCCAAGGCACGAACCTCCGACAACATTGGTAATGTCATTGTCTGGCTCAATACCTCAACTTGAAATTCTCCACCACTGGCATCGATTAGGCG
>JASJGJ010000054.1:0-3178 GCA_033791605.1 Porticoccus sp.
AATCCAAATTAGATCATATTCCCTGATTTTCATCAAAGATCTCAAGCGGTACCAGTAACTCCAAAATACCTTAACAATTCGAGAGCGCCCACGATAAAGAGCTCGCAAATAATCATCAGAAAATAAAGGCCTTACATCAACATCCCATCCTTTTGACTCCAAGAAGGGAATGAATTGAAGTGAACGTACGCGACTACTTGCACCTAATCGACCATAGCGACTTAGCAGTAACACTCTCATGTTTAGACATGCTTCATATTTTTTGCTCCAACATAACGAGCAATAATATCATCATCGGCAACACTCCCTTCAATTTTTCGCCCAAACAAGAAGGTGCAGGATGCACCATCCATAGCAGCAGGTCTATTCACCAGCAACAGATCAAAATACTTAATCCAGCCAAAAAACAGACGCATTATAACCTTGGTTATTTTCCGTGGTAACGAACGTACCATAAAGGCAAGCACAAAATTCTCAATCGCCCACACCAATGCAGTACCCGGCCCTGCCACCATGCCACTTTCAATTTCTGCGATGCCATTAAACAGCCGCCGATGACCGGACAGGGTATAGCGGGTGAAGTCATAGGCTCCTTCATGTACCTGCTGCATGAACGGTAGCTCAGAATAGAGTAAGCCACCCTCCTTGAGAACCCGCATAATCTCAGCGGCAACACGTTCAGGATAAAGCACATGCTCAAGCACGGCTGTGGTTATCACCGCATCAAAAGCACCATCTATAAAAGGCAGATCATGTCCGTCACAGAAGAGGTTTACATCGGCTGCCACATCAATATCCGAATAGATGACCTGTAGGGAATCACCTGCTCCAAGGCGATCGTCAAGCCACTGTCGCTGACAGCCACCGCCCACTACAAGTACCGTTGCCGAAGGTATTTTTTCAAGCAATGCGCGAACTCTGGAAAGTACCCGTTGGCTTGCGAGATTGACCGATGCCTTTGGAATAAGCATCTTCAAGCTACGACCACCACCATTATGACTATTATTAATAGATGCTCTTGCATTACGATAATCATCCTGGCAAAACAGTTCATTGTCAGGGCGCAGTAGCACCGGTCGGCCAGATGATATTAGGAATCGGCTACCACATGAAGCACAAACCAGATTATCGGCACTAACTTCCTTATTCAATGGAGCTGTATGGCAACAGGGGCATCTTAGGAGTGATTGTATAAATTCTGCGCTGCTCATCATTCTTATCTCTTTAAAATCTTGGGTAGCTCACGATACAACATACCGTAACCATGCCACGTGTTACGCACATCCTGCATTCCACCACGAAGCAGAGAGAAAAGTGTGCGACTGATTGGCTCAACCAGCATGGTAATCACAGCCAACAACCACGCCTGCCAGCGGGGAAAGTGCTTGAACCCATATAACAGGCGGCTGCGTAAAGAGTAGAATAACCGCCTTGCCTTAACCTGCTGCGATGTACCTCCGCCCTGGTGAAATGCTTGAGCTCCCGCAAGATACACCGTTCTCCAACCCGTCTGTCTGGCTCGCAATGAAAGATCAATGTCTTCAAGATAGACAAAGAACCGTTCATCAAATCCGTGCAAGGCATCAAATACACCACGGCGCATAAAGAAAAAAGCACCGATCACATGATCGACCGATCTGTCTGACAGATGATCCCATACTGCCATGTGTACCGCTGCCCCTCTCAGACCCGGGAGTTTGTTAACGCCAGTCGCCTGGGCAGCAAATCGCCACAAAGAAGGAAAATTGGCGCAGTGACGAGCAACATGCCCTTTTTCGTCTACTAGCTGAATGCCGCAAATACCCACACCCTGATTAGCCTCATCTTCCATAAAAGCCAAGGGCACAGCCAACGAATTTTCAAATAATCTGGTGTCTGGGTTCAAAAATAGCAGATAGTCGGCATCGCACTGAACCGCCCCCTGGTTACAGGCGGCACCAAACCCATGATTTTCTTCGTTGCGAATAATCTTGAGTTGTAAGTTGAGCGAGTCTATTCCTTCTAGCGAAGCATCACTCGATGCATTATCAACTACCACCACACGACCGAGCGTAAAACCGTTGTGATTGACTGAAACAATGGATTCGAGACAATCGCGTAGTTGTTGACCTGCGTTCCAGTTTACTATGATGATGTCTAATGTGATTGTCATACGGCTTTATACTTTGACCTCATCAAGTCCGAGGTATCAAATTTCACATATAAAGATACCTTAGCAATAGAAATGTTATATTTAGAATCTAACATTAAGATATTCATTTCTGAAAAAGAGGATCTTGATAAAAAAATAAAAAAACATACAGAGCAATGTTAACAATCACCAACATATAAAAGTAACATCTGCACATCCCTTTTATTTGAAAGGCGTGAGCCAAATACAATACCCATCCAACAGAAATCATCTCTCTGAAACGATGAGCCAATACCGCGTACTCAGAAACACCATAGAAAATAGCTACACCCATGAGTTGCAAAGCCAGCATCTGTCGCATTAGTTGGGTTGCATGTCGCCAATATACCAAGCCTACCAAGACCATTATTAAATCCAGGAGAACTGTTACTGCTAATGGGTTGACTTTATCACCAAATCCTACCTCATCATACATAGCTATTACTAATAGCGTTCCTGACAATTGATCCAGTGTATAACTACTAAAAAAAGCCAACGTTAACAACGTAATAAAGAATATAGATATAACTGAAGCAAAGTGCCATTTGCGAAACACAATAAAAGGTAAAAATACAATGCTTGAAAAGTGAAAACCGATACTTATTGTTGAAAATAATAATGCAAACTTAACTCGACCTTTGGTGACCATCAGGAAAGCCAGAACAATAAAAGATGTTGCTAGCGCTACCCGGATTTGTGTTAGTTCAAACAGAGGGAAAAATCGTGAGCCATAGAATAAAATAATAAGAAGCAATATTGACCACGTTGCAACTAACTGGCGGATCACGTAAATCTTGATCCATAATGCTGACATAGCAAACAATGAATAAACAATCAAATCATTTTGTACAATTGGTGCAATAGCTAATGAAATAGCCATACTTATGTAAAAAGGAAATTCAACATCATGCATACTTAAATCCTTGAACACACTAAAGATGAGGTTCTTCCCTTTCTCTGAATTCCAAACTGTACCCATCTGACCTCTACCATAGGTTTGTTTTTCTG
>JASJGJ010000055.1:0-4666 GCA_033791605.1 Porticoccus sp.
GATAAAAACATCGTCGCTCTGGATCGACACCACGGTACCGGTGACCTTGTCACCCGTCCTGGGTTCCTTGTTACTCGTCATGCCCTGTTTCTTCTCGAACTCACCGAAAAGAGATGCAAAATCTTCGTTGCCCGTCATGCCGCGAATATCCTTTGATGAAAAATGAGCGGAATATGCTTACAGGAAGTTTAAATGCTATTCCCCGTTCAATCCATTGGTGTTGATCAGCCCTCCCTTCATTCTTCTGGACAGCTCAGCCACGATGGCAAAAGTTGCTGAGTGTTGTAGGATTAGGATTAAATGTGGCTGTCCGGGCTTTTCGGGCAAAGTGGCACCAGCAGATTGGAGAGTTAATGCATGTGCTGTGGCATTGTTAGTATCATACCGTATGGAAGCCGCAATACTAGAAAAATTGGATTACGTAACGCGTCAACAAGACGAGAGATTAAGCACGGGCCGACGTGTTCGATTGCGTCAAACTGTTCTACAAACGAACCCACCGACATAACCATTTAGGAAGTGTCAGCTCCGAGGCATTGGACGTGCCTTATTTTGAGGCTCGGGGGTGTCTGATTGTCGTGGGAAGTCCAACCCTGTTTTCGATCAGAAAACATCGGGGATGTTATACACCAATTTTTTTGGGCAAGGAACAATGCGGACACTAATACAAAACAATTTAAAATCAATTGGTTTCTACGCTACCTTTCTATCGATCATATCATTTGGGATTTATTTAAGACTCAATCAAATTGCTGTTCAGGTATTGCTTGATGATGAATGGCATGTAATCCATCAGTTACTGGACAAAACTCCAGTTGAATTGCTTTTAACATTTGGTTTGGCTGATTTTAGTATCCCGCTGTCATTGTTGTTTTGGACAGAAATTGAGCTCTTTGGTTTGAGCGAAATGAGTATGCGTTGGCCAATGGTGATTGGTGGTATTGCATCCTTAATAATCATTCCACTTTATGTTCGTAAGTATTTTGATGACAAGGTTATCCTGGTTTTTTCAGTTTTATTGGCGATTTCACCGATGCTGGTTTGGTACAGCAGAACGGCTAGGCCTTATGCACTTACATTACTTTTTTCATTCCTGGCTGTGGTTGCTATTCATAAGTACATTGAAGCAGACAGGTCATTTTGGAAGCCAGGGTTAGTCTACGCTGTTTTTGCAATTCTTAGTGCTTGGCTACACCTAATTAGCTTGCCCATTGTTCTGGCACCATTTTTAGCTTTGGGGTTTCCTGCGCTGGTAAATAGAAATTGGGGTCAAGTACGCAGATTGTGCTGGTTGGGACTTATTACATTAGTTGGATTACTGGCGGTATTGCTGCCTCCAATGTTGGGTAACCCCGAGGCGTTATCGGTAAAACTAGGCGCTGCAATACCAGAGTTACAGACTTATTATGGCGTATTATTTTTTTGGCTGGGTACTTCTTCAACGAGCGTGGTTTTGGTTGGTGGAATTCTAGCCACAATAGGTGTGAGGCCCCTTTTTCGAACACTACCTATCGCGCCAAGTTTGTTAACCGGCTTGATAATGACTCTATGTGTAATCATCATGACTCAACCTGCATGGGTGCATTACCCTCTGACTTTGGCAAGATATTTATTGCCAGCAATCCTTTTGTTATTGCTTTCAGTTTCATTGGGTATTTCACAGATATCTGCCGCCATATCCCACAGACTGGGTCGATTTGGGGGGCTTTCATCTGTTGTAACAACTCTGCCTGTATTGTTGCTCATGTGTTATTACTCACCATTGTCAGGGATTTTGGCCAATCCAAATTCTAATAGCTTGCATTCTGTTTTTCGGTTTGACTTTCGGCCAGAGAAGAATTTGATTTCTTTATATCAGAGCGATTTTCCTGTCAGTCCCTTCTGGTATCAGCTTGCTGCCCTTCCGCGTGACACTTTGAAGATAGCTGCCAGCCCTTTTTCTTTTGAATCGCATCATTGGGATGCCGCTCGTTGGGAGCAGATTTCACACCAGCGAGTCATGCCAGGTTATTTGGTAGGTTTTTGTGCAGATCACCGCTGGGGTGAAGTGCCTAATAATCGAAGCTACAAATTCAAAAATGTTGGTTATTTATCGGATCAGAGTGATTTGGTTAAACGGGGTTTCGACCTTGTTGCCTATCAAAAGCCGTATAAGGTCATGACCAATCAAGGTGAAAAGGAGTTTGGTATAGATACGGCAAACTGTGAGTCTAAACTGCGCGAGCAATTCCCAACACCAATTTACGAGGATAGGTGGTTGTTGGTTTTTCCTCTCTCAAACAACATTCGAAATACTATTGAGTCAGGACTGAAGATGAAGTAGCGATTACAGTTCCTGTGCACCATGGTCTGCAGCTATTCGTGCTGCCCACGCACTACCGGAACCGGCACCAATTACAAATAAACCAAGTTCGTGGCAAACCAGCTTGATCCTCAGAAATTATTTGAATACCCAGAATTTGTAGACCAGGAAATTGAAAACCACCAGCAAACCCGTTGTCAATATTTGTGCAGGCCAGACCAGCTTGGTGAATGTCAGGAATAATGCCAGCAATGCGGCATTGAGCACCATTTGCAGGGACAGCGCCATCATAAAATGTGGCAATGCTTTGATCACGTCTCTTTCGGGTTCAAAAATATGGAAATATGAAAAGAAAAACCGAGTCGTTGCACCTGCCGTAAAACCAATGGTCGTTGCTACAACCGGCCATAACTGCAGGCTCAACGCAAACCACATGACAATATAGTGGGCGGCGGTTGCCATCGCACCTGTAATCAAGTGCTGAAAAAACTGTACTTTCCAGCTGCTACTCCCCCCCGGGGTAATTACGCGTTTTAAGAAAAGACGCAATTCGCTCATGACGTACGATCAATCTCAGGTCGGGCGAACAATGAGCTCTGATATACACCTGTGCGTTTTAACAATCCAATCACAGACGTCGATAAAACTCCCAGCCCATACTGAACTGATCTTTTAAAATTGATAGAGCTCGCATCATCAAAGTATTTGGTGGGTACGGATATCTCGCCCATCCTGAAACCTGCCACTATCCCCTGGACCAAAAACTGGTTATCAAAGACGAAATCATCGGAGTTGTTTTGCCAGTTCAGTTTCTCAAGAACCTGGCGTGAATAAGCGCGATAGCCCGTATGATATTCAGAGAGCTTTGCGCCAAGCAAGAGGTTTTGAAAAGCCGTCAAAAGGCGGTTTGCGATGTATTTCCATAGTGGCATGCCACCACGCAGCGCACCTCCACCGGTAATTCGGGAGCCCAGGACTATATCGTAAACTTCTGATTCGATCATCGCAGCCATTGCCGTCGCAAGCCTTGGCTCATATTGATAGTCCGGGTGGACCATCACGATGACATCGGCGCCATCTTTGAGCGCTGCCTCGTAACATGTCTTCTGGTTGGCACCGTAACCCCGGTTTGTATCATGCAATAAAACATCAATACCAAGCCCCCTTGCGATTTCTGCCGTTTCATCATGACTGGCATCATCCACCAGCAAAACCTTATCCACGATCTCATGCGGCAATCCACGAAAGGTTGCTTCCAGTGTCCTGGCAGCACGAAAAGCAGGCATAACCACCATGAGACGTTTACCATTTAGCACAAATTTAGCCTCGTACACTGTTCTTAAGGGAAGTCATCATGATGTAATGTCCCCTGGGTTACAGGTCTGATTAATTGGGAAGTCTAATTGTATTACCCTTTTGACCCTGCAGACAAAAATTATGTTATCCCCTATGGGATTAAAACCGCGATCAAAGATTTAATGGCTTTTGGGTATAGATACAGCTTTATTCTACGCGTACTCCCCCTTCCGCTTTATAAGCGAGCCATGCGCTCACGGTAGCGCAAGCGTAGCTCTCAGACCATGCCTTACCGTCCCACCGTTTCAGTTGATTCACTGTCTCTTGCTAAGGCAGGTTGTGGAGGTCGATGTCTATGCTTGTAAGGTAAGAACGGTACTGAATGACTGTTTTGTGCTCATGGCACTTCTCACATGACTCCAGAAACTCCTCTGTTGCATTCTTTGGGACTTCCATCTGAGCTCAGTTATTCGGTTATTAGCAAAAGTTAATTGTTCTTAATGTAATTCTTATATTTCTTTTGATTCTAATATATATACGACTGATGTAGCATGTCATATGCTCGAACTCTGCAGTATTTTAGTATTTGAAATGGCTGGCAAGATTTGCCATCATGATTCGACAGATCGCATCGTTGGTTGGAACGAAGGAGAACAAGAATGAAACTACCATTATTGTGGGCGGAAAAGTATGTAAAACCACCGTTCGTATTACTCGCCACGATCGCGATCTTGATCTGGGCTTCCGACGCCTTGGCATATGTTGACTACGGGGATGGTTGCGATACTTGTCACGGCAGTTTTACGGACAGTCCCTACATCTCGCTTTCGGATGGATCCAATTGGGGCGACAGCCTCCATAACGTCCACCGGAATGACATGTTGGCTAGCGACTGCGATGTCTGTCACACCGGATCAACCTCTAGTGCCGTTTTACTGGAAAGTTCAGACGGAGGAAACGGGCTGGCCGCTATAAGCTGTGTTGGCTGCCACGGCCGGGATGAAGACGATGGCAATACCACCACATCCGGCACTTCCCAACGGGGCGCAGGCTTGCGCCAGCACCACG
>JASJGJ010000056.1:0-12083 GCA_033791605.1 Porticoccus sp.
ATCCAATCCTGTGATACTTTTTTTTATGACATCGGTGTGCAGATGACCATCGACAACTTAGCGCTCTATGGTGCTCGTTTTGGCTTGGGTCAGAAAACCGGGATAGATATGCCAGGGGAGCGAGCCGGAATTATGCCATCGCGGGCATGGAAGAAAGGGGCCAGGGGGTTGGCTTGGTATCCTGGGGATACAGTAAACGCCAGTATTGGGCAGGGTTTTACTCTGACAACGCCGATGCAGCTGGCCGTAGCAACGGCAAGGATGGCTAGCCGGGGAGAAATACGCGCTCCCCAACTGGTTCGTAAGCAGCATACCGTGTTACCACCTGACGGATATATTCAAGCCTCAGAAAGTAATTGGAATTACATACATGAGGCGATGCAGGATGTGGTGCATTACCGCCGAGGGACTGCCCATAAAATCAGTAAAGGGCTCAGTTACCATATGGCTGGAAAAACCGGGACTGCCCAAGTGGTGGGCATTAAGCAGGATGAAGAGTATGACGCAGAAATGGTCGCAAAGAGGAATCGAGATCACGCTTTGTTTATTGCCTTTGCCCCGGTCGAAAATCCTAAAATTGCAATATCAGTGATTGTGGAAAATGGTGAACATGGCAGTTCAATCGCAGCACCCGTGGCCCGAAAATTCATTGATGCCTATATGTCCTATTATCCCGAAGCTTTAGGGGTTGAGAGTGTTGCGCCATGAAATGTTGGGAGATGGAAATACCTAAGTATAAAAATGCGAACACAAATGTTGAGGAAAGCTGATGAGCCGAGGTGATTTTGTCCGACAAATGGACTCGGGTAGCTCCGCTTTTTATGGTGCTTCTAGTCAGTGGTATAAAATTAACATGGATCTACCTTTGTTGGTGCTATTGATAGCTTTGGCAGGGGCAGGTTTATTTGTTCTATACAGTGCAAGCGGTCAAAGTACTTATTATGTCAATCGTCAGCTAACCTATTTTGGTGTTGGCTTGGTAGCGATGCTGGTTACCGCACAAATTCCCCCTCGTTTTTTAGAGCGGTGGGCTGTCATACCCTATGTGGGTGGTGTTGTGTTGTTGGTTGGGGTCTTGTTTTTTGGTGTTGGGGCAAAGGGTGCTCAGCGTTGGTTAGAAGTAGGAGGGTTTCGTTTTCAGCCATCGGAAATTCTTAAAATTTCTGTACCGCTGATGTTGGCGAGTTATTTGGCTCCGAGAATTTTGCCGCCTAACTTCAAACATGTCTTTTTTGCACTAGGGTTTATTGCTCTTCCTCCATTGCTTGTGGGTTTGCAGCCGGACCTGGGAACGGCAATTTTAATTGCTGTTTCAGGATTTTTTGTGCTTTTTTTGGCGGGATTACCGAAACGCTATTTAGGTTTTGCCTTATTAGCGGCTGTCGTTGTTCTTCCGTTGATGTGGTTTTACGGGCTCCATGATTACCAGCGACAGCGAATTCTCACCATGTTTGACCCTGAAGCTGACAGGTTGGGTGCTGGTTGGAATATTATCCAATCAACCATTGCTATTGGCTCTGGTGGGTTGCATGGTAAGGGTTGGACTCAGGGAACTCAGTCTCAGTTGGACTTTCTTCCCGAGAGTCATACCGATTTTATTATTGCGGTGTTGGCGGAAGAATTTGGTTTGGTCGGTGTTTTGCTGCTGCTGAGTATGTTTTTGTTAATTATTATCCGTTGTGTGATGATCAGCTTCAAAGCGCAGAGTATGTTTGGGCGTTTACTTGCCGGGAGTATTACACTCACTTTTTTTGTCTATATTTTCGTGAATATGGGTATGGTGTCCGGTATCCTACCCGTTGTTGGCGTCCCGCTTCCTTTTGTCAGTTATGGGGGCACTTCAATTGTGACCCTGATGTTGGGGTTTGGTATGCTAATGTCAGTCAGTACCGAAAGAAAACGCTCAGGTTAGCTTGAGGCGGGTTCTTCGGCATATTTACTGTTAGCATTTATGCATTGGTCTGTTATGAGAAATGGCACGTTATGAAATTACCAGTAATAACATCAACAGTCTTCACTGCCTTAGGTTTAGTGACAGGCTTATTGTTTTCTCTCGCTGCCGCTGCTGATTATTCAAAGCATCCAGGCGCGCAAGTATTTGCTGACCATATGGTGTCTGAGTATAACTTTGATCGCACGGAAGTTGAGTTGTTGCTTAAAGACGCGGAAAAACAGCAGTCCATCATTGATGCTATGAGTCGGCCAGCGGAAAAAGTTAAGCCTTGGAAGGATTACCGTAAAATTTTTATCCAGGAAAAACGTATTGATGAAGGTGTCAAATTTTGGCACGAAAATCGTGATGCACTAAGCCGCGCCTCAGCAAAGTATGGCGTTGCTCCTGAAGTGATTGTTGCCATTATTGGTGTGGAAACGTTTTACGGTCGAATTAAAGGAAGTTACCGGGTTATCGATGCGCTTGCCACATTGTCATTTGACTATCCTAAACGCAGTCCTTTTTTTACTAAGCAGTTAGAGCACTTTTTGTTGCTGTCCAAAGAACAAAAACAAGCGCCTTTAGCCCTAAAAGGTTCCTATGCCGGTGCGATGGGTTATGGCCAATTTATACCCAGTAGCTATCGCAATTATGCAGTGGACTTTGATGGTGATGGTTTTGTCGATATCTGGAATAACACCACCGATGCCATTGGTAGTGTGGCGAATTATTTTTCTCGCCATGGTTGGGAGTTAGATGGTGAGGTTGTTTTTCGAGCAAGAGTGACCTCAAATTATGACGACTCTGCTTTGAATAAGCTCAAGCTAGAAAAGACGATTGACGAATTGGCGGTAATGGGATTTACACCTACTCAGCCGTTAGCGGGTGATCTAAAGGCTATTCCTCTACTCCTGCAGGGTAATCGAGGTGCTGAATTTTGGTTGGGGTTAAATAACTTTTATGTCATTACTCGTTATAACCACAGTCGACTCTATGCGATGGCTGTGCATGAGTTGAGTCAGCTGATTTTGGAGCGTGTGGGTCAGGGTGATCAATAATCATATTGCCCGCTTTTCAATGTTGAGGCTCATAGCGCTTCAGCCTTTGGCGCTTAAAAGTACATTGCTCTTGTTGATAGCGATGTTGCTTCACGGTTGCGGTAGCAGTGGTAGCAACAGTAGTAGCAGTGGGGGGTATGGTTATGGAGATGGGCCGCCGCCGAAAGATATTGATGTTAGCAATCTGCCCGATGCCGTTCCCAAGGTGGAACCTATCAGAAAGGCGGGTAATACAAGTCCCTATACGGTATTGGGTAAAACTTACCGGGTTCTTCCTTCTAGTGTTGGTTATCGTGAACGTGGTATCGCCTCTTGGTACGGCAACAAGTTCCATGGTCGAAAAACATCGAATGGTGAAACCTATAGCATGTACAGCATGACGGCAGCCCACAAAAGCCTGCCGATACCCAGTTATGTGAAAGTGACGAATCTTGATAATGGTCGTGCCGTGATTGTACGTGTCAATGATCGCGGTCCATTTCATGGGGAGAGGATTATTGATCTCTCTTATGCTGCGGCAAAAAAATTGGATTATTCTGGCAAAGGCACGGCAAATGTTGAAGTCGTGGCTATCAATCCGCAGGACTATCAAAGCAATTCGGTAGAGCAGCCTCATCTTCAAGAGAAGCCCTCTGACACAAAACAGGCGAGAACAACTGAAGAGCCTAACTCTATGGCGGAGCATGAGCTTCTAAGTCATGCCTTCTTGCAGGTTGGTGCTTTTAGTTCTGAAGCTGCTGCCACTAGCCTTTCTACGCGAGTGCAGGGCTTATCTTCCTATCCTGTGGTCATTCGTCGATTATCAGAGCCTAAGCCGCTGTTTAAGGTGTTAGTGGGGCCAGTTAGCAATAGCCTTAAATTACTGGATCTGCGGAATCTGCTCAGTCAGGTGGAGAATCTAAGTCCATTTGTTGTCTACGAGTAACTTTCCCTGAAAAGGGTGGTGGGGGCATGTTAGAATTTGGTTATATTTTAAGTTAGCACCTTGTTAATTGCGTGATTTATTAATCAAGTGCTTCGTTGATGTATTTTTTATTCTTTTTATTTATCGTCCATTCATTTTAAGTTAAGAAACGGTTCATTATGCTGAGAAAACTTTTTCCCGCCTGGATACTGTTAGCACTATTGGCTATGGCTGCGTCTTCCCAAGCCAAGGTGTTGATTCCCGCTTCGCCCCAATTGGCCGCTAAGGCTTGGATTTTGTTGGATGCAAACACAGGCAAAGTTCTGGTTGAACACAACGCAGATGAACAGTTGCCTCCCGCCAGCCTGACAAAAATGATGACCAGTTATATTGTTGCTTCAGAGCTGCATAGTGGCAAAATAAAGGAGCAGGATTTGGTGCCGATTAGCGTCACAGCCTGGAAAATGGGTGGCTCTAAGATGTTTGTGCGAGAGGGTACTTCCGTCCCTCTTGTCGACCTATTGCGTGGGGTCATTATCCAGTCAGGTAATGATGCCTCCGTGGCTTTGGCTGAATATCTTGCGGGTAGCGAAGGTGCTTTTGCCGATGTGATGAACCAGCAGGCCACACTGCTTGGTATGTCCAGTACCACTTATCACAATGCGACTGGCTGGCCTGCTGATGGTCATCTAACGACGGCCCGTGATTTGTCATTACTTGCCCGCGCCTTAATTCAGGATCACCCTCAGCAATATAGTATTTATGCAGAAAAGTACTTCGAATATAACGGCATTAATCAGCCTAATCGCAACCGCTTACTGTGGCGTGATAGTTCTGTGGATGGCCTGAAAACTGGTCACACAGAAGAAGCGGGATACTGCCTTGTTGCCTCCGCTGTACGTAAAGGAATGAGATTGGTTTCGGTGGTTATGGGGACAAAAAGTGAAGAGGCTCGTGCACAGGAGTCGCAGAAGCTGTTGGCCTACGGCTTCCGATATTATGAAACCGGTAAAGTGTATTCTGCGGGTGATGTTATCCAGGAAAATACTCCGGTTTGGTATGGTGTTGAAGACAAGGTCAATCTTGTGGTCTCTGAGGATGTCTATTTGACGATTCCTCGAGGAGCCAAAGATGATTTGGATGCCAAAATATTGGTAGATGACATTATAAAAGCACCTTTGATGGATAAGCAGGAGCTGGGTAGGTTGTCTGTGAGTTATGAGGGTGAGTCGGTACTGAATCTGCCTTTGGTGGCTGATCATGCGATAGAGGAAGCTGGTATTTTTGCACGGTTATGGGATGCCATCTCTTTGTTCATTCATGGGTTGTTTAGTTAATGGGTGATTTAAGTGAAACAAAAGATGCCTCACAGGAGGCCCCAAAGATTGAGTTCCCCTGTGATTATCCGGTAAAAGTAGTCGGCAAGGCAGGAGTTGGGCTTCATACATTGGTGATAACCGTGATGGAAACCCATGCCCCAGGGTTTGACCAAGCTAGAATTTCAGTGCGAGATAGTAGAAACGGTAACTTTCAGGCAATCACAGTGACTATCACGGCAACGGGTGTCGACCAGTTACAAGCATTGTTCGATGATCTGAAGGTTAGCCCTTTGGTTCACATGGTTTTGTAGTGAGCATGGGACAGGTCCCCGAGTTACCATTAATTGTTCGCTATTTAGGCTGTTGTCAGTACCTCGATACCTTCGAGGCAATGAAATCCTTTACCTCCGACCGCAGTGAAAATACGCCTGATGAAATCTGGTTGCTGGAGCATTTCCCCGTTTTTACTCAAGGTCAGGCGGGAAAAAAGGAGTACATTTTTGCTCCTGGCGATATTCCTGTCGTTCAGAGTGATCGTGGTGGCCATGTGACCTATCATGGTCCAGGTCAAATTACGGGTTACCTATTGATAGATCTAAAGCGGTTAGGTCTGGGGGTTCGAGATCTTGTGACCCTTATCGAGGCATCGCTGGTTGAAACGTTGGCCCACTGGGGTATCAATGCCGCCCCGCGTCCTGATGCTCCTGGTGTTTACGTAGAGAATCTTGAGAGCGGCGATATCAAGGGCAGTAAAATTGCTTCTCTGGGGTTGAGGATCCGTCGTGGTTGTAGCTACCATGGCCTCAATTTTAATGTGGATATGGATCTTGGCCCTTGGTCTCGGATTAATCCTTGTGGACTGGATGTTCCTATGACCCAAATGAACAGCCTGTTAGATATTCCCGTGTCGGTGGAGGATGTGTCTGAGTACCTTGCTGATATCTTGACTAAAAAGCTGGGGTATAATGGTCATCGTGTTGAGACGATCTAATCACATTAATTTCGTACTAATTAAAAATAGCTGACAACGAAAAAATGCTACCAGAGTGATCTGGTAAATCATCGTTTGAGTAATTCCGATATGACAGACTCTAATGTAGTTCCCCCCAAGCGTACTCGCCGTATTAAACAGGGCGAAAAGTTGCGTAGTGCGGATAAGGTAGAGCGTATCCCTGTGAAGGTCATCCCCACGGTGGACATTCAACGCAAACCTGATTGGATGAGGATTCGCATTTCGTCCTCACCAAAGGTTCAGGAAATTAAAGATATTCTGCGTAAACATAAATTGGCAACGGTCTGTGAAGAAGCGGCTTGTCCTAACCTTAGTGAATGCTTCAGCCACGGTACCGCCACCTTTATGATCATGGGGGAGATCTGTACTCGTCGTTGTCCATTTTGTGATGTAGGGCATGGCAAACCCAACCCACTTGATCAGGATGAGCCCCAAAGCTTGGCGCAGGCCATTCATGAAATGCAATTGCGGTATGTGGTTATTACCTCGGTGGATCGTGATGACCTGCGTGATGGGGGTGCTCAGCACTTTGCTGATTGTATCCGTGAGGCCAAGGCACTCAGTCCAAATTTGAAAGTTGAAGTGCTGGTGCCAGATTTTCGAGGGCGTATGGAGCCGGCTTTGGATATTCTCACAGCAACACCCCCTGACGTGTTTAATCACAATATGGAAACAATTCCTAGGCTGTATCGTGAGGCTCGCCCCGGAGCAAACTATCAGTGGTCGCTAAAATTATTGCAGGACTATAAGCGCCTCAACCCTGCGGTGCCAACCAAATCCGGTTTAATGGTAGGGTTAGGTGAAACGAAAGAAGAGCTACTGCGAACCCTCGATGATCTTCGTGAGCATGATGTGGAGATGATTACGGTAGGCCAATATCTGCAACCTTCTAAAAATCATCTGCCAGTTGATCGTTTTGTACATCCTGACGAATTCGCTGAATATGCAGAATACGGCCACAGCATCGGTTTTGCTCAGGTTGCTTCCGGGCCATTGGTTCGCTCCTCATATCATGCCGATAAGCAGGCCATGGGTGAGGAGGTAAAATGATGAAGAAGTTAAATAGCTTGGCTAGTTATAGGGCCCAATAATGACATACCCTAAGCTCCTCGATATCCATAACGCGACCGTGTATCGCGAAACTAAAAAAATATTTGATGGTTTTTCCCTCTCAGTAGAGCAAGGGCAAAGTACTGCCATTATTGGTCCCAATGGTGCCGGTAAAAGCACCTTGTTGAAATTGTTGTCCCGGGAGCTTTATCCAGTAGTTAAGGATGACTCACATGTGAGAATATTGGGTATGGAGCGCCCGGTAATTTGGGAGCTTCGGGAAAAAATAGGGATGGTGTCGGCCGATTTGCAGCAGGACTTTGTGCCTGAAGTAAGTGGTTTGGGTGTGGTCATTTCCGGATTGCACAATTCCATTGGGCTATTTAATTTTCAGGAAATTACCGAGCCTCAGTTGAAGCGTGGCCGAGAGGTGCTGGAAGAGTTGGGTATAGAAGACCTGGCAAACCGTCCATACCGTCAGATGTCCACAGGGCAACAGCGCCGTTGTTTACTGGGGCGGGCGTTGATTCATAACCCGGATCATTTGATCCTTGATGAACCGACAAATGGCCTCGATTTGAATGCAACCTACTATTACCTAAATACCCTTCGCCAACTGCTGCAGCAGGAAAAAACTATTTTGCTGGCTACCCACCATATTCACGAAATTCCACCGGAAATTCACCGTGTAGTGTTTATTCAAGGTGGCAAAGTAGTGGCAGACGGTGATAAGGAAGAGCTACTCACTGATCAATGGATGTCTCGATTGTTTGAGATGCCTTTAGCGGTGACGACGTCCAATGGTTTTTATCAGGTCTTGCCAGCGTAGGGCTGGCACAGCATAATTCGCAACTTTTCCTTGGCTTGGGTTTAACCAAAACGGCTGAGGTTCAATCAGAACAAGCAGGGTTTGATTCATCATGAAAATTAAAAATAATGCTGTGGTCGTTTTTCATTACAAAATGACCGACGAGCACGGTGAGGTTATTGAAAGTTCTATAGGTCAAGAGCCTACAGCCTATTTGCATGGCTATAAAAATATGATTGAGACATTAGAGCACTCAATGTCAGGTAAAGAAGTGGGTGATAAATACAGTGTGACATTACAGCCGGATATGGCTTATGGCCGACTCCGCACGAACAGTGAGCTAAGAGTGTCCATGAAAAATATCCAGCACGAAGGAAAACTTGAGCCAGGTATGATGGTTCCCCTAAAAACCGTGGAAGGCCTTCGCCCTGTTACCGTAGTTAAAGTTGGTAAGTTTAATGTGGATGTTGATTATAACCATCCGTTGGCGGGTAAAACATTGACGTTTGATGTGGAAATTGTTGATGTCCGTGAAGCGACCCCTGAAGAGTTGAGTCAGGGGCGCCCTCAGACTGGCGGCGGGTTACAGCATTAATAACCTAATAAAACTGTAGCATGAGGCCTAATGTGACGGTGTCTGTATCGTTGCCAGCATAACCGCCAGCATTGGCGTCACCAGTGACATAGTTTAAATTCACACTCATTTTATTGCCTAATATGATGTAGTTTAGTCCCCACTCGGTGGAATCACTTTGACCAGCATCGCTTGGGTTGTTTTCCATATAGCGCACGTAGGGTTGGATTTTCCCCGGCCCAACAGGTTTTGGGAAAATATAACCAGCGGTGGCATAAAAAGATTCACCGTCAAACAGACAAAAGCACTCAGTCAGCCCATCTATGGGTGGTGATATCGGAGTAAAGTCTACATCGATTTCTTTATAACCCGCTTCAAAGTTGAAAACAGCGTTATTTGATAACACTCGCTCTGAGAAAATATCAAACGCATAGGCATTGAAATCGCCAGATTCAGACTTGCTTCCAGTGCCATCTGATTGAGATTGAAGGGTGATTGCCGTCGTTAATATATTGCCTTGAGTTCCGTAATAGGTGGCACTTGTCCAGTAACCTGGGTTGCTTTCTACGTTGAGGAAGCTATAGGCCAATCGACCAGCAAAGAGCAGGTGGTCGGAATCATTACCGTATTTGTCCTCCAAGCCTTCAAAGGCACCTAATAGGTAATGAAATTTATTTTTCATCCCCCAAAAAACAGCGCCTTCACTACGCCCTAGCTGCCCTGCAGGACCGTCGTAGTCGGCAGAAAACAAAGGCTGTCTGTATTGGTTCCAGCTCATCCCTGTGTAGGGCCCATTCATACCCGGGCGGTCAGAAGGGACGAGTGTTCGTCCAACCCAGAGATTAATGGCTGGGTCATGTTCGAAAGCAAGTATCGCATCAATGGTCATCATTGAGTCGCCTTCATATTTCTCTGTGTTCAGATAGAACTTAAGGTACTTGTGAAGCTGACCTGCGACATAGAAGCGAAAGCTGTTAATGGAAAACTCTGAGCTGTCATCGACATCACTGTTGCGTGATGCTGTTTGTAGTCGAAGCCCTCCTCCTACGCTTATCCATTGGGTGTCATTATGAGTTAATGTAATACCGTTCATAGGCGCATCTGCCGAGGCGGGTAGCATTATCAGAGTGGTACATACAACGGCTGCTCTGACAAAATACTTTGCCAACACTTTTAATGGCAGAGGCTGCCATCTGACACATAATGTACTCATCTCGTCCCCTTTATTTTTATAATGCACCTCTTTGGTGCGGCTCAGTATATAGAGCGTTACTGCTTTATTGAAGCTCTACCCCACACCTCATTTTTTATGGGCTGATAAACTCGAATCACAAAATCTATTTCTGTGTTCAACATGTCAGAGTCGTCTAGCTGGGCTTTAGCTGCGCGATCTCCCTTCCAGTAAAAAGGCGTCATTGATAACAATTGCTTGACGGCATCATTGCCCTTTATTTCAAGTTGATAATTAACCTGTTGTTCATCCAATAGTCGAAAACCCTTTGGTCGATCGGGTGGGGTGTGTTTTTGAGCCTCTTTGTAAATTAGTGATTTGAGTGAAAATAAATGTTGTGGCCCTGGCGATACAACTACAAAGACTCCATCGGGTATGAGTACTCGTGTCACTTCTTCTATGTCACCTGGTGCAAATACCCGTAGCAGCGCGTCAACGGATCCGGGTAATACAGGTAAGTTGAAACTGCTGGCTACTGCAATAGTAGGCCCTTTGAGTTGGCGGCTGGCCAACTTTGCAGCCTCTCGGGAAATATCAATACCAAATAGGCGAAGGTCGCTCCGTTGTTCCATGAGCTGTTGTAGGTAGTAGCCCTCTCCACAGCCGCTATCCAGTACAGAGGCTTCAGGTTTCAGGTGATGGTTTAGCATTTCGATGAGTTTTTTTGCTAGTGGTTGATAGTGGCCTGCCGATAAAAAGGCCCGGCGACTAGCTGCCATCATTTTTGTATCACCAGGATCTGACGAGCTTTTTTGGTGGGCAAGCAAAAGGTTAGTATAGCCTTCCTTTGCAATATCAAAGCTGTGATTGTTCTCGCAACGCCATTCTTGTTGCGGTATGAGTGTTAGTGCAGATTGGCAGACGGGGCAGGCCCAAATAGATACATGGCTATTGGCGATCATGGGGCCTCGTTCATTCCAGTTAAGTTAAGGCTGGTGGTTTTTCAGCTAGGTTTAGCTAACCTATCAGTAGGGTCGTACAATATAGAAAGTAAATTGTACTCTATATTGCTGGGGTCATTTTAACTTTGGGTAGTTTATCCTGTGTAAAATCCCTAAAATACGCGCCCCTGTTTTTTGCAAGTTTCGTTGTTGCAAGTTCAGTTTTAACGACATCAGTATCATCGAGGGTCTCACTTGGCAGTAACTCAATTTATACCCGGCCAACGCTGGATTAGTAATACCGAATCTGAGCTTGGTCTGGGCATTGTGGTGGAAAATTTAAACCGACGGGTGACGTTAAGTTTTCCTGCTGCCAGTGAAGTTAGAACCTATGCTGCAGATAGTGCGCCGTTGAGTCGTGTTGAATACCCGGTGGGTGAAAATATCACGAGTGCTGATGGCCAGCAGGTGATGGTGACAGAACTCCGTGAGATCGATGGCTGTATTCTCTATATCGGTAAGAATGCTAATGGTGACATGACGGAGGTTGAAGAAATTGAACTCGACAGTTTTGTCCGATTCAGTAAACCACAAGACCGTATGTTTGCTGGGCAAATAGAGAAAAACAGTAGTTTTGAATTGCGTGTGGCAACACTTGAGCATCGTCACAGCTATCAGAAGTCCGATGCCTTTGGTTTACTGGGTGGTCGGGTTCAATTGTTGCCCCATCAGCTTTACATCGCTAATCAAGTGGGACTGCGTCATGCTCCCAGAGTATTGCTCGCCGATGAGGTGGGGCTGGGTAAGACCATTGAGGCGGGGCTTATTCTACATCAGCAGTTAGCCACGGGCCGGGCGGCTCGAGCATTAATTGTGGTTCCAGATAGTCTCATTCATCAGTGGCTGGTAGAGATGCTTCGCCGGTTTAATTTGCGTTTTACTATTTTAGATGAAGCCCGTTGTCTTGCGCTGGAAGAGCCGCTCGCTGAAGACGATATTTTCGACTTAGATGAGCCTGAGGATGTGTTATCGCTAGAAGAAATAGAAAATCCCTTTGAAACAGCACAGCTAGTTTTGTGTAGTTTGTCATTTTTGACTAAACACCCTCAACGTCATGAGCAAGCATTAAAGGCTTCGTGGGATCTGATGATTGTCGATGAAGCGCATCATTTAACATGGACAGAAGAGCAGGAGAGCCTTGAATATACATGTATCGAAGCATTGGCAAAGAAAATACCCGGTTTGTTGTTGCTCACAGCTACACCTGAGCAGCTAGGCGCAGAAGGGCATTTTGCTCGATTGCGATTATTGGA
>JASJGJ010000057.1:0-53230 GCA_033791605.1 Porticoccus sp.
GCTGTCACCATCGTTGCCGCATGAATCAATGCACTGACAGGTGTAGGCCCAGCCATGGCATCGGGCAACCACGTATGTAACGGCAACTGAGCCGACTTGCCCACTGCACCGCCCAAAAGTAATAAACAAGCAATAACCGGCAAGGTATCACCCACTTGCCACTGAGCTTTGGCAGCCTCGGCCATAGGTTGTATATCCAGCGTTCCCAATTCGGTAAACAGTAAGAATAGGCCCACAGCCATAGCTGCATCGCCTATCCGTGTCACCACAAAGGCTTTACGAGCTGCGGCACCATTAGCGGGATCTTGATACCAAAACCCAATCAACAGATAACTGCAGGCACCCACACCTTCCCACCCCAGATACAACAACAGCAGATTATCCGCCATCACCAATATCAACATGGCAAACACAAACATATTTAAGTAAGCAAAATAACGGCTAAAGCTAACGTCATCTTCCATAAATTCGGTGGAAAATAAATGAATCAAAAAGCCAACACCAGTGATCACTGACATCATCACCAACGTCAGTCCATCCAGATAAAAGGCGATATCTGGTGAGAAATTTCCTACTTGCATCCAGGTCCATAAAACCTGGTGATGTGGTTGTCCTGACTCCATAAAGGCCACACCCACCAACAAGGTAGCCACTGCAGCCAAACCTACAGAACCTGCACCAAGAATCGCCACGAACCTTTTTGGCATTTTCCCCAAGGTCACCATTAATAAGATTGAGCTAACCAAAGGAAATAAAGGAATGAGCGGCAGTAGTTTCAACATAGGGTCAACCTCAACACAAGATCATCCTCTCATCCTATTGGCATCATCCATATCCAAGCTTTTGAAACGGCGCTGGATTTGAAGCACCAAGCCCAAACCCACAGCTACTTCGGCAGCCGCTACGGCAAGAATCATCATAAACACGATTTGACCGTCGGCCTGTCCCCATCGAGCACCCGCAGCAACAAAAGCTACCGCCGATGAATTCAGCATGACTTCCAGAGATACCAAAATAAAAATGATATTCCGTCGCATCATCAGCCCCAATAACCCGCAAATAAACAACAACGCAGACAACAACAAAACATGATCCAGAGGAATACCGACACCGTCCATTAGCGCCCCCCCTCTTTTCCGACTTTACCGGCTCTGGTCTCTTTGCTCTCTCTGCCCTCTTCAAGGTAGCGGCGACCGAGGTGATAGGCGCCGATCAATCCGGCCAAGAGCAACATAGAAGCAATTTCAACGGCGAGAACGTAGGGGCCAAATAATGTCAGCCCTACTTGTTTAGGCGTAACCAACCCTTGCGTAGCGGCAGGCGCACTATGTGACAGTACTAGCACCAGCTCAACCAGCAAGAGCAGTGCAAGGATAACGGGGACGATCCAGACTTGGGGCTTGAGCAATTGTTTCTCACGCCGATCACCCTTTTCGCCCAGGTTCAGCATCATAATCACAAAAATAAACAACACCATAATGGCGCCGGCATAGATCACCACTTCTAAAGCCGCAGCAAACGGAGCGCCAATCAAATAAAAGACCACTGCGACAGCCAGTAGAGATAAAATTAGATAAATCAACGCGTGGGTGGCATTGGCACGGGTTAGTGCAAGAATGGTTGAGACCAACGCAATGGTTGATGCCATATAAAAAAGGACCAACTCTAACATCTCGTCCCCCTAGACAACCCACTCATCATCTTGATTCTTAATGACACCTTTTTCATGGAAGTAGGCTCCGGACATCAATGGGCCGAGCTTCATTCTCAGCCTCACCTTTGTCTTTCCAACCCGTTTGCATCCCCGACACCCGGTAAAAATTGTAGTCGTGATATTTACCTGTGCCATTAATTAACAAATGTTCTTTTTCATACACCATATTCTGACGATCGTATTCACACATTTCGAAATCTGGTGTTAGTTGAATAGCGTAGGTCGGGCAAGCCTCTTCACACATACCACACATAATGCAGCGTGAGAAATTGATCCGAAAAAATTCTGGGTACCAACTACCGTCATCACGGGTACCTTTTTGTAGAGCGATACAATCCACCGGACAAGCCACCGCACAGAGATTGCATGCCACGCAACGTTCTTCCCCATCAGGGTCACGGGTCAGAACAATACGGCCTCGATAGCGAGGAGAGAGATAAGGTTTTTCTTCAGGATATTGAACAGTTTCAGCGGGCGTAAACGTGTGCATTAACACGCGCCACATAGTTCGCAACTGACTAATCATACGGCACCTCCATCCGATAGCCAGAGTGCAATGGCGCCAGTAAACACTAAATTAACCAAGGTCAGAGGCAACATAACTTTCCAACCTAGGGACATTAGCTGGTCATAACGAGGGCGAGGGATAGCTGCCCGCAGCAGTACAAAGAAGCAGATGACGATAAAGGTTTTAAGACCGAACCATACAATGGGGGGAAGCCAGGGACCGAGCCAACCACCAAAGAACAGGGTAACAATCATGCTGGAAATTAAGATCAGCCCCAGATATTCACCCAGCATAAACATGGCGAATTTCATGCCGCCATATTCCGTATGAAAACCCGCCGTGAGCTCATGTTCGGCTTCAGGTAAATCAAATGGCAAGCGATGACTTTCGGCAATACCAGCAACGGTGAACACAAACAAGCCTAGAAACTGTGAGATGCAATACCAGCCATCAGCCTGTGACTCAACAATCTCCCTGAGATTAAAGCTACCAGAGAGCATCACCACACCCATCAGTGCCAGCCCCATAAACACTTCATAGCTGACCATTTGGGCCGCAGAGCGCAATCCACCTAACAAGGCATATTTATTATTGGAAGCCAACCCACCAAGTAAGACGCTATATACCGCCAATGACGTCATACCAAGGAAGAACAGCAAACCGATATTCATGTCGATAATTTGTAGCCCAGGTGCAAATGGCACCACGGCAAAACCCAGCATCATGGCCATCACAATGGCCGTGGGCGCAAAAATAAAGACAACTTTATCAGCAAACGGGGGAACCCAATCATCCTTAGTGAGCAGTTTCAACATATCCGCCGCCACTTGCAGAATGCCAAAGGGCCCCAACCGATTTGGGCCATAGCGATCTTGCCAAATACCCAGCAAACGACGCTCCCACCAAGTCATCACTGCAGCTCCACCCACTGCACCTAGCAACACAACGAAAGCAAACAAAATGATCATGCCGTCAGACATACGACACCCCACTTACACCACGGTGTTCTGGGTTGGGGGCGTTAGGATTATCCGTGGCAATGAGCTCAGGCTTACGACGCTGCCAATCTTCCGATTTTTGTAGCAATACCATTGAACCAGCAACCAATGTCTCCGCTCCCGGCATTCCTTGGGTAAAGCCAACACAGCCTTTTGCCAAAGAAGAATCGACCAACACCTCCAATAACACCTTTGTATCACCGGCTATCACAACAACACCATCACCATCGGCAACCTGAAGCTTATTCGCATCGTCTGAGCATATGATGACCTGAGCATCACCAGCCAGCTCAGCAATGGCACGAGCTTGGATGCTCAATTCATCGCTGCCAAAAACCCGATAAACGGGAACCAGTAAAAAACCAGTATCTGACGGCTGAAAGGGCTTAGGCACAGAACAGTTATGCAGATCTACGCCCAGACCAGAAGTAATTAATCGTACCCCCGCGGAACCACCCTTAATCGCACCACCGGCTTCATGTTGAAATTTTTGTATGGACTGATTGGAGTTCCATCCTGGAGACCAGCTATAGGACATCAATGAACTAGGCAACCCGACACTCAAGCCTTCCATACTGTAGGACAACGGTGTTTCATCATCTGTCGGCTGCTGGGGTTCATGAACTGACACGTTGGCTCGCATAGCAGTACGACCACTATAGCGGGCAGGTTGCCGAGGTATTTTTAACCCGTGACTCCTGAACTGGTGATTTGGTGCGGCAAAAGCAATATTAGATAATGCGGGCATATCCTGTGCGCAGGCTTGTTCCACCTGGTCAAAATGCGCCAATTGGTCAAACCCCCACAACCCCAATACCTGACCAAGTTCGGATAACCACTGCCAACTGGCAAGCCGATCATCTTCTGCCACAAATACCGGGTAATAACGCTGAGCCCGCCCTTCACTACTGATCAAGGTACCTTCTGACTCAGCGAAAGTTGCAGTAGGCAGGGCAACATGTGACTTTGACAAGGTGGCATTATCCAAAGAATCTAAAACGACAAGACGCTTGATATCACCCAATATCTGGTCAATTTTTTCAGCAGGTACCCGTCGATAAAGATCATTTTCAAGAACAACCAAGGTATCAATATCACCTTGGGCAGCACGCTCAGCCAGCTCATCAAACCCTACACCTTCGCCATCATCCACCATAGCTACACCAAGGCTATTACATTCTGGGACGCTCAAGCTAAGCATTACATTCTTCTCTTCAGGCTCATCAGACAACAGAGCCTCCGCCACTGCGGCAGCACTCTCTAGGACTGAAGCATTTAATAAGCTGACACCGGAAACAATTATTGGGTTTTTCGCAGCTTTTAACGCCGAAGCAATGGTACTCGCCAGTGCCGCTATCGCTGTTTCGACACCATCTAAGCGACGTCCAGCTATTTCTGCCGCTACAGCAAACCCCAAGCGAGCAATATCATCGGGCGCCAGTGAAACACTCCTCGCAGCAATATCATTGAGGCGACTTTCGTGGACTCCAACAATAAACACAGGGCTGTACTGATCTTGCGCCAAATTCCGTATCGCAGCATCCATCCATGGTTCCAGACGCATATCCGCCGCCAACTCTCTCGCTTTACTGCGAGCCGCTTGTCGAAGCGCTAAAGCCAAACGGGGGGCGGTATTGCTAACATCCTCACCAAGAATTAATACCGCATCAGCAGATTCAATTTGATGGAGAGAGGGGCTAATAGCTCTAGTTTGACTGAGTGTATCGACAACCTGCCGAACTAAAGCACATTCCAAATCACCCATTCCTGTAGAAAAATGTTTGCTCCCTACAAACCGACGCAATAGGTAATTTGCCTCTACCGAGGCACGAGGAGACCCGACGCCAGCAACAGTTCCCTGCTGGCACAAACTTGCCACCTCACTCAAGGCGTCGTCTGCTTTGATGGCACGGTAACTACCATCTTCTTGGCGAACTCCGGCAAAGCTGAGTCGGGAGTCACTGTTGACAAAATCAGCACCAAATCGGCCGCGATCACATAAGAAATAACCGTTCACTTCGTGATTGAAACGATTCTGGATACGTTTTAGTTTGCCGTAGCGTTCCCCAGGAGATGTGTTACAACCCACAGCACAACTAACACAAATGGATGGGGCTGACTGTAAATCCCACTTACGGCTGTAATCGTTAAGCAGTGGTTTATCCGTAAACACCCCTGTAGGACAAACTTCCACTAGGTTTCCGGCAAATTCGCTTTGCAACACACCGTCTTTATGCCGTCCAAAATACACATGATCGTGGGATGCTAGTGCCGCCAAGTCTGTACCACCTGCATAGTCTCGATAAAAACGCACACAGCGGTAACAACTGATACAGCGATTCATTTCGTGGTTAATTAGTGGTCCCAAATACTGGTTGCGGTGGGTATTCTTTTTACCGCGATAACGACGATCACGGTGGCCAACCATTACGGTCATATCCTGTAAGTGACACTCCCCACCTTCGGCACACACAGGGCAATCGTGGGGATGATTTAACATCAATGATTCAACGACAGACTTTCTGAATTCACTGGCAGTTTCGCCCTGGAGAGATAACATTGCGCCCTCAGTCACCGGCGTCATACAACCCATAACGATACGACCCCTGATATCTTCTTCATTTTGATATTGCACCATGGCACATTGACGACAAGAGCCAATGGAACCCATGGAGGGGTGCCAACAGAAATAAGGCAAATCCAACCCCAAGTTAAGGCAGGTTTCCAAGAGATTTTTTCCTGCCTCCACTTCGTAAGCTGTGCCATCAATGTAGATAGTCGGCATTAGGCACTCTCCCCCTGGGCTTTTACATCTAGAGCTTTTATGTCCGAAGCATAGGGACAACACCCTTGTTCAACATGAGCCTCAAAATCACTCTGAAAATATTTCAGTGCACTCTGTAAAGGTTCCATAGCACCGGGAGCCAATGCACAGTGGGTATTGCCAATGGCCCCAATGTATTTAACCTGCCGTAATAGGGTTTCAAGATCTTCCTTGCGACCCCGGCCCGCTTCGATGTCTTCCAACACTTGTCGGGTCCAGGGCAAGCCTTCGCGACAAGGGGTACAAAAACCACAGGATTCATGGGCAAAGAAACGAATAAGATTCAGCACCATCCCTACTGGGCAGGTTTTATCATCCAGAATAATCATGGTACCTGTGCCCATACGGCTGCCCGCAGCACCAATAGACCCATAGTCCATGGGTAAATCGAGATGCTCTTCTACTAGAAAATCTGTTGAGCCGCCACCCGGCAAAAACCCTTTTAGTTTCCGGCCCTCCACCATGCCACCGGCATGCTGCTCAAGAATTTCTCGAACAGGCGTCCCTATGGGTAACTCCCAACACCCGGGGTTTTTCACATAACCACTGGCACCATACAATTTGGTACCAGCATCTTCACCAAGGCCTAATGACTGAAACCACTCGGGGCCTTTGTCAATAATATGAGAGATATTGCACAGGGTTTCGACGTTGTTGACGATGGTTGGACGTCCCCATAACCCACTCACTTGGGGGAAAGGCGGCTTGGCTCGAGGATTTGCACGCTTACCCTCTAAAGCATTTATCAATGCCGTCTCTTCGCCGCAGATATAACGTCCGGCACTGGTATGAACATGCATTTCAAGGTCATAACCACTGCCTAAAATATTTTCTCCTAGATAGCCCTTTTTATAGCAATCAACCAAGGCCTGCTCCAGGCGCTCAATGGCCACGACATATTCACCACGAATAAAGATATAGGAAAGATCAGCCTGAATTGTGTAGGCAGCTAATATCATGCCCTCAATTAGCTGATGGGGATCACACTCCATTAACAACCGGTCTTTAAAAGTCCCGGGCTCCATTTCATCGGCGTTGCAAACTAGGTATTTGTGCCCGGGACTGCACTTTTCACCCATGGGGACAAAACTCCATTTCATTCCAGTAGGGAATCCGGCGCCGCCTCGACCCCTCAGGTTTGATGCTTTAATCACTTCCAGACAATCATTAGAAGACATACCTGACATCACTTTATGGAGCGCTCTATATCCACCGTTGGCCTCATAGGCTGTCATATCTGTTGGAACCAAATCTGGACCAATATTCCGGGTGAGGACTTTTTCATTCATCGGTGTTTTTGTAGAAGAAACGTCCATCAAGCGTCCTCCTCTTTACCCATTTTTTTGGCAAAAATCTGATCAATCTTTTCATTGTTCAGATTGGTATGCAGATCATCACCCACCATCATCACTGGCGCTTTATCACAGGCACCTAGGCAGGGTACGGGGATCAACGTGTACTGGTTATCCCCAGTGGTTTCACCGTAATCCACACCCAGTGCTTCAGAGATTTTTTGTTTGACGCCCTCACAACCTCGAATCCAGCAACTCACGCTGTCGCAAAACAGCACCACTTTTTCACCCACCGGCTGCCGATAAATTAAGTTGTAAAACGTTGCTACCCCCTCAAGGGCTTCGGGCGACATCTCCAGATAACGGGCAATGGCGACCAAAGATTCATCAGAAACCCAACCCCTTTGACGCTGGACAATTTTCAATGCATCAATAGCAGCACCAGATTTCTGTGGCATATGAACCAGCTCTGCCTCTATCTGTTGAATTTCTTCCGCAGACAATGCGATATCAGACTGAATTAACTGCTGCTCACTCATCGGTCTACGTCCGCCATAACAAAATCGATGCTGGCAATAATTGTGATTAAATCTGCAATCATCAGCCCGCGGCTAATCAAAGGAATCTGTTGTAGATGGGGAAAAGACGGCGTCCTGATTCGGGTGCGGTAGGACATCGTTCCACCATCACTAATGAGGTGATAGCTGTTGTGGCCTTTTGTCGCCTCGATTAGTTGAGTCGCTTCACCCGTCGGTATAACCGGCCCCCAACTGACATTCAGAAAGTGGTGTATCAGTGTTTCAATATCTTGCATGGTCCGCTCTTTTGGCGGAGGTGTGGTTAATCGATGGTCACTTTTATAAGGCCCTTCAGGCATGTTATCCAGACACTGTCGAATAATGCGTAAGCTTTGACGGATCTCTTCAATTCTCACCACGGCCCGATCATAGGAATCGCCGCTGTTGCCTACTGGCACTTCGAAATCGAATTGATCGTAGCCACCATAGGGGCGGTCTCTGCGCAGATCCCAATCCATTCCCGTCGCCCGCAAACCGGGTCCGGTAACCCCCCAATCAATCGCTTCTTGTTGGGTATAACGACCCACACCCATCGCGCGTTTCTGCAAAATTTTATTTTGCATTGCCATCTTGTCGTAGTGGTCTAGCCGTGCTGGTAAGGCATCGATAAAATCACGCACCATTTTTTCCCAGCCGTTAGGCAGGTCTTGTGCCACACCACCAATGCGGAACCAAGCAGGGTGCATTCGACCGCCGGTAATCGCCTCGACAATACCGAACAACCGCTCTCGGTCGGCAAACATATAAAACACCGGCGACATTTGCCCCACGTCCTGAGCAAAGGTGCCATAAAACACTAGGTGACTGGAGATACGAAACAGTTCAGACATCATGATGCGGATGACTTTGGCGCGATCAGGTACTTGAATACCTGCCAATTTTTCTACCGACAGCACATAGGCGAGGTTATTCATAACCCCACCCAGATAATCGATACGATCCGTGTAGGGAATGAAGCTATGCCAAGTCTGGCGTTCACCCATTTTTTCTGCACCGCGGTGGTGGTAACCAATATCGGGAACCGCATCCACCACAATTTCACCATCGAGCTGCAAGGCTATCCGAAAGACCCCGTGGACACTGGGATGGTTAGGCCCCAAATTAAGAAACATGAATTCGGTGTCATCAGTTTTTTGTTCCATACCCCATTGCTCTGGGCGGAACCGCAATGCCTCTTGCTCCCTATCCTGCTTTTCCTGATCCAAGCTAAATGGCTCCATTTCCGTAGCTCTTGCAGGGTGGTCCTTACGAAGAGGATGTCCTTCCCAGGTGGGCGGCATCAAAATGCGATATAAATTGGGGTGGCCACTGAAGTCGATGCCAAACATGTCCCAGACTTCACGCTCGTACCAATTGGCGTTCGGCCAGATATCAATGATGGTGGGCACTTGGATGTCCGGCTCGACCAATGCCACTTTGATCCGAACATCTTCATTGCGGCTAAAAGACAGCAGGTGATAAACCACGGTGAAATCTGCCCCTGGCTGACCTTCACGGTGGACTCTTAACCGCTCATCGATACCAAACAGATCATGGAGCATGGGGAATTTTGGCTTGAGATACCGGAGAATATATTGAAGCTTATCTTTCTCCACCCAAAGGGTAGCAATACCATCAGCGCAAGTCTGAACCTTAAAACAGTCCTCACCGAACCGTTCATACAGCTCGGCAATAATGCCTGTTTGTTGCAGGGTTTCAGTTGCTTGCATACGTCTATCCCAGTTTATTTTTTGTATTTTTATTTTTATCGTGTTCTTTTCTTATCTATTCTCTTTGTAAGCTCCTGAATATACCCTTGATCACACATCCTTAGGATCTCGTAATTCAGTCGTTTTCATCCTTTCTTCGGTTAATAAATCTCGCTGACTAATAGGTGCAGGCTTAATCACAGTCTGGTCACCTACCGTCCAACTCAGTGGCCGGCGTTCTTTGCTCACAGCCTCTTGCAACATAACCAACCCTTGCATCAATGCTTCAGGTCTTGGCGGGCAGCCCGGCACATACACATCGACAGGAATAAATTTATCCACCCCCTGAACAACGGAATAAATATCGTACATGCCCCCAGAATTGGCACAGGAACCCATGGATATGATCCATCGAGGCTCCAGCAATTGCTCATAAAGACGTTGAACCACAGGGGCCATTTTTAAAAAACAGGTGCCTGAGATGACCATTAAATCTGCCTGTCTCGGTGTTGCACGTATCACCTCGGATCCAAAACGTGCAATATCATGGCGACTGGTAAACGATGTCGCCATCTCCACGTAACAGCAAGACAGCCCAAAATTAAATGGCCAAAGAGAATGACCACGACCCCAGGCAATTAAGTCTTCTAATTTGGCAAAACACACATTGCGACGAACATGGTCTTCTATCGGATCATTACTAATAACCTCTCCGCCGTCGTTCAAACGTTTAGCATTAGACGTACTCGCAATGACCTCATCGGGCCGAGTCAAACTCCACTTCATTTGCTTGTTTCCTCTAACCCAACACGGGTTTTAACACCCCAGTCCAAAGCACCTGAGCGCCATTCGTAAACAAGTGCTATCACCAGAATGGCTACAAATACCATGATGGCGAGATAACCCGACCAACCCAATTCAAAAAAGGCGATAGCCCAGGCAAAGATAAAGACGGTTTCGAGATCGAATATCACAAAGAAAATAGCTATCAGATAAAATTCGACGGAGATACGAACCTGTGAGCTACCTACGGAAACAATGCCCGACTCAAAGGTATCACCAGTCGCATGATCCATCCGTCGCTGACCTAGTAACCACGACAAGCCCAGCATGGTCAAAACCAACATGATCACCATGCCAAAATAGACCACCAGAGGCCAAAGTTCGCCGGACTGAGTCGTATTCACTAAAATGCCCCTCTAAAGTTTGTGGGGACAGGTTGAAAATTAAAACGAGACAACATCACATCGTGGGCATATTCCAATGCTGATGCCGAAAGAATTGACAGAATAGTATGAATAGAAAAAAAGTTGCCCGGTTGACCCGGAACAAACCTACACACGAACGGTAATTTACCCCTCAACAGTCCTGACATTTTAGCTCCGATGTTTCGGAGGCCATCCATTCGATCTTTCTAACCGAACAGTACATCGACCTGAGTATTGTTTTTATTTACACCGTCAATGATGAAAACTGTAGAAGTGATATTGAGAAAACGCAAATACGTTAGCTACTTTTAATCATAACCAATTGTATTTTTAAGTTTGATTGGAATCTAAAAAAGAAAATATGTACACAGAAGCGTGCTGGGGCGACCTAGAAACCAGCCAGAAAAAGCACGAAACACCTCATCAGGTATGCTTAATGCTTTTTCTGACAATAACTACTTTAGGTTTAGGCAAAGGGATGGCGCAGAACAATAGTTTCAACGCGATCGGGACCAGTTGAAACAATATCCACTGGTGTCTTCAAAATTTCTTCAATACGAGCAATATAAGCCCGTGCATTGGATGGCAGCTCATCCAAGGACCTTGCACCGACAGTAGACTCGGGCCAACCCGGCATTTCTTCATAGACTGGAACCAAGCCTTCATAATCATCAGCATGGCTAGGAATCCCCGCGTCGTTGCCATCGACATCAGTATAGGCAACGCAAAGTTTAATACCGTCAAGGCCATCTAGAACATCCAGCTTGGTCAAACAAATGCCAGAAACAGAGTTAATACGAATGGCCTGCTTAAGTGCCACAGCATCAAACCATCCACAGCGACGCTCCCTGCCCGTGGTTGCACCAAACTCATGGCCTTTTTCACCCAAGTGTTTTCCTACCGCACAAAATAACTCTGTGGGAAAAGGTCCGGAGCCAACACGTGTGGTGTAGGCTTTAGTGATACCCAGCACATAATCAAGATAAAGAGGGCCAAAACCGCTACCTGTAGCCGTACTACCTGCTGTAGTGTTAGATGAGGTTACAAAAGGATAGGTACCATGATCAACATCCAGCAACGACCCCTGGGCACCCTCAAACATAATGTTATCTCCACGCTCACGGGTACTGTGCAATACGCCAGTAACATCAGCGACCATAGATTCCAGTTCGTCAGCCCAACCCGCAGCCTTGCCTAGAGTATCCTCATAATCTACCGCATCTTCGTCATAGTAAGATGTCAGCATGAAGTTGTGATAGTCCATCAACTCTTTCAACTTGACGGCAAACTTCTCACGGTTAAACATATCGCCCAAGCGCAATCCGCGTCGAGCCACTTTATCTTCGTAAGCGGGACCAATACCTCGTCCAGTAGTACCAATTTTGGCCTCACCCCGTGCGCGTTCACGAGCCTGATCCAGAGCAATATGAATGGGTAAAATTAACGGACAAGCAGGTGAAAGTTTCAACCTTTCACGTACGGGAATACCCTGCTCCTTTAATTCTGCCATTTCTTTCAGCAGCGCCTCTGGTGAGAGCACAACACCATTGCCAATCAAACAAGTAACCTTGTCACGAAGAATACCGGAAGGAATCAGATGTAATACCGTTTTCTTACCATCAATGACCAGTGTGTGCCCTGCATTGTGACCACCTTGAAACCGTACCACCACAGAGGCCTGATCTGTCAGCAAATCAACAATTTTCCCCTTGCCTTCGTCACCCCATTGGGTGCCAAGTACCACGACATTCTTACCCATCTGATTTCTCTAACCCACGTAAAAAACTATTAAATTTGTATTATTAAACGGATGTAACCTGAAACGCACCTTCTACCAACTGCAACTGGCGATCGCAGTGCAGCTCTTCATAATCAGGCTGTTGCCCGGGAAAACCACAGACTACACGTTCACCCCCAGCTCTCAACTCAATCACAACTTTTTGCTGAGCTGTATTCTCTGAATCTGAAGACTGAACGGCAGGCACAAAAATACCTGAAGCCAAATATTCCTGACTTTGACCAAATTGAACCAATGCCTGCAAATTCATATTAAAACCAGTGGCAGGGCGAGATCGGCCAAAGCCTTCCCCAACGTGATCATAGCGACCACCGTTACCTATAGCCTGACCAACACCTGGAGCATAAGCCGCAAACACTACTCCCGTGTGATAGTGGTAGCCTCGCAACTCACTCAAATCCAAATACAATTCAGCATCAGGGCTGCTGGCTTTTAATGCATCAACAACCGCCTGTAGCTCATCTAATGCTAGCTCCACCTCTGCGGGAGCTGCAGCAAAAACTTCGCGCGCACGATCCAGTACTGTTGCATCGCCCGCCAAATCCACTAACGCTCTGATCATGGTTGCCGATGCCTTATCTTTAATATTACTGGCAATCCAAGCATCCAGTTCTGGTACAGATTTACGTTGAAGCAAATCAAACAACTCCTCTTCCTGCTCTTTTGCCAAATTCGCTTCTTCGAGCAAGTTACCGTAGATACCAACATGACCAAGATCCAACTGGGGCTTATTTAGACCTGCCAACTGTAGCGTTTCAACCATTAAGCTGATCACTTCGATATCAGCAGCTAATCCTGCTTCACCATAGAGTTCCACTCCAATCTGAATGGGAGAGCGGCTGGCTAATGGATAGCGTGGTTTAGTGTAGAGCACGGTGCCAGCATAACAGAGCCGACTTGGGCCGTTGCGCCTAAGGCTGTGAGCATCCATACGGCTCGTTTGGGGTGTTATGTCGGCACGAATACCCATCATCCGACCACTGATCTGGTCTGTCACCTTAAAGGTCATCAAGTCCAGATCCGACCCAGTTCCACTCAAGAGAGAATCTGTAAATTCCACCAACGGCGGTATTACCAGGTCATACCCCCAACAGTGATAGCGATCCAGAATCTGACGACGCAGATATTCCACCTGCAACGCTTGGTTGGGCAGAATTTCTTCTACACCATCGGGTAATAGCCAACGATCAGCGACAGTCATCACACCTACCTAATTGATCCATATTTACTGATTGATAAAATACAGAGCACCGGCGCCAAGCAACATACTCACCAGTCCCATTATTCGCATACTACGGTCATCGACCTGTGCAAGCAGTGATGCCATATTACGCCAACGACCCGGCGCCAGAAACGGCATAATACCTTCCAGCACCAACATCAAACAAAATGCTTGCGCCAAATCAAGCCACATAATCATGCTCTTTTCAGTCATAAAAAAACCGGGTTGCCCCGGTTGCAGAATTCTATCACCGTCTCAAGTATGTTGCTGCATTTTTATGCAGCAACATAACCTGACAAATCAGCCGGTAAGCAGCAAACTTTTCCAAACGACACCCACCACCAAACTATTTACCACTCTGGCTATTAAGGTAACGGAAAAAGTCACTATCGGGGTCAACTAACAGTACATCACCTTTGCTAGAAAAAGCTTCTTTGTAGGCATTTAAACTACGCATAAAGGCATAGAACTCAGGATCTTTATTGTACGCTTGAGCATAGGTGGACGCAGCTTGTGCATCGCCTTTACCACGAGTTTGCTCTGCATCACGATAGGCATTAGCCACAAGAATAGTTTTCTGACGGTCAGCATCTGCACGAATTTTTTCTGCTTGCTCTCGCCCTTCTGACCGTAGAATACGAGCCTCTTTTTCACGCTCCGCTTTCATTCTTCGGTAGACCTGCTCACTCACTTCCGGGGGTAAGTCGATTCCCTTAACTCGAACATCAACCACCTCAACACCTAATGACTGACGAACTGTCGTATTAAGACTTTCCGTCAGGTGCTTCATTAGCTCATCACGTTCACCAGAAACCACATCATGAAGTGTTCTCGCACCAAACTGGTTGCGAAGACCATCATTAACCCGGCTAGCTAACCGATCTTGAGCAACCGCTTCATTACCACCCGTTGCTCTATAATAGGTATCCACATCAACAATGCGCCACTTGGAAAAAACATCAACAATTAACCGCTTTTTTTCCACAGTAAAAAAACTGCTAGGCTCTGCATCCAGTGTTAATACTCGGGCATCAAATTTTCTAACCTTTTCAGCCAGAGGGATTTTAAAGTGCAGCCCCGGTTGAATATCAGTTTCTATTAGACGACCAAAACGCAGTTTTACGGCTTTTTCCGTTTCTTGTATCACATAAAGGGTACTGCTTCCGAGCAACAACAAAGCTACGAGTAGTACCAGTGATCCTGTAGAACGACTAGTCATCTAGCGAACCTCCCGAGATCTAGTAGTAGAACTACTTTCTCGACGTAATTTATTGATCACCTCATCAGCGACACTACTGACATCGTCGCTATTAAATGAGGAAGACTGGTTTTGGGGCCCACGTTGCTGAATAATTTTATCCAACGGCAAATAAAGCATATTGTTACCGCCCTCCACATCAACCAAAACCTTAGAGCTATTGCTCATCACTTCTTGAATGGTATCCAGATAGAGCCGTTGACGAGTCACTTCGGGTGCTTTTTTATATTCTGCCAACAGTGATTCAAAACGCTGGGATTCACCTTCAGCCCCCGCAACCACTTTTGCCAGATAACCATTAGACTCTTCGATCATGCGCTGAGCCTGACCACGAGCTTCTGGAATAATACCGTTGGAATAGGTCTGAGCTTCATTAATCAATCGCTCACGATCTTCCCGCGCCTCAATCACATCATCATAAGCTGCCTTAACCTGAGTAGGCGGTTTAGCTTCCTGAATATTGATCTTCCGTACCCTGATACCAGTTCCATAGTTGTCGAGATACGCTTGCAGTCGAAACTTGACCTCATCACCGATTTTTAAACGGCCAGTAGAAACCACTTCATCTAATTTACTGCTGCCCACCACATGACGAAGAGCACTGTCTGTAGCCTGACGTAAACTTGCCTCGGGCTCTTTTACATTAAGAACAAAAGACTTCACATCACTGATGTTGTACTGGACCGTCAGCGGCAGCTCAACGATGTTCTCATCTTCTGTCAACATTTGACCACGACTGGAGTATTGACGCTCTTCAGTAACACGGATCTTAGTAACGCTATCCACCAACGATGGTTTCCAGTGAAGGCCTGCGCCTACAGTATCCAGATATTTACCCAGACGCAGTACGACAGCTTGTTCCTTTTCATCAACCTGATAGAAACCGGAAATGCCCCAACCTACAATCAATACCGCTAGGACAACACCAAACAGGCCGCCACTGAAGCCGTTATTTTTTCCACCTGAGCCGCCTGAGCCAAAAATTTTATCTATACGTGAGCGAAGCTTTTGCAATGCCTCATCGAGGTCCGGAGGCCCATCACCGCCGTTATTGCCGCCCCAGGGATCTTTGCCGCCACCGGGTTCATTCCAGGCCATACTGTTCTCCAGATTTTGATGTGTTATTCAACGGCCGCTGATTGTATCAAGCCGCCAGTTAAATACTATTGTTTCAGTGTCATCAGATTTGCCAAAGGTGAGAAAATCTATTCACACCACTCGATATGTCACAACCAATAGCCATTAAATATTACTGAAAGTGTTATGCAATTTTTTGTTCTGAAGCTTGTTCGTGGGTTTGATCAAGCAACCCCTTATCAGTTTTAGTGTCAGGTTTTGACAGGACCTGTATCTGATTTGGGGTCAAACCTTCCGATTTCAAGAGCCGATGGAAGTCTACCCTAGGAATCCGCACCTCTAACAACAGCTCGCCATTATCTCCCTGATCTTCTGTGACGACAGCGTTATGTTGGTACAACATTGCTCTAAACTTACCCATTGCTGGTGGCAACACAAGATGCTCACAGACAATATCGTCAGCCAACAACTCTGTAACAGCCTGCAATAGCAGCTCACACCCGTCACCGGTTTGAGCTGACAACCATACGGCAACAGGCTTATTCCTCGCGTCGCGATCTATTCTTGGGGCCATATTATTAAGCAGGTCAATTTTATTGAAAACTGTCAATGTTGGTAGTTCCAGTGCCCCAATTTCCTCTAAAACTTCATTTACATGCTGAATGTTGATGTGTCGGTCCTCAGAATGCGCATCAACAATATGCAAAAGTAGCGAAGCACTTGCCGCTTCTTCCAACGTGGCCTGGAAAGCCTCAACCAGCTTGTGAGGTAAATGACTAATAAAGCCTACGGTATCAGCCAAAATAGTAGGACCGACATCATCAAGTTCAATTCTACGCATGGTGGGGTCAAGGGTGGCAAAAAGCTGATCTGCAGCGTAAACGTCGGACTCGGCAAGTCGATTAAACAGCGTTGATTTACCGGCATTAGTATAACCCACCAATGATACGGTGGGTATTTCTGCCCGCTGACGAGACCGGCGCCCCTGATTGCGTTGACGACGCACCTTTTCCAACCGCTTAAGAATAGACTTAATACGTCCACGCAATAACCGCCGGTCCGTTTCTAGTTGGGTTTCCCCAGGGCCGCGCAAGCCAATGCCACCCTTTTGACGTTCTAAGTGAGTCCAACCACGCACTAATCGTGTGGACATATGCTGTAGTTGAGCCAGCTCAACCTGTAGCTTACCCTCGTGGGTTCGAGCACGCTGAGCAAAGATATCGAGGATTAAACCGGTACGATCGAGTACACGACATTTGAGCTCGTGTTCCAAGTTTCGTTCCTGACTGGGAGACAGGTTATGGTTAAAAATCACCAGCCCTGCTGAATGATCACTAACGAGTTGACGCAACTCTTCAACTTTGCCGGTGCCGACAAAATATTTGGGGTGTGGAGAGCCACGAGACCCCGTCACTAATGAAACGGGGTCACCACCGGCAGAGAGAACTAGTTCTTCAAACTCCCTAGGGTCCTCTGGTTCATTTTCACTGACTAAATTTATATGGACCAGTACTGCAAGTTCACCGGAATCAGGACGTTCAAAAAACAATCAACACTCCCTATTCCTCACCGTCTGAATTATCACCAGGGACACCGGGGACGGCCATTGGCAAACGGACGGGGCGAGAAGGCACAACAGTAGAAATAGCGTGCTTATAGACCATTTGGCTAACAGTATTTTTTAGCAAAATAACAAACTGGTCAAAGGATTCTATCTGTCCTTGTAACTTGATACCGTTAACCAAAAAAATAGAGACTGGAATATGCTCTTTACGCAAGACATTTAAAAAAGGGTCTTGTAGATTATGCCCTTTTGACATCACAACTCTCCTAAACTAAGGAAAAAAAATAAACCGCCGAAAAACAATGAGTTAAAAACAATATCGGCGAAACCAGCTGTAATTAACAGCAAAAGCCATAATACTACCGGCTCTTATCCATGTATATGGGTATGTTTTTCAGTATTTTCAAGCAATTACTTAAAGTTTCTTCAAAAACAATTTCCCTGTCAGCTTGGTAATCTACCTGTATTTGGTGCAGATCAGGCCATTTCCTCAACCACGTCAACTGACGCTTGGCCAACTGCCTAGTGGCAATAACACCCAGTTGCTGCATCTCGTCGGCATTAATACTGCCCGACAAGTATTGCCACATCTGCCGATAGCCCACAGCACGAATAGAGGGTAAATCCTGGTTCAAATCACCACGCTGATACAACTGCCTCACCTCCTCTTCAAATCCCCGAGCCAGCATTGCCTCAAAACGTTGCTCAATACGCTGATGCAAAGACAATCTGTTGCTTGGCAACAAAGCTATTTGTATCAACTGATAGTCATCACCGATTGGCCCAAGCACACTCCCCTTTTCTTGCTGCTCGCGCTTTAACTGAGAGAGCGGCTTCCCTGTTATTCGAAATATTTCCAATGCTCGCTGAATACGTTGTGAGTGATTAGGGTGAAGCTGTCCCGCCGATTCTGGATCAACTTGAGCGAGCTGCTTATGAACAAAAGGCCAACCCTTTTTTACCGCTTCCGCCTCTATCTCTCCACGTATGACAGGGTCAGCAGGAGGATTATCTGCCAAGCCATCAAGCAGTGCTTTAAAATACAACATGGTGCCGCCCACCAACAATGGAATGCGACCTTGCTCCGTTATTTCTTTCATGGCCTTTCGAGCATCTTTAGCAAAATCAGCGGCAGAATAGGGCTCGGAGGGATCACGAATATCAATCAACCTGTGAGGTATTTTGGCCAACAATTCTGGCTCAGGTTTGGCCGACCCTATATTCATACCCCGGTATACCAACGCAGAATCTACGCTAACCAATTCCACCGGCAAGTAATCTCGCAATGCTACAGCCACGTCTGTTTTCCCGGTGGCTGTAGGCCCCATCAGGAAAATGGCACAAGGTAGAGGCTTACCAATTGATGTGTCTGGCAAATCGTTCAAAGCGTTAGTCACGATCAGAACCTTCTTTCATCTGGGGCCTGCTCCATTGGCCTCAACCTGACCAAACGGTATAACCTGAGAAATTTGATTAATGTTCAGCAACTGCATTAACAAACGATCGACACCTAGCGCGACACCTGCACAATCAGGAAGCCCCGACACCATGGCGGATAGAAGATGCTGATCCAGCGGCATGGATTTTTTCTCCGCTGCTTGCCGGAGAGCAATGTCAGCGTCAAACCGGGATTTTTGTTCAACGGGATCCGTCAGCTCATAGTATCCATTGGCTAACTCCATACCATTTAAATAAGCCTCAAAACGTCGGGCTACGGTATTTCCCTCGCCATCCACACCCAGCCGGGCTAAAGCGGACTGACACGCTGGATACTCGTGAATAAAAACCAAACCCTTCGGAAGATCTGGCTCAACGGCAAAACTGAAGATTAAATCCAGACAAGTGCTTCGGCTTTCTGTTGAGAAATCTCTACCGGCAATATCCGCTGCTAATTGCTGAATGTCACTAAGAAATGCCTGATGAGGGTTGAGCCCAACAGTTTGCTCAAAGATATCAGTATATTTCATTACCTGTGACGGGCATTCCAAACCGAGGGCTTTTATGAACACTGCCACCTCAGCCATTAACTGATATTCATCCCAACCCAGACGATACCATTCCAGCAAGGTAAATTCCGTATGATGCCGGCGTCCTGATTCGCCGTCACGAAACGCTTTACCCAATGAATAAATAGATCCCGAGCCCGATGCCAGCAGGCGCTTCATAAAATATTCAGGCGAACTCTGTAAATACTGAATATCTCCGCTAACTTGAGCCGGAATACAATCAATATGTAAATCCGTGACACCGGTTTCGGCCATCACCGGCACATCTACCTCCATCACATCTCTATCTTTAAAAAAAACACGAATACCTGACAACAACTCAGCTCGATACCGCAATGTTTCCAACGTGGCTGTTGGCTGCCAATTCATCATGACTTATTCCATTTCTTTTTCATGCTCAAACCAACATCAACAACTCACTACCTAGGGTAACTGAAGCCGTCTACTCAACATCTCTAACAAAAAGGGCGGCAACAGCCGCCCTTTTACGCACAAGTAAAAATATCCAAATCGTTAAAAACACGCTTCAAAACACATTTTTTACTTATGCCCGGCCTAAATATTCTCCAGTGCGAGTGTCCACCCTTACCACCTCACCAATATTCAAAAAAAGCGGTACTTTCACAACAGCACCTGTACTCAAGGTGGCCGGTTTGGTACCGCCTTGAGCCGTATCACCTTTCAAACCTGGGTCGGTATCAACAATTTCTAACTCCACATGGTTCGGTGCGGCTACGGCTAAAGGTGCGCCGTTATACAACGTAACAACGACGGTATCTTGTTCTCTCAGCCATTTGGCTGTATCACCCACAACCTTTTCGTCCGCCTGATGCTGTTCAAATGTATCCGGCTCCATAAAGTGCCAATGCTCACCATCGGTATAGAGATATTGCATATCAGAATCCATCACATCAGCAGCCTCAAGGGATTCACCAGACTTAAAAGTCCGGTCCCACACTCGACCTGATTTCAGGTTGCGGATACGCACGCGGCTAAATGCTTGACCCTTGCCGGGTTTTACAAATTCATTTTCCACGATGGAACAGGGGTCGCCATCCAGCATTACTTTCAGACCGGAGCGAAATTCATTGGTAGAATAGTTAGCCATTATTGCCTCAATATTCGAAAAAAGTATTCGATAAAACGTTTCTAAGTATAAGAGCCCGCTATGATAACCCGTTCTGTTGCATCTGTGGATAGCCTGACTTGGCAAGAACAACTGACCACCAGTATTCGCGACCCCAAAGAGCTACTAAACTGGCTTGAACTCGATACGAGTTTAATCGATAGCTTACTGAGAGGTGCTGTTGCGGCTGACCAGAATTTTTCTTTAAGAGTTCCGATGCCTTATTTAAATCGCATCATCAAAGGCGACCCCAATGATCCACTGCTGAAACAAATTTTACCGCTACAAGAAGAATTGCTTGCAGCGCCGGGGTATAACACAGACCCACTGGGTGAGTTGGAAACAAACCCAATTCCAGGGCTCGTCCATAAATATCATGGCAGAGTACTACTGATTGTCAGCCCCAATTGCGCCATTAATTGTCGATATTGCTTTCGACGCCACTTCCCCTACCAAGACAATAAGCCCGGGCGTAACGAATGGCAGCAAGCATTAGATTATATTGCCCACGACACCTCCATCACGGAGGTTATCTACAGCGGAGGCGACCCTCTCGCAAGTAGCGACAAACAACTCCTGTGGTTAACCGAAAAAATTGCCCAGATTCCTCATATAAAACGACTCCGGGTACACACTAGACTCCCCATTGTCATACCAGACCGCATCACAGATGCCTGTTTGCAATGGCTGACATCTACCCGGTTATTACCGTCAGTGGTCATCCACAGCAACCACCCCAACGAACTCGACACCGAAGTAACCGATGCTCTCCATCGACTTTCCCGGGCAGGCGTCACCCTGTTGAATCAAACGGTTCTGCTGTCGGGCATAAATGATTCAGCTGAAACGCTATGTCAGTTGAGCGAGAGACTATTTCAAATGGGTGTCTTACCCTATTACCTCCACCAACTTGATCGAGTCAGCGGCTCGGCCCATTTTGAAGTAAGCGATCAAAAAGCCAAACAGCTCATCACCGAACTTATGGCCAAGTTACCCGGGTACTTGGTTCCCAAGCTGGTCAGAGAACTGCCCAACACACCCAACAAAATGCCTCTGCCTTAGCCGGCCAACCCTTGAACCCACCACAAAAAGAACTCAACCACCCTCTCTTCGGGAGCTTTCTCAATAAACACCAACGCTAAAAACGGAACTCCCTCACAAACATGAGGGCTGCAACAAAGCCTTAATAAGGGGTACAGTAGCCCTTACCCCACATTTCTTTATAATACATCCGGTATACAAGCAAAATACCATTTAAACACCGACGAAAATTACAAGCACCTATGAGCATCAAAAGAGAATTAAAAAAAGATGGCAGCAGATAACTCCCTGAAACTTCTTCTCGCACACGATAGTTTTGAAGAAGCAAATCGCATTGTCAGTTTGTTACGCAATGCCAACTATCGCGCCGAATCAAAACATGTCAACAAAATTGAAGTACTGTCCAAACTGCTTGAGAATAAATCTTGGGATTTGATTATTGCTCAGTTCAATGGTTCGGATGTCCCCATAAAATCTATTTTTACCACCATTAGAAAACTCAATCTTGATACCCCTGTAATACTCATTACAGATGAGTACGATCCCGCTGAAATTGTCGAGGGTCTTCGACATGGTGCCGCTGATGTGATCCCGATGGACGAAGATCAGCGCCTGCTGCTGATCATCAGCCGGACACTCTATGACTTGGGGCAAAGACGCCGATTACGCCAAAGCCGCCGCCTCTACAGTGACTCAGAAAGTAGATGTGACCGATTATTAGGTAGCTCGGTAGATGCCATAGCCATCATACAGGAAGGCACCTATCTGTATGCCAACGACAGCTATGCGCAGCTCTTTGGCTACGTGAACTCAGAAGGCATGCTTTGTATGCCAGTCATCGACACACTTCAAGCGGAAGAGCATGACCGACTGAAAGAATATCTTCGCGCCATTGAGCCCGATGAGGAATTCCCAGCACAAACTATTAATTTTACGGGAATCACCAGTGATGACATTCCTGTCCCCGTTGAAGCTAAAATTTCAAAAGTGGACTATCAAGGAGAAGCGGGGCTAGAGCTTGTTATCACCAAGAGCTATATCGAGGGAAAAGGTGGTATAGAGGCCGACGTCAGCGTCACTCAATCTAGCTCTGTCAGCATTCAACGCGACAAGGTCATCGAGCAGATCAATGCCACCATTCGCCAAGCGGCCCAAAAACAGAACACCTCCGCATTACTGTACATAACCATAGATCGCTACCCAAGTATTCAAAGCGAGATTGGCATTCAAAAAGTTGAAGAACTAATCTCTCAACTTCTTGAAAAAATCAATGCTTCAATAAAAGACAGTCATACGCTTAATCGCTTCAAAGAAGACTGCTTTATTGTCATTGCCCCCAATACCAGTGCCGATGCAGGTTTAATGCTTGCAAACCACATCTGTGAAGCCATTGATGAGCACATATTCCAACTGGGTGAGCAAACATTTTCACTGACACTGGGCATAGGTGTTTCAGTTATCAATGAAGCTGTAGCCACGCCTGAGTGCTGCATAGACAGGGCACAAAATGCACTAAAAGATCTTTACGCTGAAGGTGACAGCCCCGATTTCGCCAATAATGCTAAACTTTCTGAGACCGGGATTGGACCATCCTTGGCCGAAGATGACGTAGAAGGCCATGCTCGGATATTACTCGATGAAAAACAATTCGAGCTTCTGTACCAACCATTAATCCCCCTTCATGGGGCACAGGAAGAGTTTTATGAAGTGCTTATTCAGGTAAAACCTGAGGCACTCGAAAAAGACCTTCCTGAAGACTTTATTGCCAAGGTCTTCAAAACACCCACCGCCATTGAAATTGATCACTGTGTCATTCTTGAAGCCATCAAGGCATTGACCGAAAAGCTTAAATCTGCTCCAGCAACACGACTATTTATTAATATTAGCGGTCATACCATTGCTGATGAAGGCTTTATCCCGTGGCTCAAGACGGCACTAAAGGCCTCAGGATTACTACCCAAACAAATTATCTTTCAACTACGTGAAATTGATATTGCAAGGCAATTCCACCACTCGGTGGGGCTGATTAACGAGCTCAACAAAATTAATGGCAATGTTGCTTTATCCCACTTTGGCCTTGCCATTGAGCCCATGAAGTTACTCCAAAAACTTTCTGTCAATTTTGTAAAATTTGATAGTGTCATTATTGAAAAGGCCTATGAGAATGAAACAAATATGGCCGAAGTTGAAAATATGATACGCCTACTAAAATCAGAGAATGAAAATATCATTGTTCCTTTTGTGGAACGCGCTAATATGATTCCAACGCTGTGGGGCTGTGGTGTCCACTATATTCAGGGACATTTTTTGCAACCGCCCACACGAGTGATGAATTACGATTTTAGTGCTGAAAACTAATAGGTAGACTACCCGCCCTACATAAAGATTACTGCCAATGGGATGTATCTCTATCACTAAAGCCCATGAGATAGAGAATCCCATCCAGCCCCAGTTTGGAAATCGACTGTTTTGCCGTTGCCTTCACTAAAGGTTTAGCTCTGTAGGCAATACCAAGTCCCGCAATACTTAACATCGGTAAATCATTGGCGCCATCACCCACAGCAATAACCTGTTCGAGGTCCACATTTTCACCTGCGGCAATCTCACGTAATAATTGCGCTTTACGAGCACCATCGACAATCTCACCCGACACATTGCCCGTAACTTTACCATCAACAATTTCTAGCTGGTTCGCATAGACATAATCAATCCCTAGCTTTTTCTGAATACCACGACCAAAATAATCAAACCCGCCAGACAGAATCGCGGTCTTATAGCCCAGTCGTTTCAGGGTAGACAGCAAAGCCTCCGCACCTTCTGTAAGCTGTAAACGGTTGGCGACTTTCTCCAGCACTGACTCATCCAACCCTTTCAATAACGCCATACGCTGAGTGAAACTCTCTTTAAAATCAAGTTCACCTTGCATGGCAGCTTCTGTAATAACCGCCACCTGCTCACCAACACCGGCCTCTTTTGCCAGCTCATCAATCACTTCAGCGTCTATTAACGTAGAATCCATATCAAATACCACCACGCGGCGATTACGGCGGTAAATATTATCCTCCTGGTAGGCCATATCCACATCCATTTCACTGGACATCTCCAGCAATGAAGACCGTAGGGATGCCATATCAGATGGCACGCCGCGCAATGAAAACTCCACACAAGACTTACTATCATCTTCTATACGTTCCAATGGAACACGACCAGAAAGACGGGTTATTTTGTCGATATTGAGCCCATGATCAACCGTTACCGCTGTGACGCGAGCAATATGTTCAGCTGTCACCCTGCGAGAAAGCAATGTAACAATATGGCGCGGTTTTCCCTGCTGATCGACCCAGTGAGAATAACTTTCTTCAGAAATTGACTGAAAGCGCACCTTCATATCCATCGCATGAAGACCAAAAAGAATTTCTTTTTGAACCTGAGGTGTTTTTTGGTCCTGGGGTATTTTGGCCAAAATACCAAGATTTAAATTATCATGGATGACCGCCTGCCCTATATCCAAAATATCACAACCGTAATCCACCAGTACTTCTGAGACAGCTCGAGTGACACCGGGCTTATCTTCACCAGATACATTAATCAGTAAAATTTCTTTCACAGTTGATTCCATTTCAAGGGGCGCAAGCCAAGACCACAATTACTTTGAGCGGGTATTATAGGAGAGCAGAGAATAAGATAGAATGCATCTATCAAACAAACCACAGGAACCATACAAATCAAGCCATCCTGTGCCAACAATTGCGAAACCAACAAATTCGGAGAAAAGACTACAGAATGGGTAACACCAAAAAATCTTTGGCTAAAACGCTGCCCACCCTCACCCTAATATTTAGTCTCACAATAGGCAGTCTAATCGCCCTGATTTTAGGCCTACAAGTCAGCTCAATCGCTACCCAGCAAAAAAACTACCTTGGAAAGACCTTATCATCCCAACTTGCCAAAGTGGTGCGCGATCCCATTATTCGACAGGATATGCTAAGCCTACAGGTCGAAGTCGATGAGATGCTGGGTATCGAAGGCATTCAGTATGCAGCGGTGTACGATGCAACGAACCGCCCACTAGCAAAAGCCCAAAAAGCACGATACACCGTCAACCCCCGACACTCGCACACCAGCCCTATCACTATTGAAAATGCTGTTGCAGGTTATGTCAGTGTTCAGCTTGATCAGCAATTTTTTTCGGCACCATTGCGCGACCTCCAGTTTACCTTTAGCCTTTTGTGGATTAGCCTTGTTGTCGTCTTACTTATTTTATCGATTCAGCTAGGGAAAAAACTCTCTGGCCGACTCAACCATCTCATCCGGCAATTACCGGGCGATGACTCAGACAAAATGGATGAGCTCAGCACCCTTGAGCATCGAATAAAACCTTTGTTAGCCACCAGACAATATCACCAAGAACCCTATGACGAACAGGCAAAACAGCACTGCGCTTTATTAGCCATTGCCTGCAAAAATTTGACGCTACTAGAAAGTAGAGTCAATCCGGAACACTTTGAATCCGTGATGTCCCTGTTCGATGCTTTAACAAATGATGCGGCTGACTTATACGGAGCCATACGCCTAAATGCGGACCAATCCAGTATCTATCTCGAATTTACCGGCGATTCAAAACATAGCGACCACCCACTTAGAGCGCTCTACTGCGCCACAGCCATACATGCACTAAGCAAACAGTTGATGGATACACAGGGGATCAAATTAGAACTAGCCAGTGCCATATCACATGGAGAACAACAACTTTCTGCCTCCCAACTCCTCAATGAGCGCCATCATAAAGAGCGCCTAGAGTCACTTCAATCGATGCTTAAACAAGCCATTAACGGCCAAATTTTGCTGGCCAAAAACACCCGAAATCACCCATCAATGCAGGAAATCTCCCTATCCCCACTCACAGAAGAGAACTCATTATTCCGCGTAGATAAACTCCATGAAACGGGTGATAAACTGGTGACACAACAAATTGCTTTGCTTGTTCGCAATCTTTAACGCTCAGTCCTAAATTAACTCTCCGCCTTCTCGAAAAACGTAAACTCAATTATCTGAGGGGTAACTCACTAAGCAGTTGGATAATCAGATAACAAGGTGACGAGTCGTTTTACATACACCCCCAAACAAGGTATCAAAAGGTGCAGGCAAAACAACGTAGGCATATATTACAAAAAATTAATTCGTTAACGGGCGACCAATTTCAAAATCAATGCCTTCAACTTCAGACTCATCAACCAGCTTGTGAATATACAGAGCGATCGCTTTACGCTGACCAAACTCCATCAGCATATTAGCTACATCATTTTTAACTTGTTCGTATTTCAACTGTTTTCCTGGCAGCTTCTTGTCAATATAGACCACATGAAAACCATACTTAGATTCGACAGGGTCTTTTGCCAAGCCTTCCTCAAGTTTAAATACTGCCTCTTCAAATTCAGGCGTAGTCTGACCTCGAGTGATTTGCCCCAAACTCCCACCAGTTTCCTTAGAAGGACAATCGGAATGCTCGCTGGCGAACGCTTCAAATTGATCAAATGACTCAACCAACCTTGAAATCAGTGATTCCGCGACATCTTTTGCTGTCGCTCTTTTTTCTTCATCTTCCGGGTCAGCACCCAAAAGAATATGTTTTAACTCCATCAAATCTTGACTGACAAACTGACTCTTGTTTGCTTCATAGTATCGAAGACATTCTTCTTCCGTGACCTCTTGCGGGGCAGCTTCCTTCTCAATTAGCCGACCAATGATCGTTTCTTCAGAAGGTATATCACTAGCTTCCGGCAAATCCTTATCCAAGCCCAGCTCTCTGGCTTTCTGTAACAGCAATAGTTGGATAATCAATACTTCCGAGGACTTTTGTATGACCGCTTCCTGTGAATCAGCTGCATGGAATTGCATTTCACGCGCTACTTCGTCTGGCGTAATAACCGTACCATTAACCTTAATTTCTGAAATATCAATGGGTGTCTTTTCTGTGGTGTCATTATTGGAAGGGGTATTCATAGGGGCTCTCTACCAGTATCTCTCTAAATTACAGTTTGTCGTCAACATGGAGCAACAAAGAGGCCGAAACTCTCGATTAAACAACTAACCAAGAGACCCAGCCCCATTTGCCATGCAAGATTCAGATCAAGCGCGTTTCTGGCGAACGATCTGATAATTGCGCAGTAAATATTTAACCGGCGCAGCCAAACCGCTTATGATATGAACTAGACGAGTGAAAGGGAAGATCAAGAACAGTGTTATTCCCAAAAAAACGTGTAATTTATACACTAAACTCACAGATGCTATGGATGCTGTTGCCTCCATAGGTCGAAAAAGCACAATAGACTGAGCCCAATTTGCCAGCATCACCATGACCGATCCATCCATATGATGGCTTGAGGCATAGATGGTACTCAGGCCTAGTATCAGCTGTATATACAACAAAACCAGCACCAGATTATCTGAAAAGCTACTGCTGGCCTTTACCCGCTCATCCGTAAAACGGCGAACAATCAACATCGTCAGTCCCACAAAGCACAAGGCACCGAACAACCCACCGGAGACCATTGCTAACAATTGTTTGTTAGGTGTAGAAATAACATGGTGATAAATGGACTCAGGCATAAGCAGGCCAACAAAGTGGCCTGCTAAAACAAACAATATCCCCACGTGGAAGGTATTGCTAGCGATACGCATACCTTTGGTACGTAAAACCTGGCTGGAACCTGCCTTCCAGGAATATTGCTCACGGTCATAACGAATCCAGCAACCGACAAAGCAGACCACTGCTGCCACATAAGGGTACAGGCCAAATAAGATAGTATTACTATTCATGAATTACTCCTTAAAACTTGCCTTAATTTGCCCAGCGAACGGCTACGGCTTCATTGGCTGATTTTTTAGGTTGTACCGGTGTAGAAGATGAACAACCACTGCCAAGGGCATCGCCAGCACCAAAGGTGACAGCTTCCTCCTCCCAGATTTTGTCCAACTCTTCCAGTGTGTCATCCCGTTTTTCCCCGGCCACTTTTTCCCGCAACTCGCTGATATCAACATTGACGCCACTGATCATCAGTAGTGCGTCAAACAGTACCGCATAGGATGATTCACGTTCCTGTAGTCTGGCGCTGAGAACACCGAGAATATGACTGACATCCGACAACCCTTCACGTATTTCAAGGTCGGGCAGGTGGGCTAGAAACTCTAGGTGCAGAGGAATATGATCTGGCAACTCTCGGGCATTAATACTAAAGCCGTGTTCCTCATAAACACCCAGCAAGTCCACCATAGCCTGACCACGATCACGAGATTCACCGTGCACATGTTCAAATAATAATAACGACAGGGATCGGCCACGATCAAACATACCGGTATAAGCTTCCTGAGAGTCCAGCAAATCACCATCGTAAACTTCATGAAGCAGGTGGATCAACTGTTGGCGCATATCGGGAGAAATCACCCGTGTATCTTTAATCACTGCTTCAATCTCTGTTACCTGAGACTGAAGTTCAGCATTCGGGTAGTCCATCAATCGAGAAATTACTTTGATAATATCCACTAGATTACACCTCCCAAACCTGAACGGTATCGATCACATCCCGTCGAGTGGTTTTTTTGGTACCAAATAAGTTGACACCCGATTCACCAGTAGAGCAACCGTTACCAAATGAAAAGCCACAACCACCCCGCTCGGCGAAAGCTTCTGACATCGCCTCTTCACGGTGAGCGGTAGGGATTACAAAGCGGTCTTCATAATTAGCAATGGCTAGGTAGCGATACATCTCTTCCACCTGAAGCTCACTCAAGCCGACATCTTCCAGAACCTGCAAATCCTGCACACCATCCACAATTTGCGAACGCTTGTAGGCACGCATGGCTAACAGGCGCTTGAGTGCCAGCTTGACGGGCGCTTCATCTCCCGCCGTGAGCAAGTTCGCCAAGTACTGCAAAGGAATACGCAAGGAATCCACGTCCGGGATAATACCGTTCATTCCGACTGTTTTGAGTGGAAGGTCGCCTGCATCGACAGCGGACTGAATAGGTGACAGCGGCGGCACATACCAAACCATGGGCAACGTGCGATATTCAGGGTGTAACGGTAACGCCAACTGCCAATCTACTGCCAGTTTGTACACGGGCGATTGCTGAGCTGCGGTAATGGTTGAGTCAGGAATACCGTCTTTTCTAGCCTGGGCAATAACGGCTGGATCATTGGGATCGAGAAAAATCTCAAGTTGCTTTTTATACAGATCCTTCTCGTTTTCAGTACTGGCCACTTCCTGAATTTTATCGGCGTCATACAACAGTACGCCCAAGTAACGAATACGACCCACACAGGTTTCTGAACAAACGGTTGGTTGACCCGCTTCAATCCGTGGGTAGCAAAAGATGCATTTTTCTGACTTACCAGATTTCCAGTTGAAGTAGATTTTTTTGTACGGACAACCGGATATACACATCCTCCAGCCACGACACTTTTCCTGATCGATCAGTACGATGCCATCCTCTTCTCGCTTGTAGATAGCTCCTGATGGACAAGAGGCCGCGCAAGTAGGATTAAGGCAGTGCTCACACAAACGTGGCAGGTACATCATGAACGTATTTTCGAATTCGCCGTACATCTTCGTCTGCATATTATCGAAATTCTTATCGACGCTACGTTTTTTGAATTCGGTCCCGAGAATTTCTTCCCAGTTAGGTCCCCATTCAATTTTTTGCATGCGCTTGCCGGTTATCAACGAGCGCGGACGTGCCGTAGGCTGATGCTCTGACAATGGTGCGGTATGCAGATGTTGGTAGTCAAAATCAAATGGCTCATAGTAATCATCGATTTGCGGCAGATCAGGGTTGGAAAAAATATTTGCCAATACCCGGAATTTGCCACCAATTTTTGGATTAATAGAGCCATCCTTGTTGCGAATCCAGCCGCCGTTCCATTTGCTTTGGTTTTCCCATTCTTTGGGGTAACCAATACCTGGCTTGGTTTCGACGTTATTGAACCAGGCGTATTCCACACCTTCACGGGAGGTCCACACATTTTTACAAGTGATTGAGCAGGTGTGACAACCGATACATTTATCGAGATTCAACACCATTCCAACTTGAGATCTAATTTTCATTGCGCTGTCTCCTTAAACTTCTGTAGGTAGTGGTTGAGGAAGGCCATCACCGGTCTCGTTATCGAGCCAATCTACCTTGTCCATCTTGCGAACCACTACCATCTCATCTCGGTTACAACCCACGGTGCCGTAGTAGTTGAAGCCGTAAGATTGCTGGGCATAACCACCGATCATATGGGTAGGCTTCATCACAATACGAGTCACCGAGTTGTGGTGACCACCACGTGTACCGGTGGTTTCACTACCGGGGACATTCACAATACGTTCCTGCGCGTGGTACATCATGACCATGCCCTCTTTCACCCGCTGACTGACTACTGCGCGACAGGCGATGGCACCATTAACATTGAACACCTCAACCCAGTCGTTATCTTCGATGTCCGCTTTCCCAGCATCGATTTCACTCAACCAGATAATTGGGCCACCACGAGACAGGGTAAGCATCAACAAGTTGTCTGAATAGGTACTGTGAATACCCCATTTTTGATGTGGTGTAATCCAGTTCAGCACAATCTCTTTGTTGCCGTTGGACTTCTTATCCTTCACCAAATCAATCGTGTTGGTATGAATCGGTGGGCGATACGAAATTAACTGCTCACCAAAAGCTTGCATCCATTTGTGATCTTGGTAGAACTGTTGGCGACCCGTAATGGTACGCCATGGGATCAACTCGTGGACATTGGTGTAACACGCGTTATAGCTCACATGTTCATCTTCTAAACCCGACCAAGTAGGTGAAGAGATAATCTTGCGCGGCTGCGCCTGAATATCGCGGAAGCGAATCTTTTCATCGTGCTTGGGCTCGGCGAGATGTTTGTGATCGCGACCGGTAATCTGCCCCAATGCATCCCAGGCTTTTACCGCAACGTTACCGTTGGTTTCTGGGGCAAGGCTCAGTACCACTTCAGCTGCATCAATGGCTGATTCGATCCGAGGCTGACCTTTACTAATACCCTCTTCTGTTACGGTATAGTTGAGCTCACGTAGCAGTGTCACTTCATCGTCAGTGTTCCAACCAATACCCTTGCCACCATTACCCAGTTTTTCCAGCAATGGTCCCACAGAAGTAAACTTTTTATAGGTATTGGGGTAATCCCGCTCGACCACCATCATGTTTGGTGCCGTTTCACCGGGAATTAGCTCACATTCACCATACTTCCAATCCTTCACGTCGAAAGGCTGAGCCAGCTCTCCGGGGGTGTCGTGAAGCATGGGAACAGTCACAAAGTCCTTCTCAACACCTAAGTTGCCATTAAAGGCTGATACTTCAGAAAACTTCTTGGCGATACCTTTATAGATATCCCAATCTGAACGCGCTTCCCATGCAGGATCGGCTGCTTTCGATAGCGGGTGAATAAAAGGGTGCATGTCAGACGTATTGAGGTCGTCTTTTTCATACCAAGTTGCCGTGGGCAACACGATATCGGAGTACATACAGGTCGATGACATCCGGAAATCCAGTGTGACGACCAAGTCCAACTTGCCCGTCGCCCCTTCTTCTACCCACTCAGCTTCCTGAGGAATCAGGCCATCACGCATACCGTTATCATCATTCATCAAACCATTTTTAGTACCCAGCAGGTATTTGAGCATGTACTCATGGCCTTTACCGGAAGAACCCAGCAAGTTTGAACGCCAGATAAACATGTTACGGGGGAAGTTGTCGGGGTTATCAGGCTGCTCTGCGGCAAATTTTAAATTGCCTGATTTTAGCTCCTGCACTGCATAGTCTTTAGGATCCATACCCGCCGCTTCCGCATCACGGGTTATTTGTAGTGGATTCCTATTCAACTGTGGCGCTGAAGGCAACCAGCCCATACGCTCGGCTTTAATATTGTAGTCGAGCATGTGTTCCTGGAACTGTGATTTATCCGCAATGGGCGACAGCACATCGTGCATACTCACTTTTTCGTGACGCCATTGCGAACTGTGACCGTAGAAGAATGACGTGGAGTTCATTTGGCGAGGAGGACGACTCCAATCCAGACCAAATGCCAAGGGCAACCAACCCGTTTGTGGACGAAGTTTTTCCTGTCCCACATAGTGAGCCCAGCCACCACCGCTTTGACCAATACAGCCACACATGATCAACATATTGATCAAGCCACGGTAGTTCATGTCCATGTGGTACCAGTGGTTCATTCCTGCGCCCACAATCACCATGGATTTGCCACGGGTCTTATCGGCGTTATCGGCAAACTCTCGAGCAACCTGAATAATCTTGGCGCGAGGACCACCGGTAATTTTTTCTTGCCAAGCAGGGGTATAGGCCACGGTATCATCATCAAAACTGGAGGCTACATGCTCACCACCCAAACCACGGTCAATACTGTAGTTGGCCATCATCAGATCATAAACTGTGGCAACTTTCGCTTGAGACCCATCGGCCAGCGTAATAGTACGTGTAGGTACATTGCGCATTTGAATGCTTTCGCCTGCTTGCTTATCCCAGTGGTCACTGCCTCCGGCAGCAAAGTAAGGGAAGGCAACAGCATCGACATCACCGCCATCAATCAGAGAGAGCTGCAACTTCACTTCATTGCCGTCTTTGCCCTCACGAGTTTCAATATTCCATTTACCTTTTCCGTCACCTTGCTCACCCCAACGGTAACCAATAGAACCATGCGGTGAAACCAGCTCACCACTAAGCTCATCCAGTGCGATGGTTTTCCAATCAGGGTTATTTTCTTGTCCCAAATTGTCGGCCAAATCAGATGCACGCAGGAATCGACTGGACTTGTATCCACCCTCAGTGGGTTCCAAGGTCACCAAGTTCGGCATATCTGAATACTGGCGTACATATTCAGTGAAGTAGGCACTGGGGTTGTCGAGATGGAATTCTTTCAGAATCACATGCCCAAAGGCCATAGCGACTGCGGCATCCGTGCCCTGTTTAGGATTCAGCCACATGTCGGCCAACTTGGATGCTTCGCTGTAGTCAGGCGTAATGACCACGCCTTTAGCCCCCTTGTAGCGAACTTCCGTGAAGAAGTGGGCATCGGGAGTACGGGTTTGTGGCACATTGGAGCCCCACAAAATAAGGTAGTTCGAATTATACCAATCGGCAGATTCCGGCACATCCGTCTGCTCACCCCAGACCATCGGTGAGGCAGGAGGCAAATCACAGTACCAGTCATAGAAGCTCAGATTTACGCCGCCAATCAATGACAGGTAACGAGAGCCCGCAGCGTAAGAAATCATCGACATAGCAGGAATCGGCGAGAAACCAACAATTCTGTCAGGCCCATGCTCTTTAACCGTATAAACGTTGGCTGCAGCAATCATTTCGTTTACTTCATCCCACGAAGAGCGAACAAAGCCGCCCAGACCACGTTTGGACTTATAGGATTTTGTACGAACAGGGTCTTCTACAATAAAAGCCCAAGCATCCACAGGGTTTTCAAACTGCTTGCGAGCATCACGCCACAACTTCAGCAACGGCTTGCGTACTTTCGGATACTTTAATCGGTTGGCACTGTAGATATACCAGGAGAAGCTGGCGCCCCGCGGGCAACCACGAGGCTCATGGTTGGGCATGTCTGGACGCGTACGAGGATAATCTGTCTGCTGGGTTTCCCAGGTAATCAATCCATTTTTAACGTAAATTTTCCAACTACAGGAACCAGTACAGTTCACCCCATGGGTGGAGCGTACAATCTTGTCGTGTTGCCAACGTTGGCGGTAACTGTTCTCCCACTCCCGGTTTTGATTCCGAGTTTCTCCGTGGCCATCGGCGAACTCATTCACCTTGGTCTGCTTGAAAAATTGTAAGCTATCGAGAAAATGACTCATGGCTTTACTCTCACTATTTAACTTTTTAAAATTAATATTCTTTGTTTAAAAACACTGATAGGACTAAACCTTCATCAGCTTTACCTTTGTTACTTTTCAAAGGTAACCCTTCAAAATACTATGGGTTATAAAATTCATTTTCTTTATTGAGTGAAAACTCTTCATGACAATTTGGACACTCAACAAAATGATCAGCACGATTTTTACGTAAGTAAAACCACCAATTAATACCGATACAGACTGCGTAAAAAGCAGCAAACCCAATCAGTGCAACTTCAGGAGTAGTTGCTTTAATCTGTTCACCGAGTACTTTCGGAATATAAAATGCACCATAAGCTGCAACAGCTGAAGTCCAACCAAGCACTGGACCTGCTTGCTCTTTAGGAAACACCATGGCGATAGTGCGGAAGGTGGAACCGTTGCCAATACCTGTGGCAGCAAACAACACAAGGAATAACAAAAAGAAGGGGAGGAAGAATTGTTCAGGTGTTGCTGAACCGTAGGCGGCTTTCATATAGTAGGCAACACCTAAAGCACTACCTACCATGACAACAGAACATATCTGAGTAACCATAGCACCACCCATTTTATCTGCAATCCAGCCACCCACTGGACGAATAAGTGCACCAATAAAAGGACCCATCCAAGCGTACATTAACGCACTGGGGCCATTAGTATTAATAGTGTCGTGGGTCATCACACCATCAACCATAATGTGCTGGTATCCAAAGATCACCTTGATAGCCAGTGGAAAAGATGCCGCGAATCCGATGAAAGAACCAAAGGTCATGGTGTAGATAACACTCATAACCCAGGTATGTGGATTGTTAAAAATTTTATATTGGCGAGTCAGACTATTGCCAATGGCTCCTGGCACCATCTTCAACCAAAAAACGGTAGAGCCGATAACCAGTACCATTACAATTTCTTTCGGCACACCAAAACCAGATCCGTTAGCCGCTTCAGGCAATAACAGCCACAATCCCACAGCAGCAGTAATAAAACCAATCAGTAGCATGCCACTGATCATCATAAAGCTGGCAATCGGATTCGGTGTGTCGGGGGACACTTCTTGGGTCCGAATGTTGTTCATCCCAAACCAACCAATTATTGCCAGTGGTATCAAAATCAATAACCAGACAAAACCAGCGTTGTGAATAAAGCTTTCTGTGCCAGCTGGAATCTTGCCAATTAATGTACCTGAGGTGTTCTGCAACACCATTCCGTCACCACCAAACAAGCCAAAAGTCATCACCAGTGGAATTAATATCTGCATGCTGGTGACGCCAAAATTACCCAGGCCAGCATTCAAGCCCAACGCCAGACCTTGTTGTTTTTTGGGAAAGAAAAAACTGATATTTGACATGGAGGAAGCAAAGTTACCGCCACCAAAACCAGACAACAGTGCTAGCGCCTGAAACACCCACAGAGGCGTATTCATATCTTGTAGCGCAAGACCTGTTCCTACGGCTGGCAACATCAACAGTGCGGTTGTAAAAAAAATGGTATTACGGCCACCACAAAGCCTAATAAAGAAACTACTTGGTATTCGTAATGTTGCACCGGTTAACCCGGAAATTGCCATAAGAGTAAACAACTCTGACTTAGCAAAAGGGAATCCAAGATTAAGCATCTGTACTGTAATAATCCCCCAATAGAGCCATACAGCGAAGCCACATAACAGACTAGGGATAGAAATCCACAGATTCCTGTTTGCGACCCTCTTGCCTTCAGACTCCCAAAACTCGGAGTCCTCGACATCCCATTTTTGTAAATCAGCCATGGCAGTTATTCCTCATTTATTACTATTTTATTTATCAATTTAAATCTTCTATAAAGTTAAGCTTTTTATAACGTCAAAAAGTCATCAGCCCGGGCCTGACTTACCCGCTGCTTAAATTCATCCAATTTAATAGCGTAAAACATCAGCACCATGCATCCGGCGAGTACGCCATAGAGCAACATGAAGCAAGAACTCCGAATACCGGTTTGATCGGCAGCAATACCGAACAGAATGGGTAGAGAAAATCCTCCCAAAGCACCAATAGCACTAACCGCACCACCAACAGCACCCACGTTATCTGGGTAGTAGTCATAAATGATTCGGTAAATACTTGCCTTGCCAAACCCCATGGCCAACCCCACCACAAAGGTCAACAACACAAACAGCCACAACGAGATCCGAACATCCAAAAATAGATCACGCTCAATACCATGAATAGTCATGGTCGTGGGTGGGTACGACAGGAAAAAAAGGCAGACCAAACAAACCCAAAATACCAACCAGTTCATTCGGCGAGCACCAAAATTATCAGCAAACCAACCACCTAATGCCCGAACAATGGCCGCAGGCAAGGTAAACAATAACGTCACGAATGACGCTGTTTTAAGGTCAAGGCCATACTCACCGACGTAGTATTGAGGCAGCCATAACGTCAAAGCTAGAAACCCACCAAACACAAAGTAGTAGTAGAGACCAAAACGCCACACTCTTAGCTCTCTCAGTGGGCGAAGCCCTTCCGCCAGGGGTCGTATTTCTTTTTTGTCTTGGCGTTTTGGGGCCGGACGAGTAAAAACCCAGAACAAAACAGCAACCACAAGCAATACAACACCGTAGTAATTTGGAACTGCCTTCCAGCCATAATTAAGAATAATGATTGGGGCTACGAGATTGGTAATAGCGGCACCTGCATTGCCGGCACCAAAGATACCCATCGCCGTACCCTGCAGCGCACCTTCGAACCAACTTGAGACATAGCTCACACCAGTAGCAAAGGTTCCCCCAGAAATACCGAGAACCAAGCCAAACCCTAAAAATTGACCGAAAGTTTCAGCATAAGGCAAAGTAAAAAGAGATAACGCAACAATGAGAGTCTGAGAAAAAAAGATGACTCTGGCACTAAACCGCTCGACCAAAATACCGCATACAAGGCAGGCAACAGCACCAGTTAGAATGGGTGTGGCCAACAATACCCCAAACGCCGTATCGGTCAGATGGAGATCTTCCCGAATTTGTAACCCTAGAATGGCAAACAGAGTCCATGCTGCAAAGTTGGCAGCAAATGCCACTGTACATACACCTAATCCGTACCATTTTTGATTGTTAATTGCAGTCATGGGGTATTAACTGATTCAATAATATGAACCAAATGTAGTGACACGCGACTTTTTGAGACATGACCTGCGTCAAGTAACCCTTTGTCAGCGCTGACACGAACCCCAAACATATACCACTAGAGTGGTAGTATAAAAACCTTAGATTTTCAAAAAAAAACAATGGGTTATAAAAATATAATCAAGAAATTAGTCACTTGGCCAAACAGCTAAATATTTAGTGGTAAAGACAATGATTAAAATGATCTCTGGAAAAAAACTACGATTCTCCCAATCTATCGCTATCCAGGTGCTAATCCCAATGGTTGTCATTGGGATGCTGGCATTAGCCAGTATGCTGGTATCTCTTTTGGTGACACTGAATACTCAGCACGATGCAGAAGCCATTAATGTTGCCGGCTCCATGCGTATGCAGTCATACCGTATTGCTGTGCTATTACAGCAACCTACAAGCAGTGAAATAGCGCGTAAAAACATAGCCAAAGAGTTATCTGCAGAACAACAATTATTTTCCCAAAAGCTTTACCAATCCAGTATTTCTAAAGCGGCGGATAAAGCGGGTCGAGGTGAAATTAAAGATCGCTACATCGAGGTTGCGGAAAACTGGGAACAGAATATTTTTCCCACTTTTTTTTCTCTCATCTCAACCCAACCTATCACCACTGAACAAATTCATAGCGCCAGTGAACAGTATCTGTTTCAAGTAAATAATCATGTGAAAAAAATTGACAACCTAGTCCTCAGCATCCAAAAAAATACTGAGGAAAAAATTGAATTACTGGGTATTTATGAAGGCCTGAGTATTTTTCTTTCCTTTCTGGCTTTGGTTTTTATTGTGATGCGTGCTGATCAAAACCTAGTAAAGCCCTTAAAAGATTTGGTTCGAGCTGCAGAACATACTAGTGTCGGCGATTTTTCTTATCGAACTTACTACGAAGGGGTTAACGAAATAGGTCTACTCTGCGGTACTTTCAATGATATGTCGGCTAGTCTGGCACGGCACTATCGAAAACTTGAAGACTTAGTCAACGATAAAACAGCTCAATTACAACAATCTAATCAGGTGCTAGATTTTCTATACAACACCGCACAACAGCTATCTGACGGGACAATCAACAAACAAACTCTCACCAATATGGTGACAGACCTAAAAAAACTGACAACCGTTCCACAGCTGTCACTATGTATCATCAATGAGGCCAGCACCGAAAAATATGATTTAATTCTACCTGATGATGAACAACACCCCTGCCAACTTGAAGACTGTGTAAACTGCTTTACGCGCTCTGAAAAAGAACGCCCCATCCAAAGTGATTTTTGTTTTCCCATAGAAGATGGCAATAAAAACTTTGGCTTTCTCTATATTAAAGCTGGGCAGAATTCACCTCTAGAAGCTTGGCAGCAACGATTGTTTGAGTCCGTTGTAGATCACCTTTCATTTGCCATGGCATTACAATATCGAGAAGGCTTAAATCGGCGATTAATGTTATTTGAAGAGCGTTCAATTATTGCGCGAGAGTTACATGACTCACTAGCCCAATCCCTCTCTTATATGAAGATGCAAGTGGCTCGAATTTCCAAACTTTTTGAACGGAATGCTCCAGAAGATAAGGTTCGAGAGGGTCTTGAAGATTTGCAGCAAGGAATGAATGCTGCCTATAAGCACCTGCGGGAATTGTTAACCACTTTCCGTCTGAAGCTGGATGCACCAACACTCTACTTAGCATTAAAAATGACCGTCGATGAGTTCGACAAAATGAACAGAGATATTGAGGTAGTACTAAACTACTCACTCGACCATTGCCCACTTTCAGCTAATGAAGACATTCATGTACTTCAAATTATCCGTGAAGCGATGACCAATGCGGTCAATCATTCAAAGGCCAGTCGCATTGAATTGAAATGCAAAAATAACGAGAACAATAAGTTTATGTTTAGCGTCGTGGATAACGGCATAGGCATGCCAGAAAATCCTTACAAAAACTATCACTACGGGCTTTCCACCATGCAAGAACGCGCGAAACTCGTAGATGGAGAACTGGACATTAGCGCCGTTGATGGTACTGGAACAACCGTTTCATTAACCTTTACTCCAGAAGCATTTTGCTAAAATCAGCTATAACAGTAAAAACTGAGCAAGATCAATTAGCCATGAAGTCCATAGTATTAGACTGCGATAAAATCCAGCTCTGCAAAATACAAAAACCTCTCGAGGGGATTAGAGTGAATGAAATCAAAAGTAAATTAATTCTCGTAGACGATCACCCCCTGTTACGAAAGGGTGTACGACAGCTGGTTGAGCTAGAAGATGACATGGAGGTTGTCGGCGAAGCAAGCAATGGTGCAGATGCCGTTGTTCTAGTTCGAGAGAAAGAGGCAGATCTAGTCCTTCTCGACCTCTCTATGAAGGGAATGGATGGCATTGAAACCTTACAAGCCATGCGTGATATAGGTATCAGTTGTCGAATTGTTGTCTTTACCGTATCCGATGACACCACTGATGTCGTTACCGCACTAAAAGCAGGAGCAGATGGCTATCTTCTGAAAGATATGGAGCCAGAAAGACTCGTAGACAGAATCCGTGAAGCTTGCTCCGGAAAACTTGTACTTTCAGAAGAATTAACGGAAGTCCTAGCCAGGTCCTTTCGTGATGACTCAGCTAAAGGCCTAGGTGACGGCTACAACTCTCTAACTCGAAGGGAAAAAGAAATTTTAAAAATGGTCGCGGAAGGGTTAAGCAATAAAATGATTGGCCGACAACTAAATATTGCTGAATCTACGGTAAAAGTACATGTGAAACACCTACTAAAAAAACTCGGTTTACGCTCAAGAGTTGAAGCGGCCGTCTGGGCCGTTGAGAACAGAGTAAAATAACTCCAGCCAGCGCCTTCAGAAAATGACTACCTGAGAGAATAACCATTGCCTATGAAAACCACCGTTGCTGAAAAACTAATAGGCCACGTAGAACCCTTATTATTTTCCGCACTAAGAATCACCCCATTTCATCCACAGAAAATTGTATTAGAATATTTATTAAAACAGCTTCTACTGGAGCCTATTGCCGAGGGTGACCTAGAATTTCTTTCCAGAAAAACCCTAAAAATATCAGTAGCCGATGCCGGTATTGGCTGGCGGCTGAGCTACCCTAACGGTCAATTAAAAATCCAACCATTAAACGGACCTGCTGACGCCACCATTACCGGCAATGCCAGAGCTTTTATCTTACTTGCGTCAAGACAAGAAGATCCAGATACTCTGTTTTTCCACAGGGAACTTAGCATTGAAGGGGACACAGAAGTGGGGCTAGAAGTGAAAAATATACTGGATAGTATTGAGCTTGATGTACTGCCATCAATTATCCAGCACACGTTGAAAAATGTAGGGAAGATAGCAGCCAATTAAACTAAGAGGGAAAAAATAATTCATGTAAAAATGTAAGCAGGTTTTCTAACTTGACGTTAATGTTTCCATTCCTGGCTGGCCAAACCAATAGCCATTACAAAATTCAGGGTTCTTCACATCACTAGCAATCAAATCAACGGGGATGGTTTCACCCCGTATTACCCGAGAAAACTTCTCTACCACCTCAAAGGTGCCCGTACTACTCGGACTAATGCGCATAACATCTACTCCGATATCAGCCATATTCGAATATTCATTCATCAGGTTATAAATTTGAGCCGATTGGGTCTGGATTCCGTTGATAGTAAATAACGACTGATTTTCCTGTGTTTGAAGTGGTATCCCATCTGGATACTCCAAACATTTTAACTGGCAATTATCCTTCGCTAGCCCTTTACAACGCGCAGTAAAACATCGCGCTGAGTAAGCCAAGGGTAATCGTCCATAACTAAAAATTTCTGTTTCTATACTCTCTGAAAATCCCATTTTTTTTACATCCATAAGAATGTTTTCCAGAGCTGTACGGTTTAGCTCCACTGGCATTATCCATCGTTTTAACCCCGCCCGATAAAGCGTCCTCAGAGTATAGGCGTTGTAGATATTGATGGATGTTCCCGCCACAAAGGGCAGCTTCTTCTCAGACATCAGTTCCACTGCTGCCATATCGTTTGCTTCGATCAAGCATCCGCTGTTTTCACAAATTTTTCTCAGGGTTGAAAGCTCAGAACGAGCCTCAATTAATGCCAAGGTAGAAACCACGACCTCTTTTCCCGACTCCGCTAATTCTGCAGCTAGCATCAACCAATCAAGTGTACGTAATTCCTGACGTTTAGAGCAGACCATCTCTCCCAAGTAAATAATTTCAACCTGGGATTGAATAGCCTGCTGATAGAAATCAGCAACCTTTTGATGTGGCCAGTAGTATAAAACTGGACCCAAAGATAATTTCATCGGCACACTCTTATTTGATTTGGATCTGTTATCTCCAAGGGCGTGAATATGCCCCAAGAGTCGTCTGGCTACCCTCAGAAACATTTGCCAGAGTATCAAGCCATTCACTCCGAGGGGTGAAATCACTACCCGTTTTTTTGTAATTATCCAGCGCCTCTCGCCACACTCTGACAACTTGCTCTACGTAGACAGGGCTACGTTGTCGCCCTTCAATCTTTATAGCCTTGATACCCACGGCATCTAACTGAGGAATCAATTGCAAAGTATTAAGACTGGTAGGCTCTTCCAGTGCATTGTAGGTATTACCTTCTACCCTAAAGCGACCCTTACAAAGCGTTGGGTAACCCGCATTTTCACCCTCACTAAAGCGGTCTATAAGCACACTATTTAAACGAGACTCTCGGCCTTGACCTGTCTCCTCCCAACGTACTGCACTAGCAGGAGAACAAGCACCACTCCTATTCGGCGACTCACGTGTAACATAAGAAGACAAATGACAGCGTCCCTCAACCATGATACACAGGCTACCAAATCCAAATACTTCCAAATCCACAGGACTGTTAGCTGCGACCTGTTTCACCTGATCCAACGACAATACTCGGGGTAACACTGCCCGCTTTATATCAAAATTTTTTTTATAAAACTTCAATGCATCTATATTGGTTGCTGAACCCTGAACAGAGAGGTGAAGATTTAAATCCGGATAGCGTTGCCGCGCATAATCCAATACCCCTATATCCGCAATGATCAAGGCATTGGCCTGCAACTCTGCAGCCTGATCTACGGCGGCCTGCCAACGAGACCAACTCTGGGGTTGTGGATAAGTGTTAATGGCAACAAACAACTTAACGTTATTCGCACGTACATATTCCAGTGCAGCTCGTGCCTTTCGGTCATTAAAGTTTAATCCCGCAAAATGCCGTGCATTAGTATCATCTTTAAAACCGATATAAACCGCGTCGGCCCCGTTATCCACAGCAGCTTTTAACGCAGGCAGACTACCTGCCGGACAAACAAGTTCCATATTGGTTTCCATTCAGAAATATTAAATGTTTAGGCCTAGATATCCCTAAAACTCTCTCGGTTTTTCGCACGCAAAAGAGCAAACACTGAAACTTAATCATCCACTGGCACTAGTAGCACTTTTTGTTTTGCAAATTGAATAATTCCGGAAGCCGTTCCGCCAATCAGAGTATCGTAAAGCGGGCTATGACCATGATTTCCCAAAATAATTAAATCCGCATCCATTTCATTTGCAGCATGTGACAGCTGATGCGCTCTCACACCTTCCAAAATAATGGCTCGGCAGTTGATTCCCTCAGCTGAAATATTACGTGCCATGGTGTGAAGCTCATGAATCTCTTTGCCATAGGATTTGCTCAACTCATCCACGACTTTATTTTCTTCATCTTCTTCAACGCCTTCTGCCCCTGGCAATTCTGTTTCGACCGTAGCCAAGACCAATTCCGCGTCATAGGTCTTAGCTAAATCCTTGGCTACGTCCAAAATACCTTCGACATCAGAGCGTAAATCAACAGCAACAAAAATTGTGTTCATCTGACACACCTTCAGTTGGCAAATAAAAATATCTATTGATGTAAATACTGGTACCAAGCTGGTTTTTTTTAATTGACGCATATCAATGGTTGTCAAAACCTTAGGAGATAACTCTCACCTTTTAAGAAGTACCACCAAATAACCAGCTTGAAGCCGATATAGCAATGCCACCCCACACAATACGACTAACTTATTGTTTATAAAAAAGTTTACCTAAAGAATACTGCACCACTTTAGTGGTATTTTAGGATAAATTGGTTAAATTTCAGGAAATTAACGATGACTTGGATCAAGTCGTCTTTCCGTACAAATTATTAAATTATCTAAAGTATCTTTTTAATACCGGAGACAAAGACCCCGTCTTCCACGAGGAGAAGAACACGATGTCTGAAGCAAAAATTAATTTGCTAGACCTTAAAGATCCAAAGATAAAAACACTCCATATATCCTGGTTCGCTTTTTTTCTGACCTTTGTCGTTTGGTTTAGCCATGCTCCAATGCTGGCAGTCATCAAAGAGGCCTTTGATCTCACCGGGCAACAGGTCAAAGCACTGATGATCTTAAATGTTGCCATGACAATTCCTGCCCGAATAATTATCGGCATATTGGTGGACAAATTTGGACCCCGACATGTTTACAGCGGCCTACTGATAATATCCGGTTGCATTTGCGTGCTCTTCGCCACAGCCAACTCCTACGAGCAACTCGCCCTCTTCCGCTTTCTACTTGGCTTTGCTGGCGCGGGATTTGTTATTGGCATCCGTATGGTGGGTGAATGGTTCCCAGCAAAACAAGTAGGGCTTGCAGAGGGGATATATGGCGGCTGGGGTAATTTTGGATCCGCCGCAGGTGCCATGATATTACCCACCCTCGCACTGATGTTTGGTGGAGAGAATGGCTGGCGCTATGCTATTGGCCTGACCGGTGTCATCGCCGGTTTTTACGGTATTTTTTACTACATCCATGCCCGCAACACACCCAAAGGCTCAACCTATTTCAAACCGAAAAAATCTGGAGGCTTAGAAGTCACCAGCTGGACTGACCTGTGGTTTTACCTTGCCATGAATGTTCCCATGTACATCGCACTGGCAGTATTAGCCTGGAAGTTATCTCCCTCTAACCTCGGCTTGCTAACCACCACTGCAGTAAATGTGATTTACGTAGGACTGATGGCTTTATACTTCTTCCAGGCCAGCCAGATCTGGAAAGTAAACCACGAACATCTGAAAGCGGGTGTTCCCAAAATGCAGCGTTACAAGTTCAAACAAGTGGCTATTCTGGACTGGTCGTATTTTGTAACTTTTGGGTCAGAGCTTGCCGTAGTATCTATGCTGCCACTGTTCTTCTTAGATACCTTTGATGGATTAGACCCCGTTAAAGCGGGTCTATTGGCCTCGGGTTTTGCCTTTATGAATCTGGCAGCTCGTCCTGGTGGTGGCTGGCTGAGTGACCACTTTGGTCGTCGCAAAACCATGTTAATCCTGATCTCGGGATTAACATGCGGCTATTTGCTATTGAGTCAGATCAACAACAGTTGGTGGATCCCCTTGGCCGTCATTTCCACCATGTGCTGCTCCTTCTTCGTACAAGCAGGGGAAGGTGCTGTATTTGCCATGGTGCCACTAGTCCAACGCCGCATGACTGGCCAAATTGCTGGTATGGCAGGCGCCTACGGTAATGTGGGCGCAGTAACCTATCTGACCGCCTTGTCCTTTGTCGAGTACGACACCTTCTTCTTATTGATTGCGGCCTCCGCAGGGGTCATCTTTCTAGCAGTATTATTCCTCGAAGAACCCGCAGGGAAAATGGCAGAAGTGCTGCCCGATGGAACGGTCGAGCTAATCGACGTCACCTGATAACAGCCCCAAAATATACTGGGCCCGCAACGGTTGTTGCGGGCCCTATTGATTGTTAGTCTGAGGAGAACAGCGAGTCTCACCTATGGAACTCAACCCCTCTTTTAAAGCGACCGTTGGTGTCGCCACATCGGCAGGTATTAAACCCGTCAACGAAGATGCTGTGGGTTTCAATATTCCCAAAGACCACCTGCTTAACACCAAAGGAGTTGTGGCTGTCGTTGCCGATGGAGTCAGTACCGCTGAAGCAGGAAAAGAAGCGGCAGAACGCTGTGTCAGTACCGTATTAACCGATTACTACACAACGCCAGAAACTTGGAGCGTCAAACACGCTGCTCAAAAAATCCTCACTCCCCTCAATCGAAAACTCTATAACCTTGGAAGGAAAATACATGATGAGGCCCGAGGCTATATCACTACGCTGAGTTTTTTAGTGGTGAAATCCCATCTTGCCTACTTGTTTCATATTGGTGACAGCCGCATCTACCGCCTAAGTGCTGAAACGGGTGAATTCACTCAGCTCACAAGAGATCACACGGCAGGCATCTCTAAGGATGAAAACTATCTGATTCGTGCCATGGGAATGGATACAAGTCTCAATGTAGATGCCAGCGTGGTCACCCTACATCCAGGCGATATTTTTTTTCTCAGTACCGATGGGATACACGACTTTCTACCGGAAACCAATATTATTCAACTGATTGAAAGTCACCCCAACGATTACAACACAGCCTGCCAAACCATTGTTGATGCCGCCCGGCAACATGAAAGCAACGACAATTTGAGCTGCTGCCTACTTCGTATAGACCAACTGGGTTTAGAGAATATCGAAGACCTCAACGAACGACTAACCCGTCTCCCTTTCCCTCCAGAACTATCCCCAGGTATCAAAATTGATGGCTACGAAGTACTTAAAGAAATGTACGCCAGTGAACGCAGCCAGCTGTACCTTGTGAAAGACATGGTTTCTGGTGAGTCCCTTGTGATGAAAACCCCCTCCCAGAACTATTCCGATGACCCGGCCTATACCGAACGATTCATCATGGAAGAGTGGGTTGGTAGCAGGGTGGATCACCCAAATGTAGTAAAAGTTATCCCGCCTAAAAATGAACGGAAGTTTCTCTACTATCTGATGGAAATGGTCGAAGGAGACACGCTGGAAGTTTGGCTGACAAAACACCCTGACAAACGTCCGAAAGACCTGATCAAATTAGTAGAACAAATCGCCATGGGCATAGAAGCATTACATGAAAAAGAAACTGTGCACCAAGATTTAAAACCCAGCAACATTATGGTGACTCCAGACTTTGAGGTAAAAATTGTCGATTTTGGCTCAGTCTATGTGCCAGGCATCCATGAAATATTCTCTCCCATGGAGAGGGAAATGGCACTAGGTACTCTAGATTATGCCGATCCTTCCTACCGGTTCAGGGTTAATTCGGGAATCCGAGGCGACATTTACTCCTTGGGTGTCATAGCATATGAGATGTTTACCGGCTTTCTGCCCTACGGCACCAAATTGGAAAAATGTACTAGCCACACCGACTTCCTTAAATTACGTTACATTCCAAGTTATCATCATCGCGATATCATTCCTCTGTGGTTTGACCGAGCCCTCGAAAAAGCGGTGGCTATAGATCCAGACTTGCGCTATGAAAGCCTTAGGGAATTTTTATCTGACCTGAAAACCCCAAACCCGGAATTCCTTAAAGAAGACATTCAACAAGGTGGGAAAAAAAATACCCTCTTATTCTGGAAAATGATGTCTTTTGTATTATTTGGCCTGCTAGTCATGTCACTGCTCGTGTCGGCAACCAAGTAAAGTATTTTGTACAACAACGAATGCTATTTAAAAGTTTTTACTGCATTAAACTAAAGGGAACAAAGCTCCATCGAAATGACAGGCCCCTGATGAAAGAACAACGAGATGAGAATCCTATGTCACAACATTCAAAATCACATGCAACAAAAGAATTTCTATCCCTAGGAATCGCCGTACTCACTGTTTCCGACACCCGCACTCTGGAGGAAGACACCTCCGGCCAACTGTTGGTAGATCGTCTCACCGAATCTGGACACAATCTAGCCGACCGAGCGTTAATCCCCGATGATGTGTATCAGCTACGTGCTGAAGTCTCTCGCTGGATTGCCGATCCAAAAGTCCAGGTAATTCTGACGACGGGAGGAACCGGCTTTACCGATCGCGACTCCACCCCAGAAGCTCTGGCACCTTTATTTGATAAACACGTGGAAGGTTTTGGTGAATTATTTCGCCACATTTCCTATCAGGAAATTGGCACCTCCACCCTGCAATCCCGAGCCGTCGCGGGGCTGTCCAATCGTACTCTGATATTCTGCATGCCCGGCTCTACCAACGCCTGCCGCACCGCATGGGACAATATTCTTGGCGAACAACTGGATGCCCGCACCAAACCCTGCAACTTCATTCCCCACGTAAAACTAACTGCTGTCTGTGAGTCACGCGGATGAGCTGTTGCGATCAATCCGGACTACAGCCCGTAGAACGGGCACTGGAAACATTACTCAGTTCTGCTCAAGCTATTACCGAAACCGAAATGGTTCCGATAGGGCAAGCATTGGGAAGAGTGCTCGCCGAAGATCAATTATCCACGGTCGACGTGCCCCCAGCAGACAACAGTGCCATGGATGGATTTGCCTATAACAGCAATGATACCCAGGACTTGCACCGTCAAAAATCAGAACCCATAACCTTACCCATCAGCCAACGGATTCCTGCTGGTGTTGCACCACAATCGCTACAACCGGGCACTGCCGCTCGCATATTTACTGGTGCAGAAATACCTGCGGGCGCAGATATTGTCGTTATGCAGGAAAACTGTCAGTGGACTGATGCCCCCGAAGGCGACAATCAGGTCACCCTCCCCTCAATATCTAAAGTCGGAGACAATATCCGCCCTCAAGGCCAGGATATTAAAAGTGGCAGTCTGATTATGCCTCGTGGCCACCGTATTAGACCACAGGATATGGGGCTGCTGGCTTCAGTAGGCATTGCTGAAATTTCCGTTTACCGGAAATTAAAAGTAGCCGTTCTCTCTACTGGCGATGAGCTAGTGGAGCCCGGCAGTGAGTTATCTCCCGGTCATATTTACAACTCAAATCGCTACACCCTGTCAGGCCAGATGAAAGCCTTGGGGTTTGACTTTATCGATATGGGTATCATCCCCGACAATATAGAAGCCACTGAACAGGCGCTGCGCAAAGCGGCCGCAGAAGCTGACTGCATCGTCACCAGTGGTGGTGTTTCCGTTGGGGAAGAAGACCACGTAAAAGCCTGCGTCGAAAAACTCGGCAGTATCGATCTCTGGCGCCTGGCCATAAAACCCGGGAAACCACTGGCCTTTGGTCATGTACTGGGCACTCCCTTTTTAGGACTCCCCGGCAATCCGGCTGCCGTATTTGTTACCTGCGCCATTGTGGCGCGTCCCTTCCTACTGAAATGTCAAGGTGCCAGCGAGCTATTGCCAATTCCAATTCAAGTAACTGCTGCTTTTGATCGACCAAAACTGGCGAAGCGTCAGGAATACCTCCGCGTCAAACTGGTACTGGATAACAATGGTGAGGCTAGCGTTGAATTGGCTGGAAATCAAAGCAGCGGCGTGCTATCGACGGCCAGTGTCGGCAATGGTTTTGCTATTCACCCTTTAGGTGGAACAATAAAAAAGGGCAAGCCTGTCCAGTTTTTACTCTTTAATGATGTGATATTTTAGATGCAGGTTAAATGATAATCTCAAAACTCAAACTGGTTTCGGCAGACATGGAGTTTGTAATAAAACAGGTGTCTTCCGATTTCTCAAGAATACGCTTTGCGTTGTCTTTATCTTCGACTGAAACAATAGTGAGCTTGACCCGGGTATGCACTCGAGTGAATTTAACCCTGCGTTCAACCTTTTCAAGTTGACCATCAGCGGCACACTCAATATGGAGCCACTTTAAATCGTAGGCCCGGGCAATAGACTTGAAAGATAAAACAAGGCAATTTGCTACTGCAGCCATTAACAGTTCTTCGGGTGACCAGACATCGCCTGTGCCATCAAATTCTACAGGCGGAGCCACCTCAACCTTACAACCATTGGCCAATGAAGAAATTACATTACCTGTCGGGTCAGCTGATGCCGTCGCTGTATAGGTATGGGGAAAAGCTTTCATACATCATTCCTAAATCACTACGTTTAAAATGGTTACTCGGTATGTCTTACACAAGTGTTTCTGACAGCAGGGCTACGGTCTTAATTTGTAGATACACAGACTTACCTTTTTCTAGTACTAAATATTCCATAGATTTTCGGGTAATACGCGCCAAAATAGATTGCCCCAGCACCTCCGTTTTAACAATAGCTCGAGAGCCATCGACCAATTCAATGTCAGTTATCACACCAAACAAAATATTGAGAATACTGGACTGACTGGGTCTTTCCAAGGTGATACTCACATCCCGACAAGGAATTCTGACCCGTACTACATCGCCATAATCACCATAAAGTCGTCCAACGAAAAGCTGAGCTTTGTCACTTAGCCCTGCGTTGCCCAAATTTAAATCCACACCTAGTGAAAGCTGCGTCAGGCCGTAATAGTTATCATGTTTGACGATTGTTGTATTCAGCACCGCTGCAGAATTTTCCTGCCGGTTTACATCCAAATCTAATCGAGACAGTATATCCAGCAATGGCCCACCGACCACCAACCGGCCTTCGTTCATAATGACCAGATGATCAGCCAACCGGGTAATTTCGTCGAGATTATGACTCACATAGACCATCGGGATATTCAGATTTTTTGCCAGATCTTCAAGGTGCTTGAGAATAGGATTTCGCGCTTTACTATCAACACCCGCCAAGGGCTCATCCAGCAACAAACAACGAGGGGCGGTTAGCAGTGAACGAGCAATGGCCACCCTCTGTTTCTGGCCCCCTGAAAGCTGATCGGGCTTCCGGTCTAACAGTCCGTCAATGCCCAGCCAATCTATCACCTGTCCCTTACTGGGACCGTTATTCGAAAACCGTCGATTGTGGGCAAAATCAAGATTCCCACCAACACTAAGGTGCGGAAACAAGCGGTTCTCTTGGAACACATAACCCAGTTGACGCTGTTTTACCGGCAAGCCACCAATATCGTGACCGCCTATGTTTATCCGACTGATCGTCGGCTGCTCCAATCCGACTATACATCGCAGCAACGTGGTTTTACCACATCCAGACGGACCATAGATGGCCGTGATACCCTTGCTTGGCAGCTGAGTCTTTATCGCCAAAGAAAAATCGGCCTCTTGAGTACTGCCTGTTTGAACACATCTCTTTTGAACACCGTCCTTTTGAACAAAGGAATGCTCTACCACCAGCTGTATTTTCTTTTCTTTATCCACAGCCACTTCAACCCACCCTATTGGTTAATTTATGGCGATTAAAACCATAGAGCAGTATCAGTAACACGAAGCTAAAGACGAGCAAACCACCCGCCAACCAATGGGCGCGATGATAATCCAGTGCTTCAACATGATCATATAAAGCAATGGACAAGACTTGCGTCTCACCGGGGATATTGCCACCAATCATCAACACCACACCAAATTCACCCATGGTATGGGCAAAGCCAAGCAGTGCGGCTGTAGCAAACGCACGGCGCGTCAGTGGAATAATTAAATTGAAGAAGCGATCTAGAATACCTGCACCCATAGTCTCTGCTGCTTCCAGTAATTTATGATCAAAATGCTGAAAACCGGTTTGCAATGGCTGCACCACAAAGGGCAGTGAATAAATCACCGAGCCCACCACCAAACCACTAAAGGTAAAAGCTAATGAATGCCCAGTTAAAGCTAGCCAATTACCACCAAAAAAATTATCGGGAGAGAATGCAATCAGTAGATAAAAACCTATGACCGTAGGTGGCAATATCAGCGGCAAAGCCACTGTCGCTTCCACCACGCTGGCAAACCGAGATGTAGAGCGCGACAACCACCAAGCCAGAGGAGCACCCACCACCATCAAAATAACGGTGGTTACTGCCGCCAATTGCAGCGTCAACCAAAGTGCTGTGATATCCGAAGTCAGCAGATTCATGGGCTCATTATGGGGGGGATAATGACAGCATTCATAGAACTTTTTGTATCAGCCGGCACAGGCAGTAAATAACCACCCTCCGTTATTATTTTTTCTGCTACTGACGTACGCATAAAGTCCAAAAATTCCTGGGCTAATGGAAGCATCGGCTTAATCGCTACCCGACCCTGCCGAACAGGGTGTTTCAAATACGATGAGAGGTCAACAATCCGTAGGCTTTGTTGCTTTTCTTTACCATCAGGCCCCGTTAAACCAACATCCGAATTATATTTTTTCTCAATCCGTTCAACTGAATTAACCAACGATGCGGCAACTATCGCCACATCGACATTGTCACTATGAAAAAACTGCCATGCTTGGGCAATATTATTTCCTACCACAAGTGTTGGCTGACGTTCATGAGCAACACCTAGGCTTTCTAGCGCTTCTATAGCTGCTATGCCGTAGGGTGCTGTCCGTGGGTTGGCAATAGCGATACGTTTAGCCTTGGATAAAATTTCTTTTGGACTCTTGGCTTCTGAAACCTCGCGTTCACCACGTGAAACCATCACCAATGTTCCAATGGCATAGGTTGCCAATGTATCAGCCACTCCATGGCCGCTGGCCACTAACTTTTCGGGGTAAGATTCATTGGCAGAAAAAAAGAGTTGGAATGGCGCGCCCCGTAGAATCTGGGCATAGAGAATACCCGAGGAAGCACTACTGATATTAATTTGATGATCAACTTGGTTATCCCCTCGCTGCTCATTAAATGCTTCGCTTAATTGCTCCATCACGGAACGAAAATTACTAGCGACGGCAATGCTCAGAGTGTCAGCTGTCGTATTTTGAATCCCCAAAAACTGTAATAAAAAAACACAGGTAATAAAAAATTTTGAATGCGCTATGAATAAATGATGCACAGGAGAATTAATCTCCACTTTGCCAGCGTTCAGCACGCTGCTGATCTACATCTTTGGCATCGACCCAGCCACTGTTGCCATCCACATACTGTTCTTTTTTCCAAAATGGCGCACTGGTTTTTAGAATATCCATCATAAATTCACAGGCAGCAAACGCCGCATCGCGGTGGGCACTACTCACCCCCACCAATACAATTTGCTCACTGGGGGACAAATCACCGATGCGATGAATAACTCGAATGTCTATCACCGGCCAGCGTTCGGCTGCCCTCTCGGCAGTTTGCTGAAGGGATTTTTCCGTCATACCTGGATAGTGCTCAAGGCGCAGATACTTTAGCGGGCGATCTGCAAGGTCGCGAACTTGCCCCGTAAAGATCGCAATACCACCAATCTCTGTACTATTAACCTCAGAACCTGCTTTTTGTAACTGACGATAGTCCTCGCCAACATCGAAATCCTGTTCCTGCACAGAAATGAAAATCATCCTCCTGTCACCGGAGGAAACAGCGCCACTTCATCACCGTCACTGATGGCAGCATGCTCATCCACCATGTC
>JASJGJ010000058.1:0-16235 GCA_033791605.1 Porticoccus sp.
TGAAACCATTTGTTACTACCGGCTCTCTGTGCAATATCTTCCAGGGAAACGGATGACAAGGTACTGGCAACGAAACCGGCATTCATAGCTTCAGCTGCCGCCGCACTGGCTAACTCCCCTTCACTGTGTACCAGTTTTTGGTGGGCAACTGGCGCCAATAAAATGGGGTGGCGAAAATCTTTTCCCAAGAGCGATAGCTCTGTGGCTCCTTGGCTTACATCTTGTAAAACACGGCTATACAACTTAAGACTATCAAATGATGTGCGGTTGCTTTTTAGGGTCAGCTCATCACCAGAACCACCTGCAATATATTCATAGACAGCATGAGGAATAAAGTTTTTTGCCAAACGTTCATAATCATGCACCGCAACTATTTCCGTGGGTATATGATCGAGTGGACTTCTTGACTCCAGCCTAGGCAGCGCCCCTACATGAACACTCATTTTTGCACCTGCCAATCCTAGTCAATAAAAGAAAAATGAATGCTCTGGGTAGATACTTATTTACCCAGAACATTCATCGTATTCAAATGCGCAAGCTAACTCACTCAGTTAAAACTCATAAGCAACAGTGAGCTGGGCATTGCGTCTATCACCAATGTAAGTAAACGCACCGCTACGATAGCCCGCAAGATAATAATCTTTATCTGTCAGGTTACCCACATTCAAACGCAAACTCAGCTGTTCAGTAAAGTTGTAGTTCGCAAAGAGGTCATACACTGTGTAGCTTGGCAATTCATAACTGCCTTCTGCGCTATCCGGTTGCCCTGTGAAAGATTTGCTTGAGTAGGTAGCGGCACCACCAAAAGAAAAATCTGGCGTTGTTTGATAGCGCAATTGTAAATAAGCGCTATTGTCTGCAAAGTTTGCCAAAGATTTACCTTCATCCTCTGCGTTATAGGAATCGAGAATCTCGGCCTTCATTACCGTTGCTCCAAATTGAACACTGAGCTTCTCAGTGATATTACCAACAGCCGAGATTTCAGTACCTTTCACACGATTCTTACCCGTGTTCAAATTACCTGTTGCAGCATAGTCATCGTCACCAACACTTTCCATCACATCATCTTTGGTCACTTGGAAAACAGCAGCTGTCAATAACAGTCGGTCACCAAACAGATTCCACTTAGCACCCAACTCAATGTTTTCTGAGTCTTCTGGCTCACTGTCTTTCACCTGCTGATTGTCGTCACCACAGAGTCCGCCGTAACCACAACTACCGCCCACATCCGACTCGCCACCATTAATATTGCTTGACGTGCTATAGGTCAGATAAACATTGGCATCTTCATTGAAGTTGTAAACAACGCCAATATGCCCATTCCACAAGGTGTCATCGTAGCTAAACTTCTCTGGGTCAGTACTTCCTACACTATTGTCATAATCAAAGTCATCCACTCGCACGCCTAAAAACAACGACCAATGATCATTAAACGTAATAGTATCCATGATGGATAGCGAGATAGTGTCTACAGAAAAATCAGAATCTTTGCCGCCTTTAGTAATTGATCGGTTAGTCAGATGATTAATATCAGCTATTTGATTACCACTGGTATCCTGAATACAAAAACCAGGAGAAAAACCACCGCGGCCAGACACGACACAATTTGTTGGGCCATTGACGTAATCATAAAAACCATTTGTTACATTAATACTCGAATACTCTGCACCAAAAATAAACTGATGCCGGTTATCAGAAATCTCGGTATCCCAGAACGTATTTAACTGATTAGTAAAATACTCAATATCTTGCCAGCCGGTATGAGGGCGAGAGTCTAGGGCAATGGTTGGTTCACTGGTATCTCGAACAGTTCCTGTGGCGCCTGTTGTGACATAACCATTTTTAGTTGTGCCGTAACGGGTAGCATTTTCTACCCTGATACTGTCATTAATGTCATAACCCACACGCAAGGTGGATACATTAACTTTTGAATCGAGAAAATCTGTCGACTGCACATAGCTGGGAATATGGCTGTCAATTGCCCTATCGGTAATATGGTAAGTACCTAGGTCAGGTACATCTTCTCCCTTTAAGTAGTAGTAATCGGCCATAATATCGAGTTTTTCTGTTGCCTGATAACTCGTTGAAAGTGCAACACCTGTTCGCTCTTTCTCAGCGGGATCACGGTCAGGAATATCCTTTTTACTTTTCAGGGCGTTAATACGAATAGCCCAGTCGTCTGTCAGGCGCTGGTTGGCATCCAGCGTAACACGACCAAAATTATCGGTTCCCGCCCCTGCCTCAACCTTAGTAAAATCATATTCGGTACTTGCCTGTTTTGTAATGCCATTTACAGCACCGCCCGTTGATCCACGACCAGCAAAGGTAGAACTTGGTCCTTTAGTTACTTCAACCTGCTCTACGGCAAAACTTTCACGGGTTGTCATCCCGGGGTCGCGTAAGCCATCAACAAACACATCACTGCGCGCTTCGTAACCACGAATAATATAGCGGTCTCCAAAGGCATTACCATTTTCGCCCGTACCAAGTGTGATACCAGGTTGTGATGCAAGAATATCGCGCAAATCTGTTTTACCTGAATCCTTAATGGCTGTCTGAGTAATTACGCTAATTGTTTGTGGGGTATCAGCCAGATCTTTTACATGGCGTCTATCACCCGATATTTTTGCCTTGTAGGGCGCACCTTTTTCTGCATAGGGATTGGTATCAACCGTGCGCTCTTCAATTTGCAACGTCTCCAGCTCAAGGGGAGCTTCGTTATCTTGAGAAAAAGCAGCAGCACTCAGCATAAATACAGGAATGCCCATCAGTGCTGTGGTGGCATGTCTAACCCCTGGTTTCCTAAAACTGAGTTTTTCAGCTAAAGGTTTCTTTTTCATATTTAATAGCTTCTGGTCCATATTGCTAAGTGCTCCTATATAAGTAATTCAAAGTAAGTGGTTTATAGTGATCGATTGGTTATCAACGAATATTCAATAGGTATAACCAAAGGCATTTGCCCGCGATTGGGATAAAAGTCATCTGGCATAGCCGGTAAAGGAGCCGCAGCCTTAAGCATGTCTATCGCTGCTGCATCAAGCACGGGATTGCCCGAGCTTTCTTTAATTTTGTAATCTAATATCTGGCCTTGACGATCAATGGTGAACTGGAGCTTTACCGTGCCTTGCTGTTTATGTTTCTTGGCCTCTGTCGGGTATTGTTTGTAGTTATTGAGCCAGGCCATTAAATGCCCCAAATACGTTTGCGCATTACCCATCTTCCCCCCCACGGGGCGATTATTGGCAATGCCCGTGGCATTATTCATCGCTATGTTCGAGCTCGCTTTGTTTAACGGTTCTGTTTCATCGCGACTATCAGCATTGATAGAAGTTTTTTGAGTCGACAACGTTTCATCTGGGATATCCTCAGTCTTCGGGCGCTCCAAGCTCGGCGGGCGGGCTATTTCTGCATCGGACAGAATCGCATTGGGTAAAAGTTCTGCTGTCGCCACAGCATCGATTTCAGGCAAAGACTCTGCAGAAACCTCAACCACATCATCACTCGGAGTATCGATAACAGCGGGCTGTTCTTGCGCAAGGGCTTCAGGCCGCTCAGTTAAAGTCTCCTCTATTTCTTGAACTTCGTTTTTTGGTTCTGGCTCAGCACTTTCGCTGGGTTCTTTATGGGCAGGAGGCTCCACCTCTACATAGGAGCCCTGCATACCTAGACCGACTTCAATGCCACCCTCGCCCAACCCTGCGGCACCAAACTGCTCTGGGGCTTCGGCCCGCCAGTAGAGGCCCGCTATCGCGCCATGGATAATGAGGGATAGAACAAAGGCCAGAGCCCATTGCCAATTACGCATTACTCCGGCCCCTTTTGTTCTGTATAAAGGGTCACTTTGGCAATTTTCCTAGCACGGAGAACCGTTAAAATCTTGTCCAGATCTACAGCCTTAATACGGCTGTCAGCTTGCAACGAAACACTGACTTCGTTCGTATCTAGGGCATCAAATTTATTGTTGATATCATCAAGTAGAACTGGGATTCCATTAAAGAAAAGTTTATTTTTTTCAGTAAGTTGAAGTGTCACTTTACGTTCAACAATTGGCACACCAGACACTGTTTTAGGTAACACAATATCTTGATTTTGAACTGACGTTATCTGACCAGCGATCATAAAAAAAATCAGCAATAGAAAAACAATATTGATCATTGGGATCATATTGTCTTCTGCACTTCTGGATTTTCTTATTGGGGTTAACATGTTCATCATGCAGCCTGTATCAAGGTTGCTTTGCAGCTGCAGGAAGACTGCTTCCCAACGACAAATTTTGAACGTCAAGATTACTTAACTGCTCCAGAGTCGAAACAATTAGCTGAACATCTACATCCGAGTCCGGAAGAAGAATAGACGGCTTAGTCTCATCGATCATTGAGCTAATATTGGTTTCAGTGAGTGAAATGTCAGGCTTACTATAAATTGACATTACGCCTGTTTTGAAAAGTCTAATGAGGTTAGGTTTACCCCCAGAGACCTTTTCATTAGCCAGAGGTGACATGAGATCAACCCCCTGCCAACGACTAAAAGACGATGACAGCATAAAAAACAACAATAAAATAAATACCACATCAATCAACGCTGTCAGACTGACAGGCTTCTTAGGTTTTGGGGTGTAAAGCGAACTAATCACTGGACTCCAGCCTCAACTTCACGGGGAGACCGATTGAAGTCTTTTTGCTTCTCCAATGTGAATAGCTTTTCTAGGTCGTCTTGAACAAGCGTGGCCTGAACCTCGATTTTGCGTTCAAACCAGCTATGTATAATTGATACGGGAATAGCTACCGCCACACCTATGGCCGTCGTTAGCAATGCTTTCCATATACCACCTGAAAGAACAGATGGATTGACCTGGCTACCAGCTGCTTCCATAGCCTGAAACGCTTCTATCATTCCCATCACTGTGCCAAGCAGGCCTAGTAACGGCGCCAGAGAAGCAATCACCTCAAGAGCCCGTAAATAATAGCCTAACCTAGCAATGGCAAGCCTTGCCCTGCGCATGATTTCATCTTTTGCTTCGGCAAACGAAAAGCTGCAATCATCAAAGAGGTGCAGCGCCTGAGCAAAAAGACTTGCACGGGTATTAGTCTGCCCGTTTACCAGCATGATGGCCTGAGAGCGCCGGCCTTCTTCCAACCTAGACAGAGCTTGCTCTACAGTGGCCTTTGAGTTTTGACGCAACTGCCAAAATTGCCACGATTTCAACAAAATAATCGTCAGCGCGATGACAGAGAAAAGAAATAAAAGCCAGACGATGGGGCCGCCCATAATCAATACACCAGAGATATTCGTCATGTAAATTCACTTTTTCTTTAACGGATAAATGATAACACTAATGATAACTATTATCATTTAAAGATTCAATCCTTGTGAACCATATTTATTTTTTATAGCCATTTTTGTTTAAAAATCGCCCAGAAAAGGGCTGCGCTGGATTAAGCCGGATTCCCTCGCTTTATCCTTGAGCAACGAGAAAACCTACTGTTGCTGGATGTTAAACTTTAATCAGAATCAAACGAGGCAATTTGTAAACTTAGGAGGCATGGCCTTTTGGGGCCAACATATACTTGGGTAATTATTTTGAACTACTTACGATGATAGATGTAAATATTTCGCAATGACGCCTTAGGTCATGACAAAAAAAATCTTCAATTTTGGCTTCGGCTATTGTTACTCCTGTCGAGCTTTTTTATCAGCAAGGTGTTCTGTTCCTGACCGATAACTGTATGAAAAAACTCTAACCATCCTACTTTTTATTAGACTTTTTATTACGGGAATCCAAATATCTATCCAGTTTTGGCAACATATACTTATCCGAAATATGAAAAACAACAATATAAAAAGCCACGATAACCAAAAGTAATGCCATAAAATCCATATTAGTATTTTCTCCATTTTTTCAGCCACCTATCGCAGTCCACTATCAACTGAAAATTTTAATCATCCTGATAATCGCCCGCGATAAAAACTTTCTTTCCTACCCCTAGATCATTTTTCAACTGCTCGATATTAATCATTCGAGATCCACCTACTTTAACGGTAGGTATGGCTTTGGTGATCACCCAGGAGCGAATGGTTTTAGGCTCTTTCCCAACAAGTTCAGCAAAACGCACCTGTGAAAGAAGCGGGGGAATAGCGACAAGATTTATTTTTCTATCAAGTTCCATTTGTGATTTATCACTGCGTCAAATAGAATCAAAAAAACACAACAACATATATTGTAACAATTACACGCTAACACAGGTTTTATGTCAATAGTACAGAGTATTATTTATATTTTATGAATATTGGTGATCGAGTCCGAGGACTATTAGAGATTAGGGGCATGCCCAACAAACTGGAAGACAAGACCGGTATTGATCGTGATACCTGGCGAAATGTTCGTTATGCCAAGCAAAAGGTTAACGAAGACCATATTGTTGCTGTTTGTGAAGCATTCCCAGAGTACCGGCTTTGGATAGAGACCGGCTCCACAGCTCCAGATTCCGGGCAAATATCACCCGACAAAAAACCCTCTCCCGAAAAAAACCCCTAGGTTTTACCCCGCAAAAGAAAAATACATGCTCCTAACGTCACAACTCTTTAAACCAGAGTTTGAGTAAATGAGTTTGCCAGATAGAATGGTCTGTATTAGCCCATCAGGGGCGATGGAGTGAGTACTGCCAAAATGGCCTTCTCGTATTACAATTATTTATGCGCAGCAGCACTGGCGTCATTTGTTTTCAGTGTCACGCAAGCCTCCTCAGAACCGCCCGCCAGTGCTCATGATGGACACAGACTTGCCCAAGCCGTCTACGATCAATCAACAAGTGGTGATGCCAGTTCAAGAGTAGAAATGCTGCTTGCCCGCAAAGGGAAAAAACCCAAACAACGAATCCTATACAGCTATGCAAAAGATAAAGGAGCTGCTGAACGCTGGACACTACTACGTTTTATTAAACCCAGTAATGTAGAGAAAACTGGATTACTCACCAAAGATTACATTGGTGACGAAAGTGACCAGTGGCTCTACCTTCCCGCATTAGACAGAGTCCGCCGCATTTCGTCTTCACGAAAGGGTGGCCGCTTTGTTGGCTCAGACTTCCAATATGAGGATTTGACTGACCGCGAAGTGAATATGGATAATCACCGCATTCTTGGAAAGGATAAAGTCAGTGGCATCGAATGTACCCTGCTCGAAAGTATCCCAGTAAAAAAGACCAATTCTATCTATTCAAAGCGTATTAGTTGCATTCACCCTAGGATATATATTCCCTTACGTATTGATTACTATGAAAACAATAAAACAGAGCCTATCAAACGCTTAAAAGCGAGAAAAATAAAAAAAGTGCAGGGTTACTGGACGATATTTGATAGCACCATGTATAACTTAAAAACAGGACACAGTACTAAGCTAGCCACCACCCACATAAAGTATGATCAGGGCATACCCGATACTCTGTTCAGCCAAAGGGGTTTATCGGATGATAGCCGAGAAATACCATTTCGCCCCCAAGCGGAAGAAAATTAAAGGAATAGACTAGATGAGACCCATTCAGTACAAAATCACATCAACCATTTTTACTCTACTGGCACTTCACTTTTGTTCGGCTAGCCAAGCAGATGATGATATTTTGATGATAGACGATGAAGATAGTGAACTGCTGATAATGGATGAATCAGACGAAGACAGCCTATTAGAGCTATCTGGAGATGATGATGAACTACTCACTATAGAGGAAGACAAACCTGACACTATCGATGATTATTTGGTGCCGATGGATGAAGGGTCTAACATTCTGTCAATCGAAGAGAGTGATGAGTACGAACGGCCTTCTTTCAACGAAGCCCCCGCCCTTGCCTCTGCCCCAAGCCTAAAAGTGGACCAACTGTGGATTGAGTATGGTCACTTCGCTCAGGGTCACTCAGGGAAAAACAGCCAGGGCTACGGCCACGGCCTCGCTACATTTGAATGGTCACCATCTCCCGAATGGGAGATAAAGGTATCGGCTCGCGCTGATGGTTATTTTGAAACTGGTCGTGATGACTGGGGAGATATGGATCTCGACTATGATGAGACCTACCTCCGCTATAAAGGAAAGAAGTCTACCGTCACCCTAGGGGCACAAAAAATTCTGTGGGGACGTATCGACGAATTCCCTCCCACTGACCGGCTCAGCACCCAAGACTTGAGACGTTTTATTATTGACGACCTTGAGGATAGACGATTAGCTTCTCTCGCTCTCAGGCTGGAACATTTTTTTGGCGATAAAAAACTTGACCTAGTCCTTTATCCTGATTTTAGAGAAGCTCAACTTTCAGACAAAGATAGCACTTGGTATCCAGTAAATCGCCAATCAGGGGAAATCCTCGGCTTAGAAACCAGTGCCGCCATAGAAGCTGTGGTAAAAAATGCCCCCATTCGGGAAAACACACCTGACTCTGAAGGTGGGTTTGGTCTACGTTTCAGCAGCATTGGCTCCGCGTTGGATTATGCTTTATCTGTCCAAAAAGGCCGCCAAACACTTCCTTACTTTAGCTATAACCCCGCAACAAACACTATTGAGGGCGAATACCCAAGAACCTGGATCATCGGCGGTGATGTGGGATTTGAAGCCTTGGGTGGAACAGTAAAATTTGAAGCTTCCTGGTTAAGCGATACACCCGTTACCCAAAAGAACGGCGTCTATACCACCGTTAAAAGTGTGAATTGGGGTGCTGCATTGGAGCTATTTCCCGGTGATGGCGATAGCCGATTAAACCTTCAGCTCACAGGTACAAAACTGATGCGCGCACCCCTTGTGATGGATCGTGCAGAATCATATACCTTTAACGGTACCTATGAAGTTCCGTTTGCGAACAATCGCTGGAGAGCAAAAACTCGCTTTTATGTGGGACTGGATGAAAAAGACGTTTATCTGAATCCCGAAATTGCCTTCACAGGCTGGGAGTCTCAAGAGCTCTATCTTGAACTACACTTTTTTGATGGCGATAAAGGCACCCCAGGAGGATTTTATCAAGACAACTCCATTGTAACCTTGGGATGGAGAGTATCATTCTAACCACTATTTTAGTGTGAGCTTATTCACCAAGGGGTGTCGCTATATGGAATACAACTATTAATACAGGGCCTTCACAATACCGCCAGAAATTAGCCAATGAGCGTAAAGCCATGGCTATTCTGGATGACGGTATTATTGTCTTTGCCAATAGCGCTTTTGCTTCACGTTTAGGGTACGACGATCCGAGCGATATCATATCAACCCCACTAATGGATGTAATAAAAGGGTTGAGCAAGCATCAGCTTCGAGATTACCTCAACAAAGACAAGCTAGGGGCGGACCACGACAAAAATATCCCCAAAGCTGAAGTACAGATCCAACAAAAGGCGGGCACTGAAAAAAAAGCTGAATTACATGCCTGCCATCGTCACGTCGACGGTGAGAATATTGTAGAGCTCCTGTTATTCACAGAAGATGACCTAAAGTTAACCGGCCGAATTTCCAGATTGCCCTGGAAGCTTTATTTCAGCTTTTTTTGTCTACTTGTTGTCGCTATTTTACCCAATGTTCTTTTACCCAACCTCAACATCAATAACGCTCCAAAAACATTCTTACCCTCAGACGAACCATCAGTTGTTTTTGACAACCAGATACGCCAAGTCTTTCCAGACGATGAGGTCATTATCCTGTTGTTCGAGGGTGTCGCACTTTTTTCCGATGGTTTCTTAAAGGCCTACCATGAACTTGGAGAATCTTTCGATCGACACGAATTAATTGATGACGTGCTCAGCCTAACTCGTCAGGACCATATCAGCGGTTCAGATGATGGTTTTCTGGTTGCACCCTTAATTGACGTGGATGTATTAGAAGAATCTCTACCTAAAGAGCGAATGGAACACGTCATTTCTGATCGTTTTGCAAGAAACTCATTGGTAGCAGAAGATGGCTCAGCCATAGCGATGGTCATTATCCCCCAAGCCCTGAATGACAGCATTCGACACCTTGCACTAGAAGAAGAAATCCTGAGCATTGTGAAAGCACATAAGCTTGATGGCTATCTCTCCGTCATGGCCGGCGAAATTGCCACAGATGTAGCACAAATGAGAGCAATTCTCAGGGATAACATGATTTTTATTCCAGCCACAGTTGTTGTCGGACTGCTGCTGATTTGGTGGTTGTTCCACCGCGTCATTGCGGTAATTGTTACCGGTGTCACAACAGGTGCTGTTGTCAGCTCAACCATCGCATTTTATGTTTTATTCCAACAACCCTTTAACTCTATCTCGGGTATTATTCCACCGCTCTTATCTGCATTAACTATCGCGGCATTGGTTCATTTGTTTAATGCCCTCCACTACGCTTCCAAGAGAGGTTTTTCAGGACGAGAGCGGGTACAAGTAGCACTTGAAGAAATTCGGCGACCAGCCTTCTTTAGCGCACTGACAACATCGGCTGGCCTGGCTTCCCTGGGACTCAGCCCAATTCCACCCATTAGCGTTTTTGGACTCACCGCTGCTGTCGGTGTTTTACTAATATACCTGATTGTTATCCACATACTTCCCCCCATCTTTTCGCGTTTTGATACTCACCACTGGCCAAGCCGAAAATCCGGATTAGCGTTGATGGATGCCATGGTAAATAAACTCTTTCATCTGGGGATAAGATACCCTTTATGGGTTATATGCACTGTTTTTATTATGCTTTCTTTAACAGCCCCATACATATTCAAAGTACAGGTTGAAACAAATATTCAGGAATTTTTTCTACCCACTCACCCGCTCAGAATCGCAACAGATCACGTTGAAGAAAAACTTGTGGGAACAACACCCTTGGAAATTATTTTTCAAGCTGATGAACCTGACACATTAATCCAGCCCGAATATCTTCGCTATTTGAAAGACCTTCAACTTTGGCTCGAAAAACAACCCGAGGTAGATAAGGCCATTTCTGTTGCTGATTTTATAGAAGAAATGAACTGGGGCTTTCATGCACAACAAAATGAATTTCTAACCATTCCAGATAATTCTGATCTCATCAGCCAATATCTATTTGTCTATGACGGCCAGGACATGTTCGATTTTATTGGCGAGGATTACCAACAGGCCAGAGTAGCCATGAATGTTAATGTCCATGGCGCAAATCAAATCAGCGACCTGATGGAGAGAATCGAACAATTTCTTATCAAAAACCCACCCACTGAATCTAAGTGGACAATAACGGGAGCAGGCCGTTTATTTGCCGATCAAGAAACACTACTAATTAAAGGACAAATTTACAGTCTTGGCGGAGCACTGCTGCTTATATTTCTGCTCATGCTGGTGCTGTGGCGTTCGGTCAAAGATACTTTGATTTGTATGATCCCCAACCTATCACCCGTCTTACTTATTTTTATTATTATGGGCGGATTAGGCATATGGCTTGATATGGCGACGGCAATGATTGCCAGTGTTGCAGTGGGGATTGCGATTGATGATACCATCCATATTTATCACGGATTTATCCATCGAGTTAGAAACGGTGTTCATCCCGTTTTTGCCTTGGCACGAACCTACCATCAAGCAGGTCGAGCAGTCATGACGACCACCCTCATTCTTTGCTCTCAATTCCTTTTATTACTTGCCAGTGCTTTTGTACCTATGGGTCACTTTGGCGCTTTAACTAGCGTAGGTCTACTTTCTGCTTTAATTTTTGACTTACTGTTACTTCCAGCTTTATTGATACTCATCTTTCGTAGAAAAAGCCCCTCACCCAAACTGGCCACCCCAAGACCCTAAAAAAAACCAACCGAATTGGCTGGTTTTTTCTTACTCTATAAAATGTATGACCAATAAAAGTTATTGTTAGAGCTGCTTTAACAGCTGCTCTGCTTCTTTTCTTTCAGGAAAATCATCCTTTTCAGATAAAAGCGCTATTAATTCTTTTTTTGCCTTGGCCTTATCGCCAGCAGCTGCATTAATCATGGCACTGTGATACTTGATAGAAGGATTCGTTGAATTTTTCTTTATAGCTCTTTCAATAGTGCGCTGCGCTTTAGTTAACTCATTATTTTTAAGTAGAACAACCGCGAGGGTATCTAACGCCAAAGGTGACTCTTGGCTATGCTCAACAGCACGCTCAGCATATTCTAATGCTTGTTTTGTTTTTTTATCGCGCAACAACCAAGCTAAATTATTTAAAGCTAACGGATTATTATTTTGAAGGTCTAAAACCTTACTATACTCATCACCCGCTTTAACCTCCTCGCCCTGCCCCAAATACATATCAGCCAACTCCAAGTGAGCCAAGACATCTTTTGGGTGCTCTTTCAACCAATTTTCCAGTATATTTTCAGCCTGTATTTTCTCACCCATACTCCAGTTTTGTTGAACTAACACCAGCATATTTCGGGTAGTAGGTGCCTTATCAAAAGCAGATTGGGTTAACACCAAAGCTTCTTTTTGATTGCCATCCAACCGAGCACGCACCGCATCCAATTGAATAACTTCTGGGTGCTCTGGTGACAACTCTTTCAAAATAGCCAAATTCTCTAGAACAGCATCTTTATCCGAACGCTGTAACAGCAATCGAATCAGTTCTATTCGAGGCTCTATATAGGACGGAGAAATCTCCAATGCTTTCTCAAACTCTGTTTTTGCATCCTCTTTCTCACCTAGGCCCAAAAGTGCAAGACCCATATGATGATGAGGCTGAGGGGCATCTCGGCGTAGTGGGGACAATTGCCCAAAAACAGCTTTTGCATCGAGAAATTCATTTCGCTGTAAATGAGACAAACCAACAACATTAAGAACATCGGGTTGCTTTTTGAGCGATGATTCCAGCCCACCAATCAAAATAGGAACCTGCTCTGGCTTACCTCGACTCAAATAGTAACGGGATAACATTACTCTAGGCTGCACCTCTTTCGGGTGCGCGACCATTGCCTGCTCTAACCATTTGACCATTTCATCCGTATTTCCCTGTATGTCCGCTAAAGCCGCAAGCTTTAACATAACAGGCAAATAGTCTGTGTGATGCTCTAAAGCTTTAAGATAATAGCTGTGAGCTAAGCTCAAGTCTTTATCCTGAATCGCTAAAAAAGCAAGGTTCTGGATAACAGTCAGGTCTCCAGGAGAAATTTCCAGCGCTTTTTCAAATGCAATCTTCGCATCATTCGCCCTGTCAGCAGCCATATAAACTTGGCCACGCAAATTATGAGGGATTGAACTATCCGGGTTTTTCTTTTCAAATTCATCCACAGCCTTTAAAGCACCCTCGAAATCTCTTTGTCTCAAAAATGCTGAGACCAACAGCAGATCAGCTTGCTGAAATGAGGGGTCCAACTTTAAAGCAGCTTCAATGTGTTCTAGGCCATGAGAAACTTCCCCGCTCGCCAATAAGCCGGCACCTAGACGAGTCCTAGCTTCAGGAGAATTTGGCTGTAATTGAGTAACTTTAGTTAAGAGCTCTATCCCCTCATCAGTTTTACCCTGCTTAAGCAGTGCACTAGCCAATAGGTTAAGTGCATTAACATCCTGACCATCCATAGCGACAACAGGCCTTATCAACGCCTCTGCCTCAACACTATCGCCACTTTGCAACTTCATGGTTGCCAATAGTTTTCGACCAGCCGGATTATTCGGAGAAATTGCCAAAAACCGATAGGCAAAATCTTCTGCCTGTGAAAAATTGCCTTCCATATTATGGGCTGTTGCAAGATAGAACAGTGCCATTGGGTAACGGTCTTCATCATTTTGGGCGACATCAAACGCAGTGATGGCATCCTTGATATTGCCATTACGGAAATGAAGAATGCCTTGTAAATATTGTGTACTAAGACTATTTGGTGCACGCGCAGCCAACACATTGATATCTTCAGTTGCACCTTCTAGGTTCTCCATTTGAAAACGAACTAGAGCACGCTTGTAATAGTCCTCCAATCGAAAATTACTGCTACTTATGGCCCGGGTATATGCTTGTTCCGCCATTTCTGGCTTCAAACTACGAAGCTCTATATCTCCTTGTAAACTCCAGGCTGGCGCATACTCAGGGTCAACCTCAAACACTTTCTGTAATTGTGTCCGCACAGATGTCCAGTCACCCTTTGCCTGATAACCCATCAACCGAGCTTTCGATTCTAATGCATATGCCGTAGCCTGGGACTCAACAGCTTGATCAATGAGTATTTCTGCTTTATCTACCCCTTTACCGGACCTAAGGGCAGCCATACCTTGAGAGGCTAGAACAAAAGAACGAGTATTATCCGATACATTTTCCACTGAAATAGCACTCAGTGCTTCCATATCTCCCACACTTAATAGCGACTGGGATAATAGCGGTAACACCTCATCATCAGACTTACCAAGCTCTCTTGCTCTCGTTAGCTCTTTAATAGCGTCAGCATATAAACTCTTATCAAAATAGGCCTGACCTAAAAGCCAGCGAGCTTCCTGATTATTACTGTTTTTCTGCAGCGCATTCTTTAATTCGATAATCGCTGCGTTTTTCTGTCCTCCAGACAAATAGGCCTTGGCCTCCTCAACCTGCTTGTCTCCAGACGAGTCGTCAGAACATGCCAATAAAAGAGACAGAAAAAAAACCAGAACACAATTTCGGAAATAAATACCCATAAAAAAATTCCCTTTGAATCAACAGTAAGGAGTCACCTAAACCAAAGCTTAAAGATACTATGCCTATAAACTTACAAGTCACCAAGTATACGGTAATAAAAATCAACCTGAGAAGGGTAAATCAAACTGACTAGATGAACAAATTGAAAGTTGTGCGTGAATGCACATTGAACTAAAAAATAAAATTTATATAACAATTACAAAAAAATACCTAAGCCCAAACGAAAAACGGCGGCCTATTGGCCGCCGTTCTACAAACTACTACTTACATGATCTTAAGCAGAAAGACCATTTACTTTCTTGCGGCGAACCAAACCCATTAACAATAGGCTTCCAGCCAATAAGCCAAGTGTTGCTGGCTCAGGGATGTGTTCTGTGGAAAGGATTCCAAACTGCAGTTGGAAAGAGTTACTTTCATTTTCAAAAGTAGTGAATCCAATACAACCTGAATCAGCACCAGCTTCAGCACAAGCAACATCTGAAAGTTGACCCAATGCACCACTTACTGTATTCAAAAAGACTTGGTAAAGGTAGCCGTCACGAACAAAGCTATCAATCAAGAATGCTAGTTCACCGTTATTCACGATAGTGGGTACACCAAGTAAGCCACCAGACAGTACAAAGATGTCACCACAACCAAATGCATTCACTGCACCTGAACTACAAGGACTCTGATCATTAGGTGTTTCTTCAAACAGAACTCCAAAAGTAATTCCCTGAGATTGATCAGCACCGCCGCCAAAAGGTGTCAAAATCACACTGTCTTGCGCAGTTGCACTAGTCAAAGAGTTACCAGTGATCACAAAGTTGTTATGAGTAATCTTCGGGCCAAGCTCAAAACCTATAGCATTAATGTCAGTCGCTGTAGTTACACTACCTTGGCTTAAGTCGCCAGTTGGTGTAGTGCTATCTCCCGCTTCTGCATTGATAACTAAGCTGCTAATTTTATCAAAAGAATTGGATTCAGTACCCCAACTCAACTTAGTGTAACCATTAACATCATCTATACCTGATGTGGTGCCTTCTTTGTTAACAGATGCAGGAGTAATTGGATCAACAAACTCGAATTCTTGTGTGTAATCGAAGGATGTAATCAATGTTCCCGCCATTGCTGAACCGACCAGAACTGTACTAAACCCTACGCCTACGGCTAGTTGCTTAAATAGCGTGGACATTTTCATGTATATCTCCTTGATAAATTTAATCAGTATTTATATCAAACCTAAAATCATTTTCTTGAAAACTCTCAAGCACGATCTTGTGTTACTGAATATCATAATGCACAAGGTGTGCCAAAAATAAAAAATTACAATAACACCATGATATTTATATAGTTTTTAAAAATAAAACAAACCACATCAACAAGTAATCCCTGCTGGGTAAGCAATATGTAAATATACCTGACACCCCTATTGCCTCATACACCAACCCTAAAACGATTCTTTCAAACATCTCTATATACTAGTAATACTTTTATGAGGACTGATCTTTTGGCCCAAGCCTCGTCCACCAGCATAATCTCATCATGATTACGATTGATCTTATTAACATCCTTATACAGGGCGGGCTTAAAGCACCGTCTGCTGACAACTCGCAGCCTTGGCATTTTGAATGGAACGGTAAAGTGCTGTCTGTGCAATACGATACA
>JASJGJ010000059.1:0-4331 GCA_033791605.1 Porticoccus sp.
CCTACTTGATAAACCAGTTCCAGTCATATTCATTAGAGCTCAGTTGCCCTGTGGTATCATCCTGGTTCTGCTCAGAGACGTCACCTTCCTCAGTGTTCAAACTTGTGTTCGTAAGGCTCTCCAGCAAGGACTCAAGCAGTCTTGATCCGAAATTTCTTGAGGAAAGAATATCAAGGACATTCCCTGTGATATCAAGGGCAATCAATGAACCAGTTTCAGATGTGACATCAATTCGAAATAAGTTTTCAAATACCCCATTTGATAAAAGAGAAGCATTAAAAATGTCCTGATCTGTATTGAAGAAGTCTGAATTGGATTGACCTGTATTGAAGCTGTCAGCGCCGACCAGTGGCTGGTTCTGAAAAAGAGCAACCAACAGTGTCAGATCATCCTGGGACAATTCATCAAGAATGGTTCGCAGGCTTGATATATCTTCTGAAACATCTGCCTGTAACAATTGTCGGTTTTCAAAGGTTTGTCCCAGCTCTAACGACTGAAGTGCATGGGTGTTAATTTGCTGGAGGATACTATTGACATTATTTATCGGTTCTTGAGGCAGTTTATTGAGTAAGGTCGCATTTTCTGAATGGATCCGGACCTGGTCAACACCACTTACGTTCAGGTCTTGAGCCGTTTGTGGTGTCGATGCCACCCGCCACCTTGCCTGCACGCTCAAACCTGATAAAGGAAATAAGTTGATTGAACTGATGGGTTCCATTAGATCTACCCCGCTTATACACTGTAATCAACAACAAGACCGCTACTATTGTGAATCTGTCGAATCAGTTTGTCCACACCCTCATGGGAGATGGTTCTATTGTAGTCTTTGTCATTTTTTTTAGAAACCTGATTCCAAGGAAGCATCCCTTCAAATGGTATTATGCGTGAAATGTTTTCCATGCTGACCTCTTTTTACGTCATCATAATATAACCAGTATATTTTGTTTGGCAAGCCTAAGTTTTTTGGTTCATGTAACTTCTGGGTCGATTAATTTAAGATTGGAAAAAGGGAATTTATGCTTACCTTGTAACTATATTTTGTTGCCGATGAAATTATCGGTTTCAAGTCAGGCTTGGATAAAAACAATCAAAATGCTCTTGTTACAAATAATAAACGACCCCATAGACGGTGGGTATTCCATGAGGTCATGCCCACCATCAGAAAGACCGGTGCCACATGACCAGTAACACCCTGGAATGAATTAAGAATGAGGAGGGTTTTCTGGAAGGTTTGCTGGGGCTAACCTTTGCTCAGCATGGCCTTGAGTATAATGCAAACCACATGGACATACAAAAATTATGAGATCGAAGAAGGCCTAAAACCTGGAAGTAAAACTTTTCGTTATTTTTTTAAGATTCTTGAAATCAGGACGTGACCAAAACGCGCTACTAACTGCAACTCGCCATCGGGGTCTGACAAAATGCGTTTCTCGACACGTTTGCCATTGCTGCCAGCACCTACCAGAACGAGGCGTCTTGTTGTTTTTGAATGTTTTCTTCTGTGTATCTGCCAAGCGTGTTCGATCAATTGGCTGATGAACAGACCAACACCACCTAACAAAACCCAGTAAGCGAACCAGATTCTGGAATAGTCAGAAGTGACTTTGAACATTGTTGCCAAAATAACAAGCGATGTAACAACAAGTGCCCAGCCCGCAATGAGGCGTCGCGTTTTACGCAAGTAGGCCCAACGGAATTCATGCCGGAAAGCGCCGGTGGCTGGCAGGATGACGGCTGAAGTCAGCAGTCCAAATAACAAGGCAATTACGTATTCAGCATTCAATTGCAATGAATCAAAGCGCATATAAAAGGCCAGCAAAAATGAAATCAAAATCATAAGCTGTGTCTGCAGATTCTTCATTCGACTTTATCAGGCGATTGCCCAACTCCTAATTTCGATTTTATTATTTCCCATTGTAGGCGGCTGTAGCCCTTGAGAAAAACCTGGTAATCGATCAGGTAACGCCGCCACAGTCTGCCCGGCTCTTTGGCCAGGCGGTATAAAAATCTAATATTAAACTTGTCAACCCACTTGGGGTAATAGCTGTCTCCTGTAGTGAGTTGGTCAAGAAATCCACCACACGTAAACCCAATGCCGTGCCAGCCTTCTGCTGCCAAACGAATTAAGTATCTTTCCTGCAGGGGTGCGCCCATTCCACAAACTACAAGTTCGGTGTGGTTTTTGGAAAAAAACCGACGAGCATCATCGGGTCCTTCTCCAAAACCTGAATAGCAGGCAACAATCTGTAAATCCGGAAATTTACGCCTAAGCAATAAAGCTGCCTGGTCCGCTACACCAGGCTTACCACCAACCAGGCCAAGCCGTTGACCGTTCTGAGCAGCCCACTTGAATACGGGATCAGCCATTGATGTGTAATCGAATGATTCCCTTTGGATCGTCTTAAGCCCACTTGCCCTGGCGGCTTTTACCATACCTATTCCATCACAAGCTACGATATCAAACGATTCAAGTACCTGGATATAATCAGCATGCTTTTTGGCCAGGGCACAAGCATAAGGGTTGACGAAAGTTATTAGCAGGCTTTCTTCCAACAGCTTGGCAGCAAATAAACGGGAAACATCGCCAATACCTGTTGGCGAAACAGGTATACAAAGTACGTGCAATTTATCTTCAACTCTTTCCACTGCTTTACCTTAATTAACCGGTTATACCCATCGACGTAACAGACGGGTGAGTTTTGAAAACGGTGATTGTTTAGCATTCATTTTTTTAAAACGCTTGATGCCATTGCCAACGAAAACCGGAATCTGAAAGTACTTTAAGCGGATCTGGTTTTCCTCTTCGCGTGCAGCATCACCCTGGATATCACTTACCCCTCCGCGATGATAAACAGAAATCACAGATGCCAACTGAGTGACACGAGCGTCATTGACCAATAACCGGCAAACCAGATCATAATCAGCCGCCAATTTGTAAGTTGTGTCATAGGGATTGTCACCCAGAATATCACGTCGGAAAAGAATAGCGGGATGATAAGCGGGCATGCAGTACCAAGCCCATGAAGGAGAGCGAGTTTTGACCTTAATTTGAGAGCCGTCCTGATAACGAACCTCGCAGCGACCCAGGATCATGTTCGGCAAAATCCCAGCAGCTGATTTCTTGGCATGTTCAACATCGAAATCGGGGTGCAATTCATCACCTGCATTTAGATACAATACATAATCCCCCGTTGCTAGGCTAGTACCTTTATTCATTGCATCGTAGATGCCTTTGTCGGGTTCCGAGATGAAGTAATCCGCAATTGACTTAACCTGTTTAAAGCACAAGCCACGATCTGTTAACTGGCTGCCACCATCGATGACGATCCACTCGAGGTGATTCATCTGCCCCGATAATTCTAAAGATTTCAGAGTCCGACTGAGGCCGGAAAAGTCATTCAAATGAACTGTGACAACAGTAATTTTCAATGTTGCTTCCCAAGTTTGACTTCGCTAATGGTTCTTTTTCATCATTGTCCAATAGCCAATTTGTAAAAACTCTAACAATCCGTAAAGCTATCAACCACCTAATCCTTCCTCTGGTCATATCTTATATCAAACTGTAAATGTAAAATGGAAACATGATTAACATTCATGCTCGGGAAACAGATCAATACCAGGCAAATGGTCGTATTCTGATCGGAATACCGGTGGAATCTAAAAACCAGGATTCTAAAGGAAATAATTAACGAGAATACAATGAAATTAATGGTTAATTCTTTGCCAAAGTCAGGTACGCATCTGTTGGTGAAATTGCTTGAACTATCAGAGTTCAAATTTTCAGGCATCAACTTTTCTTCAACCAATGTACATGGCAAACACAAGCTAATTAAGCAGATGCTGAGAGGCTGTTATCCGCTATCCAAAGCGATTGATGTAGGTCTTGATATTCCTTCAGTCGTGAGGAGACGATGGGTAATTTCCGGTATGCGCAAGACAAAAACCATGCAGTATATGGGAGGTCACTTCCCATATTCAGATCAGATGCAATGGTTGCTTGACAAGCATGAAATCAAAACAATCTACATGATACGTGACCCACGAGATGTCATCTTGTCCTGGGCTCATTATGTACCCCGTACCACTTGGCATTACGGGAAAGAAGGACTTGTTGGTAAAACACTGGAAGAACGAATATTGCTTTTGCTACATGGTTACCAGTCCGGGCAATACGAGATAGAGGGTTTTCGAAACATCCTAAGAAAATCGGAAGGATGGGTTGATGCTGATAATATCTGTGTGGTCAGGTTTGAAGATATTGTCGGTGTGAGAGGTGGTGGTTCTGATGACAGGCAAGATGAGTGTATAGAGCGAATAATGAATTTTTGTGG